>NZ_CP036265.1:4849518-5162366 GCF_007743815.1 Alienimonas californiensis
TTGTCGAGAATCTGCGATTCCATCCCGCTGTAGGCGGCGTTCTCGCCTTTGACGAACCGCAGGCCGACGCCGTTGTTGCCGCCCTCGGGCAGGCGGAATTCGAACCGGACGGTGAAGTCCGACAGTTCCTCCTTCAGGTAGACGTTCCCCCCGCCGCGGCAGGTCATCACGCCGTCCTCGACCGGATAGCCGTCCAGATCGCCTTCCCAGCCGGGCAGGCCGGGTTCCAACGGGATCGCGGTGAAGTCGGCCTCGTCGCCCGGCGGCGGCTGGCGTTCGTCGCCGGCCCGGACGAAGAGGACTTTCGCCTCGGCCCCGTTGACCGCGAACGGAATCGGCTCCTTCCGCGCCGCCGGGGCGTCGACGGCGACGAGGATCGGCGTGCCGTTGAGGTAGGCGATCACGCTGCCGTCGGCCGTCCGCACGTACACGCGGTTGACCGCCGCGGGATCGTAAGCCGCCGCGGCGGCGTCCCGATCCACGAGCATGCACGGAACCGGCCCGCCGTCCGCGCCCGCTCCGCCGCCGGAGCCGAGGCGGGCGACTTCCGCGAGCGGGTTCTTCGCCGCGACGGTGCCGTCCGCGGCGAACTCAAAGCTGACCGCCGGGCCCGGCGTGCCGACGCGGGTCCCCACGGTCACGGACGCGGTCTGCTGGCCGGTCACGGGGCCGAAGGCCGCGTGGACGTCCGCCCCGACGGTCGCCGTATTGCCGGCCGCCTCGTCCCAGCCCTCGCCGGCGGCGCCGCCGTCCGGCAGCAGGAATCCGCTCTCGGACATGCCACGGGGGATTTCCCGCACGGTCACGTTCCGCCAGCGGGTCTCGCCGCCGTGGGTCTGCAGGATGATCGGTCCGGCGGGGAACAGCGGCTGGGAACGGTCCCAGTAGTTCTCCAGCGTCGCCTCGTTGACGATCAGTTTGCCGTTCAGGTGCACCGTCACCGTGGAGCCGACGACGCGGATCACGAATGTATTCCACTCGCCCATCGGCTTGTCGGCCCGCTCCGACGGGTCTTTGCCGCGGTTGTTCGGGCCGGTCTTCGGGTTGTTCCACAGGCCGCCGGAGCCGAACTTGTGACCGTTTCCGTTCGGATCGGCGTCGTCCGGGTCCCAGATCTGCACCTGCGGGCAGCCGCGCAGATAGATGCCGCTGTCGGTTCCCGCGGTGATCTTCCAATCGATCGACAGCTCGAAGTCCGTGTAGTCGCGGTCCGTCCACAGGTAGGGGCCCTGGCCGTCGTTGACGATCTCCGCGCCGCCCTCGCCCGGTTCGATCCGCCAGTGCTCGAGGCCGGCAGCGGCGTGGGTCTTCAGAAACTCCGCCCGCTCCGCCGGCGCCATCGCGGCGAGCTTGCGCGGGTCGTAGTGCGGGGCGAAGAACCAACCGTCGAAGTTCTCGCCGTTGAAGACGGCGGTGGGCTCGGACTCGGTCGGCTTGGGAGGGGTCGCATCGTCGGCGGCGGCCGACGCAAGCGCGAGGGGCCCGACCAGCAACAGGCAGGCGAACAGGGAGACGGGGCGGAACGGCATGGCGATCTCACGAACGAACGGACCCCCGATTCTTTCCGACCGCCGCCTCCGGCACAATCCGGCCGGGAGCCGACCGCTCCGTCCGCCCGCAAGCCCCTCACAGGCGGCCCCTCAGAACGTCCGCGATTCGCTAAGAACGGCCGCAGTCTGGATCGCGTCGCCGCGGACCTTCGTCGCCGGGTAGAGCCCGCCGGGCGGCAGGTCGGCCCAGCCGCCCCGGCCGAACGTCCAGTCCTCCTGCGTGAACTGCTCGGCGACCAGATGGCGGCCGTATCCGCCTTCTAACCGGGTCCACTCCGCGAGGCCCGCCGCGGTCCGGCCGGCGGCGCTCAGCAGGCCCGCTTCGCCCACCATGCAGCCGAGTTGGCAGGGGATTCCGCGGTTCGCTGCCCAGACGAAGACATCCCACAGGCGCAGCAACCCGCCGTTCTTGCTGAGCCGCAGGTTGAACCGGCAGGTCGGGTCGAGGGCGTGCAGCCGCTTGGCGTCCGCGGGACAGAGGACGGATTCGTCCCAGACGACCGGCAGCGCCAGGCCCCGCGGCAGTTCGTGCTCCCGGCCACGGGGGACGGGTTGTTCGACGCTCTCGAAGCCCAACCGGGCCAACATGTCGCACTTCGCGGCGACTTCGGCCGGCTCCCACGCCTCGTTGGCGTCGGCCCGCAGCGCGATCTTCGGACCGAACCAGTGCCGGGCCTGCCGGGCGGCGACCTCGTCGTCGCCGACGCCCAGCTTCAGCTTCGCGTCGCGGAAGCCCCACAAGCGATAGGCCAGCGCCGCCGCCCGCCGCTTCCACGCCTTGCCGGTGGTGAGCACGACGCCGTACTGCACCCGGCCGGCGCCCGCGCTCCTCGAGCCGGCCGGCCGCGTCAGGTGCGGGACTGGATCGACCGCGAACGCCGCCAGCACGGCGGTCTCCACGGCGCAGCGGACCGTGTTGCCGTCGCCCGACCGGTCGCTGGGCGCCGGGAGAAAGGGGCCGTGCAGCCAGCGAACGACCGCCGCGTCGTCCAGCAGCGGCGGGGGGGCTGCGATTCGGAGGAGCTGGGCGAAGCAACTGTCGATGGTCTCGCCAGTGACGTATTCCCGCGGCAGGCCTTCGCCCCAGCCGACGCGGCCGTCGTCCGTCTCCGCCTGCACGAACAGCGCGTCGTTCTCCGTCCGCGTGTGCGAGGCGTGCGACACCGTCCGCCGCAGCGGCACGCGCACGTGGTAGAACGTCAGCCGGGCCAGCCGCGGCACGCCGTCAGGTCCGCTCGCCGGCGGCATGCCGCTGCGTCCAAGCGACGGCGTCCGGCATCACCTCGTGGAACAGGGCCTCGCCGCTGTAGTTCAGGTCGTCCTTGGCCCGGTCGATATTGAAGTCGAGGTTCAGCCCGAGGAACTTAATCCGGGCCGACGACAGCAGGGGGGCGTGCTTCTTGCCCATCAGCCGGAAGGCGCCCTCCAGCGTGGCCGCGAGGCCTCTGGCGACCGGCAGCGGCACGCTGCGGGTGGGCACGGGCAGGTCGGCGGCTTCGCAGATGACCCGGACGAACTCCCGCCGGGTGACGAGGCGGCCGTCGGTCAGGTTGTACGCCCGGCCGACCGCGTTCGGGGCGGTGAGGGCGGCCACGACGGCGTCCGCCACGTTCGCCGCGGCGACGTTGTTGAGCAGCTGCTCCCCGTCGCCGAGGAACGCGAACCCGCCGCTTTTCAGCTTGGCGAGCAGCTTCGGCAAGACGGTGCGGTCCCGCACACCGTAGACGAATCCCGGCCGCACCGCCGTCGCCGGGACCAGCGGCACGCCGGCCGGGCCGTCGAGGACCAGCAGTTCGCTCTCCGCCTTGGTGAGGGTGTAGCCGTCGATGCCCTTCAGACTGACCGGCTCGGATTCGTCCGTGCCGTGGTGGTCCCGCGTTTCGTACACGCCCAGCGAGGAGACGTGCACCAGCCGCCGGGCGGATGGGTCGGGCTGCGGCCCCCATTCCGCGGCGAGGGCGTCCAGCAGCGCCCGCGTGCCGCCGACGTTCACGGCCCGGTATTCCTCGACCGGCCCCCAGTCGCCCACCTTCGCGGCGCAGTGCACGGCGTGGGTGACGCCCTTGGCGACGGCCGTCAGGGAGGCGGCGTCCGACAGGTCCCCCGCCGTCACCTCGCAGCCGAGGTCCGCCAGGAACCCGGCCTCGGCCGGAGTGCGGCAGAGCGCTCGGACAGCCACGCCGTCCGCCCGCAGGCGTTCGGCGACATGACTGCCGACCAGCCCCGTGCCGCCCGTCAACAGCACGCGGGCGTCCGGCGGGAGGGGGGGGATCTCAGTCACGGGCGGAGTGTAGGCGAGCGGGGGGACGTCAGTCCCCCGTGGAGCGGAGGTTCCCGGCGGCGTGGGGGGGGGCTCACGCCCCCCCGCCCGTTCGCCATTGCCGCCAAAGCACGCGGGGGAACTGGATCAGGTCGTTCGCGTACCGCCCCGCGAGACGTCGCGGCTCCAACCCGAGCCGGAAGACCCACTCCAGCCCGACCCGGCCCAGCCAGCGCGGAGCCCGGCGGACGTTGCCGGCGAGGAAGTCGATCGTCGCCCCCACGCACAGCGCCGTGCCGCAGCACAGGCGATCGCGGTGGGCGTGCACCCATTTCTCCTGTTTCGGGAAGCCCAGGCCGACGACCAGCACGTCCGGCTGCGCCGCGTCCAGCAGGGCGAGAATGCGGTCGTTCGCCGCCGGATCGTGCTCGAATCCCAGCGGCGGACAGTGCGTGCCCACGACCCGGGCGTGCGGCGTGTCCCGGGCGACGTTGGCGGCGGCGACGTCCGCCACACCGGGACCGGCGCCCAGCAGGAAGACGGTCAGCGGACGCTCCGTGGCTGCGGAGGCCAGCAGGGAGGGCACGAGGTCCGACCCCGGCACCCGTTCGGGCACCGGCCTACCGAACCAGCGGGAGGCGGCGACGACCGGCGTGCCGTCCGCCAGAGTCAGGTCCGCCGCCCGGTAGGCCGCCGTCGTCGCCGGGTCGGCCGTGCGGTGCAATTTGACGAGGTGATCGACGTTCGGCGTGACCACCACCTTCGCCGCTCCGGCCGGGCGGCCGGCGGAGCGCCAGTCGTCGATCCAGCCGTGCAGCCGATCGACGGCCCCCTCCAACGTGACCGGATCGAGCTTCAACCCGAACAGCGAGACGGGGGCGACGTCCCCGCGACGCGACTGGGCCGGCACCGGAAGCGAAGCGGGACGCGCCAGCGGCGCCGGGGCGGGGGGGGCGGCGAGGGCGCTCATCGGGTCACGCTTTCTGCGGCGCGCTCGGTGCGGACCCATTCGGTCTCGATCCGATTGCTGAGGAAACGGCTGTAGATCGGCAGCTTGCGGAGCACGAACTTCGGCGCGGAGGCCAACGCCGACAGCGGCACCCGCTCCCGGCCGAAGACTGCCCAGCCGATGAGCACCGCCGCGGCGACCGCCGCCCCGCCGGCCGCGTGCACCGCGAGGGCGGCCACGAAGCCCGTCCACCAGGTAACGAACGCCAACACCGCGGCGACGGCGAACCAGCCCACGACCAGCAGGCTGAACGGCGGCACCGCGAGGTCCGCGGCCAGGCCCAGCGCCCGCAAATCGTCCCGCAGCACGCCGGACTTCAGCAGACGGGGCACGCCGCGGGTCAGGGTTTGCAGGTGACCCTGTTCCCAACGGGTGCGCTGTCCGTCGAAGCCGCGAAGACTGGTCGGCAGCGGGCTGTCGACGTGCACGTCCGCCAGAAACAGCGGCGGCAGGCCGGCGAGCGTGGCTTCCACCCCCATCTGCATGTCCTCGGCGAGGTCTCCGCCGAACACGCCGCCGCCGCGGGACGCCGCTTCGGCCCGTTTCCAATCCAGAAACGCCCCGGGCAGCGTCATGCCGGTGCCCATCAACTGGCAGGGCAGCCCCAGCCGGGCGGCGCCCCGTGGCCGCACGAAGTTCTTGAACAGCATCCCCAGTTCGGAGACCGCCATCAGGCCCGCGGCGTCGGCGTCGGTCTGCGGATCGACGCCGCACAAAGTCCGGGCCTGCACCGGCCGGCCGGTCGCTGTGCAGGCGCCCAACAGCCGGTTCACCCCGCCGGGGGAGACTCGGCAGTCCGCGTCCAGCACGAACACTGCCGCGGGCAACCGGCCGTCGGCGTCCGCCGCCGCCAGCCGGTCAAGGGCGAAGTCCAGTGCGTAGCCCTTACCGCGGCGGTCGGGATCGTTGCGTTCCAGCAGGGTGAACCGGGGATGAACGGTCCCGTCGGCTCCCGTCGCCCCGCGGCGGGCGGCGGCGGCCGTGTCGTCGGAGCAGTTATCCGCAACGAGGACCAATCGATCGTGCGGCCCGAGTTGCGGGAGCAGGGCCGCCACATGCCCCTCGACAAGCGAGCCCTCGTTGTGGGCCGGCACCAGCACGACGCCGCCGGGGCGGGCGACGGTCGACGGTTCCGGCCTCTTCCTCACCGGCAGCAGGGCGGCGAGGACCTGCACGACGAACGCCCCCGCCGGCGCCGCCCAGAGCAGCAACAGGCCCAGCGCCAGAATGCGGAGCGGCAGATCAAGCACGGGAGCGGGCGGTGGGGGGAAGCGAACGAAGGAGGGGCAGCGGCGACGAGACGATCGGCTAACGCAGCGAGAGGCGTTCCCGCAGCGGTCGCACCCAGGCGGCGGCGAGGCGGGCGGGGGCGCCGGCGGGGTGCGCCTTCAGGGCGTCTCGAACCCTGCGGGCCGCGGCGACGGCGTGCGTCGCGGCACCCGGCGTCTCCACTGCCCCGCGGAGCAGGGCGAATCGATCGGTTGCGAAATCGGACTTATACGGCTCGTCCCCGGCGCCGAGATCGACCCCCGCGACGCCGCAGTCCGCCGCATGACGCAACAGTTCCAGCATCAAGACGTTTCCTGGGCTCAGCCCGCGGGCGGCCGGGTCGTAGGCAGGAAACCAAGCGTGCAGCCGCGGTCCGCTGCGAAGCAGCAGATGGGCGGCGACCACTTCCCCGCCGGCCCGCAGGGTGCAGAACACGCCGCCGAAGTCCGATTCGTCCGCGGTCCCCGCGTCCCGGCAGCGGGCCAGCAGATTGCGCACCCACGAGGCGGCGAGCACGTCGCAGAAGCCCGTCGCGGCGTATTGAGCCCGCTTCCAGCGGAGCAGGCGCTCCCACGCCTCCGGGTCTAGGTCGTGCCAGGTGAAGGAGACTTCGCCGCGTTCCCGTTCCATCCGACGTCGGAACTGGGCAATTTTGCGATGCCGCTTCGAGCCTGCCTCTTCCCGCCGGGCGAGGTACGCGTCGAACCCGTCCGCAAGATTGATCCGCACGCCGGCCCGCTCCCAACCGGCCTCGGTCCCGTCGCCCGCGGGGGTGAACGCGGGTTGGCCCGGCGGCAGCATGTGGAAGGCGTAGGACTGCAGCCCGCAGCCCCGCAGCAGGTCGACGGCAGTGAGCGAATGACCGGCCGCGGCGATCAGGCCGTGAAAGTCGCACAGCCGTCCGCCCGGCGGCGTCGCCCGACCCCAGCGGCCGGGTTGGAAAGGAAAGATTGCCGTGGGCTCCCCGGTCGCCTCGTCCCGCTGCACCCCCACCCGCACGTCGTCCCGCGCATGAGCCGCCCGGGCCGCGGCGACCAGCCGGGTGAAGGTCGGGTGAAAATAGGGGCTCGCCAACTCCGGCCGCGCGCGGTGTAACCGGACCCACGCGGCAATGTCTTCCTCCGTCAGCTCCGTCGGCCGCACGACCTGCCATCTGCCGGAATGCGGCGGCAGGAACTGCGGCGGTCGGGACGGGGCGGGCATCGGGGGGAGCGGTGGAGGGAACGAGGGTTAGAACGCGAACCGTTCAGAACCCGCCCGCCGCGGCGAGGCGTTTCACGCGGCGGACCGCCCGGCGGAGCGGCTCGGCGGCGGGGCCGTTCGCGACGGTCTCCTTCGCCCCGCGGTACGCCCGACGCCACGTGCGAGCCAGCGGGGCGAGGGTGCGGACGTCGATCGCCCCCTCGCCGACCGCGACCGCGTCGCTGGCGAGGCTCTGCTTGTACTCCTCCGGCCCCTTGCCCAGTTCCAGGCGGGTCACGCCGTCCGCCTCCGCGGCCTCCGCGGTGCGCAGCGTGCAGATGTGCCCGGGTCCGTAGGCGGCGTGGGCGTCGTCGTAGGCGCAGTACCAACTGTGCAGCACGGCCCCGCACCGCATGCCGAGGTCTCCCGCGACCGGCTCCCCGTCGCGGTACAGCACGGAGAACCGCCCCGTCAGCCGCGGCGAGTTCGCCGTCAGCAGTTCGATCAGCAGCCCCCGCGGCCAGCCGAGCGTGAACATGTCGAACACCCCCGTCGCCGCGTATTGCGCCCGCTTCCAGCGAATCAACTCGTCCAGCACGGCGACGTCCGTCACGTGCGGCTCAAAGGTGATCGGGCCGCACTCCCGGTCAAACTTCCGATCCAGCCGGGCGATCTGCTTCACCTTCCGCGAGCCCGCGGCCCGCCGGGCCTGGTAGTAGGTCTCGTAGCCGCCCGACAGATCCAAGTACGGACTGCGATCCCACCGCTCGACGCAGTCGGCGAGCGACGGGTGGGGGAGGAGGTGGTCGAAGTTCCAGACCCGCAGATCGCAGGCCGCCATCAGGGCGGGCAGGTCGACCGGCAGATCGTCCGGCGCCAGCAACCCGTGAAAGTCGTTCATCCCGCCGCCGACCGGCCGGCCGATGCCGCGGCCGTCCGTCTGAAAGGGGAAGAAACCCGTCGGGGCGTCGATGCCGGGCCGGTCGCCGGGGCGGTGGAGCAGCGCCACGCGGACGCCGCCACGGCAGCGGTCCACCAGTTCGGCGAACTGACGGGAGAGATAGGGGGTGGGCACGGCCGCGGCGTCGACGGCGGCGTCCCACGCGGCGGCTTCCGCCGGATTCAGTTCGGCGACCCGGCGGACGACGACCGGCCCGGCGGCCAAAGCGGAATGCATCTCGGTCGGAGCGGGGCCGGTGGCGGGCACGACGTCGATCACGGGCGCGGGAGCGATGCGAGAGGCGGAATGCTCAAACCTAGGTCACGCCGCGGCCGCATGGGGCCTTTTCGCCATCCCGATCCGGCCTTTTCGCCCTGTCCGCCGCGACCGGCACGGGCGAGCGGCGCCCGTCAAACGGTCTCGACCGGCAACCCAACGACGAAGCGGGCCGTGTCGCGGAGGTACCGTCGCGCCACCCGCAAGCGGCAGCGCCGGCCGCGTTTCCCCTCTGCGTCTTCGGTCAGCTTCGCCCAGGCCCAGAGAGGAAACAGGCTCAGCGCCGTCTGTCCCAGGCGGGCGATCCAGACCGCCGACAGTTTCATGCGGCCGAAGCGATCGAAGTCCCGCTCCGCGGTGCCGTTGCCGATGACGTCGCACAGCCGATAGAGGTAGGCGTCGTTCATCCGGTCCGCCGGGATGCAGTGGTGCACGACGGCGTCCGGCGTGTACCAGGCGGCGAAGCCCGCATCGACGGCCCGCATATAGAAATCGGTGTCTTCACCGCGATGGAGGGCCGGATCGAACGGTCCCACCCGCTCGAACACCTCGCGGTGGACCAGCATGTTCCCGGCACCGGGCGTCGTCTTCATGTCGTAGCGACAGGCCGCCGGCATGCCGACGCTCGCCCCCAGCAGCATCCGGGTGAACGGGGCGAGGTCTCGGCCGGCGTGCCCCTCCGGCAGGCTCAGCACGACCCGGCCGCCGACGAACTTCGCGTCCTTCGCCGCGGCGAGGGCGAAAAGATTGTGCAGCCAATCCGGCTCGGCGAGTTGGTCGTCGTCGAAGAAGGCGATCCAGTCGCCGCGGGTCTCCGTCACCCCCCGCTGCCGAGCGTTCGCCACGCCGGGGGTCGGTTCGAACACGCGGGCCACGGGGATCGACGAGGTCGCCGCGACCTCCTCCACCACCCCGGCGGTGTGATCCGTGCTGCCGTTGTCGACCACGAGCACGTCGACCCGCAGGCCGGCGACGTCGAGCTTCGTCAGGCTCTCCAGCGCCCGCCGCAGCCCCTCCGCCCGATTGCGTGTGCAGACGACGACCGTCACCGAAGGCGCCCCGACGCCGCCCCGTTCGATAACCGATTCGACGCGCTGACGATCAGCCACGGGACGTTCCCTCAACGCGGGCGCCGGCGGAACGGACCGGCCGGTCCGTCCGTGCGACACGCCGGGGCCGGGGTCCAGGGGCGGGCGAAGTGCGATCATGTCGGTCGAAGAACTGTGACTGAAAGGAGCCCGACGCTCCGTCGTCAGGAGCGTAGGTCACGGAGCCGGGGCCGGTGGGGACGCGTCGCGGCCGCCGGCGAAGGGGGAGACCGTTTCCTGCGGGAACACGTACAGCTTGGCCAGCCCGCAGCAGATCAGGAACGGCGTGAACAGCACCATGCTCATTGCCGATTCGGTGAAGGCGTTCAGGAGCCCGACCGCCAGCAGCCCGGCCACGTAGCCCGCCAGCGGGTCGCCCGTGCCGACGCCCGGCGCCCCGGGCCGTCCTTCCGCCCGGCGCTCTCCCGCCGCGTAGCGGCGGGCCGCGGCGAACCAGCCCCACACCAGGGCGGGGACCAGCAGCCACAACCCGATCAGGCCGACGCTCAGCAGCACGTCGCGGTAGGCGCTGTGGGCCTCCCGCAGCCCCCAGCCGCAATTTTCGCTGACGATCGCCACGTGCTCCGGCGTCCAGAAGGTGTCGTAGCCGAACCCGGCCAGCGGGCGGCGATCCGTGAACCGACCGATCTCCTCCCAGATTTCGTGACGGCCGGTCAGCGAGGAGATCTGTTCTTTCCGCCCCAGCGTCGCCGCATCGAGGGCGCCGCCCAGCGGGTCCGAGCCGAGGGAGAGGGCGACCAGCAGGAACAGGCCGCCGAACGTTCCGCCGCTCACCGTCGCCGCCAATCGCCACCGCGGCGGCACGGCGATCGCCGTCAGCAGCCCGAGGCAGAGCACGAGCCCCGCGGCGCTGGTCCGGCTCTTCGTGAGCAGCGTGAACAGAGCCCCCGCTGCGATCAGCGCCGGCAGCCGCCAGCCCCACCGCAGGCGGCGGGAGCCGTTGTTCGCCCCGGTTTGAGCCGCCTCCCGACGTTCGGACTGCCAGAGGACGAACGCCCCGGCGATCATGCTGGCCAGCGTCAGGCCCTGGGAGTTCGGGTGCATCGTCCCGGCAAAGCGGTAGTCCCCGGCCCAGGGGCGAAAGGTGCCCAGCGACAGTTCCGCCAGCACGCCGATCAGCAGGTAGAGGGCCGGCAACAGCACGCCCAGCCAGATGATCCGCCGCGGCTCCAGCGCCCGGGCCACGCCGAGGCTCCCCGCGGTCCAGCAGCCGAGCACCACCAGCTTCCGCACGGTCTGGCCGGGTTCGTGGCTCCAGAGCACGCTGGCGAAGCACCAGGCGATGTACAACGCCAGCGTCCAGGCGACCGGGTGCGCCCGCCGGGCGACGCCGGCCCACTCCCGCAGCAGACCGGCCAGCCGCCCGCCCGGCATCCGCGGCGACCACCACGCCGGGCGCGGCCGGGCCTGGTGACGGCGATCACGCGCCAGGCACCACACCCCGCAGCCGCCCAGCGTCAGGAAGGCGATCTGCCGCAGGGCGTTCCCGCCGGAGGCCCGGGCCTCCATCTCCTCCGCGGTCTCGGTGAACGCCGCGGCGGCGCTGGTGTTCCAGGACTGCCCGGCGAAATAGAAGGGTATGCCGACCAGAAACGCCGCGGCGAGGAACAGCCGTTTGCCGCTCGGCAGCCGCCCGCGCCGCAGCACGCCGCCCGCCGCGGGGCGGACCGGGGCGTGCCAGTCCGCGGCCGCAGGCGGACCGGCGAGGGACGGGGGGGCGGCGTGCATGCGGAACAAAGCGGGCGGGGGACACGGGAGCCGACGCGGAACCCACGGGGGCCGTCGCGCTCGCTCAACCGTGCGTCGCACGGACCTGGGAGTCGGCCGGTTCCGGCCCGGCGCCCTGATTCCAAGCCGTTTCCCGGCCGCCCGCCGCTACAGCCGGGCGGCCGGCGGCGTGCAGCCCCGGCCACGGGGGGCGATCGCGGAGGACGGTCAACTTCGCCAGGCACGCCCACAGCAGGAACGGCACGAGGCGGACGTCGTGAATCAGCGCCTCCGTGAACGCGTTGGCGATCAGCAACAGGGTGAGCGAGACGGCGAAGACCGGCAGCGGATCGCCCGCCCGGCGGGGATCCAGAATCGCCCCCGCCGCTCGCCCCGCGCCGCACAGCAGCAGGGCGGCCATCAGCCCGGCGCCGATCAGCCCGACCTCCGCGGCCGATTCGATCCAGCCCGAGTGGCTCGCGGACAGGGCCCAGCCGACCTCGTCGCTGATCGCGTCCACCCGCTGCAAGTTCCAGAACGCTCCGTACCCGTGCCCCAGCCAGGGCCGCTCGGCGATGTGGGGGAGGATCGCCTCCCAGATCGGCAGACGGCCGGACAGGCTGCTCTGCTGGTCGGTGCGGCCCATCAGGGCGGCGTCGCGGAGTTCTCCGGTCGGGTCCGACCCGGCCAGTAAGATAGCGATCAGCAGGCCGGCCCCGCCGGCGACGCCGCCGGCGAGGCTCAGCAATTTCGTCGCCGGGCTCGCCGCCGTCAGCCCGGTCAGCGAGATCGCCAGCACGGCCCCGGCGGTCGCGGTGCGGCTTTTCGTCAGCACCAGGAACCCCAGCAGCACGGCGCCCCACAGCAGCCACCAGGCGTTCGTCCGCTCCCCGGGAGTGCGTTTCGCGAACAGGCCCGACAGCACCACGCAGCCGCACAGCCCGGCGGCGAGTTGCAGGGCCTGGATGTTGGGATGAATCGTCCCGCTGAAGCGATATTCGTCCCGCCACGGCGTGAACGTGCGGAGGCCGATCTCGGCCGCGACGCCCGCGATGAGGTGCAACGAAACCGCCCCCACCCCGGCGACGGCCAGTTGCCGGCCGGTCAACGCCCGCGCCGCCCCGAGCACGCCCAGCAGATAGAGCCCCAGGACCAGAATGCGCCGGGCCGTGAGGGCGGGGTCGTCGCTCCAGAGCGTGCTCGCCGCCCACCAGCCGAACATCCCGGCCAGCAGCGCCCCGGTGAAGCCGGCGCCGCGCGACAGCAGCGGGATTCGCCACTCGCCCGCCCGGCCGACGGCGAGCCCCACGACCCCGCACCCGGCGAGCGTGAGGAACCCCAGCCGACGGAGCAGATCGCCGCTTTCGAGGCTCCGGGCCAGTTCTTGGGCGTCCGGGGCGTAGTCCGGCCGCAGCGAGGTGCCCCACAGGTGGGTCGCCCCCGCGAAGCAGAGCGCGAGCGTTGCCGCGACCAGCGGCGGAGCGAACCGGCCGAGGGAGGCGGGGGGCGGGGACGACGCGTCGTTCACGCGGCGGCGTCCGGGCCGGCGGTCGTGGCGCCGTGGTCGAGGCCCTTCAGCACCTTTCGCAGGGCGAAGTAGCGGGCGAACACGTCCACCCACCCGCCGATCGCCATGGCGACCGCCGCCCCGATCACGCCGTAGGCGCCGATCAGCGCCGCGGTGCAGAGGCCCACGATCACCAGACTCAGCACGTCGGCGCTGAAGTTCGCGTCCGGCCGCTCCACCGCCCACAACCCGTTGCCGGCGGTCATGGAGAGGGCGTTCGCCCACATGTTCACGGCCAACACCGTCAGCACCATCCCGGCGCCGGCGAAGGCGTCGGTGAAGACGAGGGAGGAGAGTTCGTCGCCGAAGGCCCAGCAGATTAGCACGAACGGCCCCAGCGTCGCGGAGAAGATCAGCGTGGCGGCCCGCAGCACCCGGCGGAGGCCGGGCACGCCGTCCTCGTGAAAGCGCTCCGCGGCCTTCGGACAGACGTAGTGGGCCAGCCCGAGCACGAACATATTCGCGATCCCCACCAAGGTGGAGCCGGCGGCGAAGATGCCCGTGGCCGCCTCGCCGTCCACGAGCGCCACGACCCAAGGCATGAGGTAGTGGCTCGCCCCGTGGAGCAGGTGGGTGGCGAGCGCCCAACGCCCGAACGTCCAGTTGCGGCGCCAGTCCGTCGCCACGGCCCGCGCCCGCACCCGCACGCCGCGGACGAACCGCAGGCACCACGGCCAGCAGACCAGCAGGCAGGCGGCGCCCATGACCCCGAACGCGCTGGGCACGTCGAGCGTCCCCCACCAATACAACGCCCCCAGACCCGCGATCTGCAGCACGGCCACGCCCACGTCGAGCGCCACGGCGGTGCCGCTGCGGAAGTGACCGAAGGCGATGTGCCGGGCGAATTCCCGGAACAGGATCAGCGGCGCCGCGGCAATCAGGATCCAACTCGATTCCCGCAGCCCCGACGGCTCCCCGCCGAGGTTCAGATAGACCGCCAGCCCCGCCAGCCCCAGCGCCGTGACCAGCAGCCAGAGCCCCTCATGGACCAGCACGCTGCCGGCGTAGCGGGCCAGCCGCGTGCCCTTCCGCTTGTGGCAGAAGATGAGGTACGGCCCGTAAACCGTCTGTTCCTGCACGCCCCGGACGAACTGGATCAGGCAGAGCGCCAGCAGATAGACGCCCAACGCCTCCCGGCCCGCGGCCCGGCCGATCAGGACGGAGGTGACGAAGTTCGTCCCGCTGACGATCGCCTGATCGCCGATCGACAGCGCCGCCCGGGCGCGTTCCCGTCCGACGAAGCGGGCGCAGAGTGCGACCAGCCAATCCTCCCGTTCCGCCTTCGGCGGAGAGAGAACGCAGCCGGCGGGTTCGTCCGCGGAGCAGACGGCCGGTTCGACCGCCGCACCGCGCGCCTCTGAGGGGGCGGCGAGACGCGGAACGTCGCTCAGTGCGTACGGATCGTCGCTCGGCAGAAACGCCTCCATGTCGGCGTCGGAGTCTGCGGAATCGGCGAACGCCGGCGAGTCGGAACGACCCGGGGCGGGGGGGGCCAGTGCGCTCACGAGCGGCCCCCGGCATCCGGTGTGGGTTTGACCGCGGCAACCGCGGGGGCCGGGGCGCCGTCACGGCCGAGCAGGCGCTTCAGCGCTCCGAAACGGCCGTCCAACTTGGCGGCGAGGGTCGCGGCGGTATCGCTCGCAGTCGCGGTGAACCGGCCGAGATCGAACGGGTCCGCGCCGACGCGGATCGATTCGTCAGCGGTCGTCAGACCGCAGCGGACCGGGGTTCGCTCGGCGGCGGCCTTCAGTTCGCCCCCGCTGAAGCCCCGCTCCCGGGTGCCGTAGGGGAAGGCCAGCGGCGGCCGCTCCACGCCGTAACCGTGCCGCAGCACGCGGCAGCATTCGGTGACGTCCGCGGCGAACAGCTCCGGCCGGCCGCGGAAGTCTTGGTGCGTGTGCGTGTGGGCGCCGAGGGAGACGTAGGCGCTGTCGGCGAAGCGGCTGAGGTCGTCCCGGCTCATCGGCGCCCAGCTCTCGCGGGGGGCGGTCGGGCAGCCCTTGCCGGCCCAGTCGTCGAACGGGTACGGGGAGGAACTGCCCAGATAGCCCGTCGCCACGAACAGCGTGACCGGCACCCGCAGCGACTCGAAGATCGGCAGGCCGCGGGTGAGGTTGTTCAGGTAGCCGTCGTCGATCGTCACCACGAAGGTCTTCGGTTCGGTCGGCTCGCCGGCCGCGAGGCGGTCCAGCGCCTCTTCTAAACGCACCGCCCGATAGCCGAGGGCCAGTACGCCGGACAGTTGGGCGTGCAACCGGGACGGGGGCACGTTCCAGGTCGGCCGCGGCAGGCCGGGAACCGGGTCGCTGAAGCGGTGGTACATCAACGCCCCGGTCCCGGCGGCGGTCCCGGCGTCAGTTCGGTGGGCCAGCGGGCGGAGCGGCAGGGCCAGCCGCGGCGTCAGCCAGCTCCGCAGCGCCTCGGTCCTCGGGGGAGTCGGGCTGTCGAGCGGAAACCGCAGCGTCGTCAGGTCCATCGGAACGCCAGCGGCGGGCGTCGAGCGGCCGGCGTTCGGCACGTCGGGCATGAAGTCGGGCGGCAGATCGTCCAGCGAGGCGACAGCGGCCATGACGAACTCGGGCGGGGGCGAAGGCAGGCGGGAACGGGCAACCCTGCGTCAGTGCGAGCCGCGGTGCATCGCGATGTTGCAGGCCGTCCGGAAAATCAGGCCGAGATCCCCGGCGAAGGTCCGGCGGTGCATGTAGCGGATATCCATCCGCATCCACTCCTTGAAGGTGACCTTGCTCTTGCCGTCCACCTGCCAGATGCAGGTCAGCCCCGGCGTCACGAGCAACCGCCGCCGCTCCCACCAACCGGTGTGGGCCATCTCCTTGCTATCCAGCGGACGCGGCCCGACCAGCGACATATCGCCCACCAGCACGTTCCAGAGCTGCGGCAACTCGTCGATGCAGGTCTTCCGCAGCCAGCGGCCCAGCGGGGTGATGCGGGGGTCGTGCTCCATCTTGAACGCCGGGCCGTCCTGCTCGCTGCGGGCCCGCAGGCCGTCCTTGAGGGCCTCGGCGTCCGGGACCATCGTGCGGAACTTGTTGATCAGAAATTTCCGCCCGCCCAGTCCGTCGCGGGTCTGCCGGAACAGCGCCGGGCCGGGGCTCGTCAGCTTCACCGCTGCGGCCGTGGCGAGCAGCAGGGGGGACAGAGCCGCCAGCCCGACCGCCGCCCCGACCACGTCCACCGCCCGCTTCCACGGCGGCAGCGGACAGAGCAGCACCTCCTCCAACGGCAACACGGGCACCGGCGGCGGGTCGTCGTCGTTCTCGTCTCGATCCGATGCGGAGTCGGCCGCGTCGGCGTCCCCCACCGGGGCCGCGGGCGGCGCCTCGGCGAAGCCTTGCGGCAGGGCGGAGCTTTTCCGGGCCGGGGTGGGCGGCTCGCCGATCGGCCGGTCGCTGGGGTAGGCGTAGATCACCGCCTCCGGACTGCGGGTCGCCACCCAGCCGCGCCGCACCTTGTCGACGAACCGGGCGGCGCCGGCTTCGTCGGTGTCCCACAGGATCACCCCTAACCGTTCGGCACCCAACAGGCCGGCGTAGTCCGTGGCCCGCAGTCGTTCAGTCAGGTAGGCGGCGAAATCCTCCGCCCGCTCCTCGCCCGCGGCGGTCCAGGCGTCGAGGTCGAACACGGCGAGGCAGAACCGACTGCGACCGCGGTCGGCCCGCATCAGTTCGACCCGCAGGCTCTGCCCGAACGCCTCCGGCCCCGGCAGGCCGTGGGTCGGGGGGGCGGGGCGACGCAACAGGGACGGCAGCTTCATGGCAGGGGTTCCGCTGGGCGAAGCGGGCGGTGAAGGGGGGACGCTCGGCTGCCGTGCCGAGCGGGACAGTCGGTGGTCGGCGTGTGGAACGAGGAGGAACGAAGCCGGGGACCCCTCAGCGGGGACGATCGGCCGTCAGCGACGGCGGGGCGGACGGTTCGAACCCCGACGGGGCGGCATAAGCGGGCGCCGGCCGTCCGTTGCCGTAGCCGACCGCGGGTGCCGCAGGGGCGCCGTTCTCGGCCGCATCCGCCCAACCGTTGCCGCCGTAAGCCGCAGCGGGGGCGAGGGCGTCCTCCTCGTTCGGGAAGAACAGGCGGCGGTATTCCAACGCCAGGCAGAGGCCCAGCGCCCCGAAGCCGGCGAAGGCCAGCCCGGCCAGGGCGATCAACCGCTTTTTCGGGGCGACCGGCTTGGCGTTGAAACTGGGCTCTTGGAACACGTTCACGCTGGAGATGCGCTGGGCGCCCATTTCGTCGGCGACCTTCGTCAGCTCCCGGTTCTGCACGTACTTGGCGAGACTCTTGGCGGATTCGTCCCGCTCCGTCTGGAGGGCGAGGATGCGACTCTCCCGTTTGTTCAGCTCGGCGACGGCGCTGCGGGCGGCGTCCCACTGGGAGCGAATCGCCGCCAGTTCGGCCCGCAGGCCCTCCGCCTTCGCCTGGGCCGTCAGCCGGGACTTCGTCAGTTCCTGCCAGACCGGATTGGCGGCGGTGGTCGTTTGGTCGCTCTCGGCGGAGAGGCCGGCCAGCAGTTGTTCGGCGGCAGCGATCTCGCGCTCCAACCGCACGGCGCCGGGCGCCTTGGCGCTGGTTTCCCGCACGATCTTTTCGCGGCGGGCGGCCAGGTCCGCGATCTCCTTCCGCAGTGCGTCCGGGGCGCCGGTCGCCTGATTCGACGTCTGCCCGGCGTCGATCGTCTGCGGCGTCTCAGCCAGGACCCGCTCGTAGCCCGCCGCCTCGGCGAGGGTGCCCTCCAACGCTTTGCGGCGGTCCATCTCCTCGCCGCTGAGACGGCTGAGTTCCTCCTGAAGTTGCTGGCGGCGCCCGTCGACGGTCGAGATGCCCAGGGCGTTCAGTTCCTCGGCGAGCAACGACGCGGTGCGGTCGAGGTCCGCTTTGGCTTCGTTCGCCTTCTCCGCGAAGAAGGCACTGGAGCCTTCGATCTCGCTGGCGTCGGTATATTTCTGCCTGAAGCCGGCGACGATCTCCGCACAGATCCGCTGGGCGAGCCCCGGCTTCTCCGCCTCGACGGAGACGCTGATCACGTCCGACTTCTTGTTGGAGACGACCTCCGTCATCTGGCCGAGGGCCTCCACGGCTTTCTCGAACCGGCTGACCGGGTCGGACAGGCCCAGCGCGGCCAGCGGGCCGGGGTCGACGCCGGCGGCCTCCGGGTCCAGCGCTCCGCCGCCGTCGTCGGCGACTTCGCCCTCGGCCGGAACGTAGCCCTGCAGGATCGGCTCCGGGCCGATCCGCTCCACCGCATACGCCAGCACCGCCCGACTGTTCAGCACGTCCACGGCGGTGTTCAGGTCCTGCTCGCGGTTCGTCTGCGACAGGCTGATCTGGCTGGAGCCGGCGGTCGCGGTCGGGTCGAGGCTGCTCGTCTCCCGACCCGGGTTCACGCGGAACTTCGCCTCGGAGACGTAGCTCCGCGGGCAGAGCATGATGCCGGCCAGCACCGCGGCGTTGGCGACCACGAAGAACAGGACGGCGACCCGCCAGTGGGCCCGGACGGCGCCGAGCACGTCGGCGACCAGCCGCAACGCCTGCGGTTGTTCGTGCGGAGCGACCGGCGGCGTCCCGTGTGAGGAGAGGCCCGGCGCGCCGGGGGAAGTCGGATCGTGCGGGGAGCGGGGCGACGCGTGCATGGCGGAGCGGTCTTGGGGCAAACCGACGGAGCGGAGTCGACCCGGAACGATCCGCGCCGCGGGCCGTCATGGCCCGGCGCGCGAGAGCCGACGCAGCAACCTAGCTCACACCGAAACGCGGGGGGTTGCGAGAGCTCGTTCCGTTTCGGAAACGTTGCCGGTTACGCCGGTCGCCCGACCCCCGCGGGCCGTCGCGGGTTTCCTCTGGCCGTCGAAGCCTGACCGTCGACGCCCGCCGCCCCGGCCGCCGCTGCCGGGGGGCAGGAGCGACCGGGGCGGCGATTCCTCGTCGCGGGGGACCGTCGTCAGTTATTGAAGAAGATCCCGGTCGAGACGCCCTGCACGATGCCCTCGATGAAGAACCGCTCGAAGCCGGCGACGAACGCCTCGCCCTTGCGGTACTGGAGGATCAGGTAGTCCTGCGGCCGGATGAGGATCCGCTGACGGGGATCGACCACCGCGTCCCGCAGGTCCACCTCGATCCGCAGCCGGGTGCCGTCCGGGCGTTCCCGCAGGATGATCAGACTGCTGGCGCCGGCGGTGACGTCCCGCGAGAGCACGCTGTTGCCGGTGAGCGCACGCGTGGTGCCGACGCTCTGCCGCTGGCCCTGCACCACGGCGAGGGCTTCGAGCACGTCGATGTCCTCGTCGCGCGGCAGGCGGAAGCTGCCCGGCCCCAGCAGACCGCCGGTGTAGAAGACGTCCTTCGTCCGGCTGTCCACGTAGACCGCGTCGCCGTCCTTGAGGATGACGTCGGAGTGACAGAAGCCCGGCGGCTGCCCGGGGAGCAGTTGCATGGGAATTTTGACGACCTGCGGGCCGTCCACCGTCGGCGCCCCGGCGAGCGTCGGCGCCAGCGCCGGGCCGACGCTGTGCCCGCCGATCGGCCCGAAGGCCATTTCATCCGCCGCCCCGCCGAAGTTTCCCGCCGGCTGGCAGCCGCCGGGGCCGCAGCCGGTCAGCCGCAGGCCGCCGGCCCGGGCGACGGTCACGCAGACGTCCCCCTCGAGGCTCGGCGTGCCGCCGGTCGCCGCGAGGGCGTGCAGCACGTCGTTCTGATAGGCCGGCAGCTCGACCACCTCGCCGGTCGGCGAATCGAACCGCTCCCCGCCCTGACCGGCGACGTTGTTGTCCACCGCTCCGTCCGGCCCGGTTTCGTTGCGGAACACCACCACGGAGATCGTCCGCTCCTTGAGCACGCTCAGCAGGACGATTGGGTCCTCCTTGGAGCGGTCGATCTCGAACTGGGTCCGAATGAGGTCGACGATCCGGCCGCGGGCTTCTTCAAGGGTCAAACCCCGCACCAGCACCGGGCCGAGGAACGGCAGGTGCACGGCGCCGTCGCGGCCGACCTGATGCGGGAAGCCCTGTCCCGGGATGAGGTTCAGCGTCGTTTCCGCGACCACCACCGGCGGGCTGCCCAACCCGCCGTCGCCGTACAGGGCGGGGGCGAATACCCCGAGGACGTCGCCGGTGTCCAGCCGGTATACCGACGGCCGCGGCTGGCCGAGCAGCGACGGGTCGATCGGCCGTCGCGGGGTGCGAACGGGGGTGCGGAAGCTGTCCGCCAGGCGTTCCGCGGGCACGCCGTCCAGCGGGTGCATCGCCTGACAGCCCGTGATCGCGGCGAGCGCCACCGTGAGAACCGCCGCCCACGCCCCCGCGAACGCCAGGCGGGCGGGGCCGCGGCCGGTGCGGAGTGCGGAGCGGGCAGTCATCGGGAGTCCGTCGAATTGAGCGCGGGGCGGGAACGCCGACCGGCAGCGGGTCCCGTCGTCAGTTTCGGGCGAACCGGCCGAACCGCTTGAACCGGCCCCCTTCGGCCGCGAACGGCACTTGGCCCGGCGTGACGCTGCTTCGTCCCCGACCCTTGCGACGCGGCCGGCCTCCGCCTTCGATGCCGCCCGATGTCGACGCTCGCCGCCCGCCGCCCCGCGTTCCCGCCCGTCGAGGCGGCGGACTGGGCCGTCGGTGTGAGCGTCTGCATCCCGATCGGCCCGGGCGAGGCGGCGTGGGTCGCGCTACTGGCGGACCTCCGCCCGCTGTCGGCCGCCGGCGGCCGCGTGATCTGCTGCGGGGCTGGGCCCCGCCCTGAAGAACTGCCTGCGGAAGCGGAGTGGGCGACCGCCCCACGGGCCAACCGGGCCGTGCAACTGAACGCCGCCGCCCGGGCGTGTGACGGCGAAACGCTCTGGTTCCTGCACGCCGACAGCCGCCTCACCGCCGCCGACCTGCGGGCCGCTGTGATACAGGGCCGGACGCTGACCCGCGCGGTCGGCTATCTGCGGCTCGCTTTCGACACGGACGGCCCGCCGCTGACGCGCCTCAACGGCTGGGCCGCGAATCTTCGCAGCCGCCGGTTCGGCATGCCCTTCGGCGATCAGGGACTGATGGTGTCCCGCTCGCTGTGGGAGGAACTGGGCGGGTTCGACGAAGCGGCCCCGTACGGCGAGGGCCACCTGTTCGCCTGGGCCGCCCGGCGGGTGGGGGCGCCGCTGATCGAACTGCCGGCCGCGATCGTCACCAGCGCCCGCAAATACCGTCGCGGCGGCTGGGCCCGCACGACGGCGACGCATCTCTGGCTGACCGCCCGCCAGGCCGCCCCGCAGTGGTGGGCGTGGGTGCGGGGCCGATGACGAACCACGACCGAGCCGCCCTCGTGGTCTTCGCCAAAACGCCCGGCCGCACCCCGGCGAAGACGCGGCTGGCCGCGGACGTGGGCACGGAAACGGCGGAGGCGTTCTACCGGGCCAGCCTCGCCGCCACCGCCGCCGTCGCGGACGCCGCGGCGGCCCATGGGCTGCTCGACGTGATTTGGGCCGTTGCGGAGCCGGACGCCGTCGACGACCCGTTCTGGGCCGGCCGCCGGACCGTGGGGCAGGGGACCGGCGGGCTGGGCGAACGGCTGCACACGGTCTACTCGTCGCTAATCGCGGAACGCCCCGCCGTGCTGCTGATCGGCTGCGATTCGCCGCACCACACGCCGGAGCGCCTGCTGCGTCCGGCGGCGGCGCTATTGGATGACCGGGAGCCGGCGGACTTCCGTCTCGGCCGCTGCACGGACGGCGGCTACTGGCTGCTGGGCGGCCGCCGGCCGATTCCGCGGTCGGCGTTTCTGTCCGTGAGCTACAGTGCCGCCGTCACCGCCGTCCAAACCGCCGCCGCCCTCGCCCCGCTGGGCGGCGTGGCGGAGGAACCGGTCTCCTTTGACGTGGACGCCGCCGCCGATCTGCGCCGGCTGCGGGCGGCGCTGAAGGCGCTGACGGAACCGCTCACGGAGCAGCTGGAGTTGCTCGCGAGCCTGCCGCGGGGCGAGTCGCGGGCGGCGGAGGCGGGCCGGTAGACTCGCCCGCTTCGCTCCGGAAAGCGCCGATGTCCTCCGCCGAAGAACCAGTCGATCCGTTCGCGGACCCGCCGCCCGCCGTCGCCCCCGATCCGCCGGCGACGCTGCGGGAACCGTTGGCGGCCCTCGCGGCGGTGACGCTGTTCGACCTGCTGATCTATCGGACCGGCGGGTACGCCTCGGCCGGGCTGTTCCTGCTGGGCTGCGTGCCGCTGATCGCCCTCGGGTCGCCCTTCCGCGGGGCGAACTGGCGGGGGTTCGCCATAGTCGCCGGGCTGCTGGTTCTGACGGCCGCCCGGCTCGCCTGGCTGGGCTGGGGCGGGGCGGTTCTCGCGGGCGTCGTGCTGCTCGCGGCGCTCGCCCTGACCCGCAGCGGGCGGCGGGTGTGGACGTTGGACGTGGCCGTCCTCTGGCTTCAAACCCTCCCCGCCGCCGCGGCCGCGGTTCTGAACAGTCGCCACCTGCTCCGGCGGGAGTCCGATCGGAAGAGCGGACCCGACGTCCCCCCGTCGGCGGGCTCCGACGAAGGAACCCGCCACGCCGCCCGGCCGTGGAGCGTCCTGCTGCCGGTCGCGGCGGGGCTGGCGTTCGCCGGCCTGTTCCTGCTGGCGAACCCGGACCTGAAGGCGACGGTGGGCGAGTGGGCGGCCCGGGTCTCCGCGCGGTTCGGCGACGCGATCCGCTGGATCGTGCCCGGTCCGGGGCAGACGTTCCTGTGGGTGTTCGTCGGCGGGGCGGCGCTGGGCCTGCTGCGGCCGCTGGTGCGGGAGTCGCTGCTCGACCCGCTGGCGACGCTGGAAGACCGGGAGCGGGACCGGCGACGGGCGAGCGCCCCGGCGGAGTCGATCGCCTACCCGGCGGTGCGGAACACGCTGCTGGTGGTGGTCGGGGTGTTCGCCGCCTACCTGCCGTTCGAGTTCCTCACGCTGTGGCGCCGCGACTTTCCGGCGGGCTTCTACTACGCCGGCTACGCCCACGAAGGCGCCGCGTGGCTGACGGTCGCGCTGGCGACGGCGACGGCGCTACTGTCGGCGCTGTTCCGCGGCTCGCTGCTGGCCGACCCGCGGGCGGACCGGGTTCGACGGCTGGCCTGGATCTGGAGCGGGTTGAACTTCCTGTTAGTCGCCGCGGTCTGCAACCGCCTGCTGATCTACGTCGACTTCAACGGGCTGTCCCGCCTGCGGGTCGTGGGCTTCCTCGGGATCGCCGCGGTCGCCGGCGGGTTTGCGGCGGTGGTCGCGAAGATCGCCCGGGACCGCGGCTTCGCCTGGCTGGTCCGCCGGCAACTGCGGATCGCGGCACTGGTGGTCCTCCTCGGCCTGCTGGCCCCGATCGACTGGATCGCCCACTCCTACAACGCCGGCCGGGTGAGCGGCGGCGACCCCGCCCCACTAGCGCTGATCGGCAATCACGAGATCGACCTCGGCGGCCTGCTCGCCCTGGAACCGTTGCTGCACAACAAGAACCCCACGATCGCCCGCGGCGTCGCGGGGCGAATGACGCTGGCCGTCGACGCCCTCGACCGTCCCCTGTCTGCCTACCGCACCCGCGGTTCGATTCCCCCCGCGACAGAGCGTTCCGGGCCGCCGGGCCGCCTCGGCCGCTTTCAACTCGCCGAAGTGCAGTTCCGCCGGATGCTCGCCCGCAACCGTGACCGCATTGGGGAACTGCTCGCCGACCGCAACGCCGCCGAGGCCGCGGAGAAGTTGGCCGACTATGGCATGCGGTGGTGGTGAGGGCCGCGGGGGATGCGCGGGAGCGATCCGGGGAACGTCGCGGCGGCTTGCCGCGGGCGATAGGTTCGGCCGGTTCGCCTCGCCCTCCTGCCCGGAACTGTCAGCATGCGTTCGCTTCGCTTATTGGGGGTCGCGGCGACCGCCGGGCTGCTGGTCCCGATCGGCTGTCAGCCGGAGGCCGCCCCCGCCGTCCCGACCTTGGCTTCGCAGGAAGGAAACGCGAACGAGACGTCGCCCGCCGAGGTGGAAGCTGAGGCGGAGGAGGCGGCGCAGCGGTGGAACTTCACCGCGCCCAGCCTGATGGAGTTGCACCGGCGTTGGGAGGAGCCTCTCGCAGAGAGCGACGCCGAATTTGTTCAGGAGATCCGCCGACTGAGGGAAGGGGGGTTCGCGGCGACCCGCTTCTCCTTGGAGGGGGAAGCCGGGCCGCTGAGCCTGCCGCCTCTCGACCTCGCTTCGCTGGAGGACGCCGACCGGCCGATGGAACGGAGTCACACGCAGGACCGCTACTGCGAGCGGTCGCTGGCGATCTGGATGGAGGAGATCGACACCCTCGCCGAATCGCACGGCCTTCGCGAGGACGAGACGGAGACGCTACGGGCGATGGCCCGGACGCTGGGATGCGACAAGCGGGAGACGGCGGATCAGTTCGACGAAGCGGTCGACGCTCTGCGGCAGGCTGGCACGGAGGAGGCGGTTCTGCAGGCCTTGATCGGCCTCCATACGGTGCGGGCGGCGGAGCCGGGGGCGCTGCGCGTCGCAGACTTGGCGGAACTCGTCCGCGCCGCGGACGCCGCGGCGTCCGACGAAAGCGTTCCCGGCGCCCTCCGCTTTCGGGCCAGCCTGTGGGCGCTTCTCGGAGCGGCCACCGCGGAGGCGGCGGGGTTTGCCGACGACGAGGACGCCGAAGCGGCGAACGCTTTCAGCGTGTCGAAGCGGGTCGCGGCGACGGCCGACGGCCTGCGGACGTTCGCGGCGAGCGTGACGCCGGAGGCCGTCGCCGCCCGCCCTCAACTGCCCAGGTTTCTTTACCACAACGCCTGGGAAGTGATTTGCCGGTTCCCGGCCAACGGCCCGGCCGACGACCCGCCGCGACTGGCCCTCGCCGCGGCCCTGTCCGACGGCGCCGCCGACGGGGGCGATCCGTACGCCTTCCACGCCGTGCTCTGCGGGATGCTCTCGGAGGCGGGGTTCGAAGCCCGCGGCGGCGAGGTCGCCTCCGAAGTCACTGAGGAGGGTTGGGAGGGCCTGCACCGGTTCGGGACCGCCGCCGGCCGGCACGGCCACGCGGCCTGGCTCGCCCACCCGAATCTCCCCGTCGCCCCGACGCTCCTGCAGCGGGTCTCCCGCGGCGGCGGGTCCCCCGTGGACGAGCGGCTCTGGTTTGCGGAGGCCGTCGCCGCCCAGGTCGATTTCGAGTCCGCCTACTCCTCGATCCAGTACGGCCTGCTGCCGCGGTGGGGCGGATCGCACCAGGAAATGATCGAACTGGCGCAGTCCTGCCTGCGGGACGACCTGCGGGAGACCGACACGCCCCGGCTGGGGTTGGAGATGGTGCGGGCCGTCGCCGACGACCTCGCGGACGGCTACGGGCCGCCGCCCCCCGGGCCGTGGCGCAAGACGCTGGCCGCCTACGCCGACTTTCTGACCAATGAGTACGAGGAGGGCGGCCTGCCGATCGACGGCTCCTACGGGCGGTGGGCGAAACGCGTCGGCGGGTTGAGCCGATCGCTCGCCGACGAGGGCATGCCGGACCGGCAGTTGGCCGTGCTCAAGCTCTGGCCGGATTCGGATTTCGACCCGATCCAGCTGCGGCCGGTCCTCGATGGGTATCGGCGGGCGTTCGTGGCGGGGCCGCTCGCCGCCGCCGAGGGCGAGGCCGCGGAGCAGGCCGCCCGGCTCGCCGAGAAAGTGCACCCGGACGCCCCGATCCTGACCCACGATGAGGTCCGTGCCCTCAAAGAGGACGTCGCCGCCGTGCGGGCCGCGGCGGGGGACGACCCGCTCCAGCGGGACTGGCTGGTAGACGTGGAGCAAACGCTTTCGCTGCTGGACTCGCTCTATCAGGGGAAGACGGTGGGGCCGGTCCTGGGCGAGGCTCTCGCCGGGTGGCGGTGCGGGGCATCTTGGTTCCGCGTCACGCCGGGCGACGCGGAGGACGCGGTCGACAAACGGGGATCGGTCGACCTGTACGGCTCCGACCGCGGGTCCGCCCCGTATCTCAGCCTGCTGGCGAAACTGCCGGAGCCCTTCGCGTTCAACATGGTCGTGCACATCGACGCCCAGGGCGACGAGATGGGCCGGGCGGTCGGCGTCGGTGTTGGGCCCGGCGTTTGGACGGGGCCGTCCGACCTACCGGCGGAGTTCACCGCGGCGACCGGCGGCTCGATGCTCCTGTTCCAACCGGACGACCGCTCCGTGCCCGGGTACGTGGGCTATCTGCCCTTTCCGTGGGACCGCAATCGCGGCTACGCCGCCGTCCAGGGCTTCGGCGAATCGCCGCCGGACTACGCGTGGGTCAGCCTCGGCGTGATGGCCGAGCCCGGCCGCGTGGCGACTTTCGCGGGTCAGTACTTCATGCATGAGGCAACGGAGACGGCTCCCCCCGCGGTGCAGCCGCTCCGCCTCGGCCCGGAGAACCTGTTCGACCGCCCGCTCCGCTGGCAGGTGAGGAGCTTCATGATCCGGCGCTGCCCCGACTTCGTCGCGCCGTTCTACCTGCGACAACTGCCGCCGCACATCGAAACCGAACCGCCTCCGGAGGACGCCGAGATGCCGTCCGAGGCGTGACGCCGGCCGGACGGCCCGAGCCGGCGCGGCTCAGGCGATCACCTCGCGCACCACGCGGCCGGCGACGTCGGTCAGACGAAAGTCGCGGCCGGCGTGACGGTAGGTGAGGCGTTCGTGGTCCAGACCGAGGAGATGCAGCATCGTGGCGTGCAGATCGTGCATGTGGGTGCGGCCGGTCTCGGCGTAGGCGCCGAACTCGTCGGTGGAGCCGTGGCAGACGCCGCCCTTCGCCCCGCCGCCGGCCATCCACATGGTGAAGCCGCTGGGGTTGTGGTCGCGGCCGTCCTTGCCCTGAGCCGTCGCGGTGCGGCCGAACTCGCCGCCCCACACGACCAGCGTGTCCTCCAGCAGGCCGCGGCGTTTCAGGTCCGCCAGCAGGGCGGCGATCGGCTGGTCCACCTTGGCGGCGTTGTCCGCGTGGCCTTTCTTGAGGTTGCCGTGCTGGTCCCAGCTGTAGCCGGTGGAGACCTGCACGTACCGCACGCCGGCCTCGCACAACCGGCGGGCCAGCAGGCACTGTTTGGCGAAGCCGTCCGTCGGCTTCTCGCCCACGCCGTACAGGGCCTGCGTCTCCTTCGTCTCCCGGGACAGATCGAGCGCCTCCGGAGCGACGCCGGCCATGCGGTGGGCCAGTTCGAACCCGCGGATCGCCCCCTCGACCGCGGGATCCTCCGCGCCGGCGACCGCCTCGATGCGGCCGGAGTAGTCCGCGTTAAGGTCCGCCAGCAGTTCGAGCTGATCTGCCCGGCGCTGCTCCGACAGGCTCTTCGGCGGGGCGAGATGCTGCACCGAGCCGGACCCCAGGTTGCCCGCCCGGCCGATCGCGGTGGCCTGGTGCTCCGCCGGCAGGAACGCCGGCCCGTAGTTCCGCGGGCCGCCGTGATTCGATGGCGGGGCCAGCGAGATGAACGAGGGCAGGTCGCGGTTCTCCGTGCCGAGGCCGTAGCTCACCCAGGAGCCGACGCTGGGGCGGGGGAGGTTGTCGCTGCCGGTGTGCAGCATGCAGACCGCCTGCCCGTGACTCTGCCCGCGGCTGTGCATGCCGTGGAGAAAGGCGATCTCGTCCACATGTTGCGCGACGTGGGGGAACAGCTCGCTGACGGCTTTGCCGCACTGGCCGTACTTCCGGAACTTCCAGGGGCTGCCCAGCAGGGTCGAGCTGGCGTCGTTGAACTTCAGGGCGCCGGGCCGCGGCGGCAGCTTCTTGCCGTCGTCCTTCGAGAGCCGGGGCTTCTCCTCGAAGGTGTCCATCTGGGCGGGGCCGCCGTGCATGAACAGGAAGATCACCCGCTTGGCCTTGGCGGGGTGATGCGTCCGCGAGCCCGCCGCGATCGGTCCGGCGACGGCCTCGGCGGCGGACAGGTCGGCGCACATGCCCCCCAGCGCCAGCGAGCCGAAGCCGGCCCCCAGCGTGCGCAGCGCGTCTCGGCGGGTCCTCGCCGGGGCGAAGTCATGACAGGCGTGCGGATCGCGGGCGTGCATGCGTTTCTGGGGGAGAGGGGAGGGAACGGGTTAGTCGAGGAAGCGGAATTCGGCGGAGCAGAACAGCACGTGCACCAGGTCGCTCCAGGCGGCCTGCTCCCCGTCGCGGTCGGCGGCGGCCTCCAAATAAGCGATGAGCCGGGGGAGTTCCTCCGCCGTCACCTCGCGGGAGAGGGCCGCCCCGTACAGCGCCCGCAGCCGCTCCTCGATCGTGCCGGAGCCGATCAGGAACCGATCCGCCGTCGCCGCGGCCCGCTTGCGGACCTGGGGGGCGTTCAACAGGAACAGGCTCTGAGCCGGACCGTTCGTCGTCGGGCGGTCGCCGACGACCATCTCCGTATCCGGGAAGTCGAACACGGCCAGCCCGTCCGGCAGTTCGTTCCGAACCAGCGGCAGGTAGATGCTGCGGACCATGAGGTCGTCCACCGGGATCGCCTTGGCGATATTCGGCTGGCCGGCGACCGGCGAGTCGTTCGGCGGCGCCTCCTCCAACAGTCCGGCGAGGTGCAGCGTCGTGTCCCGCAGCGCCTCCGCGGTGAGACGGCGGCGATTCGCCCGGGCGAACAGTTCGTTGTTCGGGTCGGCGGCCGCGGCGTCTGGATGCACGGAGGAGAGCCGGTAGGTGCGGCTCATCACCAGGCGACGCACCAGCGGCTTGATCCGCCAGCCGTCCTCCACGAACTCGACCGCGAGGCGGTCCAGTAGTTCGGGGTGCGTCGGCGGGGCGCCGAGGGCGCCGAAGTTGTCCGGCGTCGCCACGATCCCGCGGCCGAACAGGTGGGCCCACACGCGGTTCACGAACACCCGGGCGGTCAACGGGTGTTCCGACTGGGTGATCCACCGGGCCAATTCGAGACGCCCGCTGCCGGCTTTGATCTCCGCCGGACCGCCGCCGCAGGCCGAAAGGAAGCCGCGCGGCACCACGTCGCCCTCCTGCCGGGCCTCGCCACGGATGCGGATCGCGGTGTCGCCGATCTCGTCCTCGGGCAGTTCCGTCACGCCGAACGCCGTGGGCGCCGAGGGCGGAGCGTTCTCTTTCAGATCCTTGAGACGCGATTCCGCCTGTTCGACCGCGGCCTGGGCCGCTTCCACCGCGGCGGGATCGGCCCCGGCCTCGCTGCCAACGGGGACGAAGACGACCGCGTCGGCGAGGACGAAGCCGTCGGCGCCCTCGTTCTTCACGACCACGGCGACCTGTGCCCCTTTGGTGGGGGCGTCGAACTCGCCCACCAGCGCCGAGGGACCGGGCGCGGCGCCGGGCGTCCGCTGATCGACGATCGTCTCCGATTCGCCGTTCGGGGACTGGAAGTGAACCAGAACGTTGGAGGCGCGGCCCGCGGAGGCGGCGTAGAGCAGTCGCGCCTCCCACAGCCCGGCGGCGGGCAGTTCCGCGGCGAACGTGGCGGTAGCGCCGTCCCCTTCGGCCACGAGATATCCACGACCGTGGAACGGCTTGGAATACGTGCTCTGCCGCCACTCGCCGACCGTTGTCGCCGCTTCGTCATCCACGACCACTGCCCCGGCGGGGAACAGGTCGAGGCCCTTCAGCGCCGCCTTCGCCTCTTTCACCGCGGCTTCGGCCTCGGTGACGAGGGCCTCGTGCGCCTCCCGGGCCTCCGTCGCCGCCGGGTCCTCCGGCAGCGGGACGCGGACGAAGTCGGAGACGTACTGCTGAATCTCCCCGTCCAGCGTCTTCGTCGACGCGAAGATGCCGGCCAGGGCGTAGTAATCGCGGGTGGGGATCGGGTCGAACTTATGGTCGTGACAACGGGCGCAGCCCAGCGTCAGCCCCAACGCCGCCCGGCCGACGGTATCGAGCTGGTCGTCGGCGACGTCCATCGTCAGCTTCACCTTGTCCCGCTCCGAGAGCATCTTCGTGCCCAGGGCGAGAAAGCCGGTGGCGACGGTCTGCCGGGTCCGCTGCTCGTCCGTCTCCGCCGGCAGCAGGTCGCCGGCGATCTGCTCCGTGAGGAAACGGTCGTAGGGCCGATCCTCATTGAACGAATCGATGACGTAGTCGCGGTAGCGCCAGGCGTCCGGCCAGGTCGCGTTGAAGTCGCTGCCGTTGGTGTCCGCGTAGCGGGCGACGTCCAGCCAGTGACGCCCCCATGTCTGCCCGAACCGGGGCGAGGCGAGCAGGCGATCGACCGCCGCGGCCCAGTTCCGCTCGCTGGGGTCCTCGACGAATGCCGCCAGCCGCTCCGGGGAGGGCGGCAGGCCGCTGAGGTCGAAGTGCAACCGGCGGAAGGCGACCTCCGGGGCGGCGTCCGCGGCGGGGGCGAGGCCGGCGGCCTCCGCCTTCGCCAGCAGGAAACGATCGACCGGCGTGTGGGGCCACGCCTCGTCCTGCACCGCCGGGATCGGCTCGGCGACAGGCGTCTGATACGCCCAGCCGTCGGCTTCGACGGTCGCGGCGGGGACCTCGGCCGGGGCGTCCAACGTCCCCTCTCGGGGATCGACCGCCCCGCCGGCGATCCACGTCTCGAAGTCCTTAATGATGTGAGCCGGCAGCTTTTCGTCCGGCGGCATCTCGTAGGTTTCGTACCGCAGCGCCTCCATCAGCACGCTGCCGTTCGGGTCGCCCGGCGTGAGGGCCGGGCCGCTGTCCCCGCCGGCCTGCCACCCGGCCTTCAGATCCAGCCGCAGATTGCCGTCCGGCGGGTCCGACTCCGCCCCGTGACACGCCAGACACCGCTCAATGAGGACCGGCCGGATCTTCGTTTCGAAGAACTCCACCTCGGCCGGATTCGCCGCCTCCGCAGTCCCTCCGCTCCCTGCGGCGACGAGTGTCAGTCCCAGCGCAAGCGCGGTGCGGGGCATGCGGGGTCCCAGTCGGTGGAGGCAGGCAGTGCGATGCACGGACGCATCGGCGGGGCCTGAAGTGTACCATGGGAAGTCTGCGGTGTAGAGCCTCTCCAGGGGAGCCCCCGCCGACCTCGGCGGGGGTTCCTCCCGAAGTGTGACGCCTGCGACAGCGCAGCGTTCCCTTCCGCCGTCGTGCCGGCCGCTCTCACCCCGGAGAACGCCGTCCGTCGCCGGCAATCAAGCGGGGCAGGCGCCCCGCGGAACCGCCCGCTACAGGTTCTGGGCGACGGCGGTGCTGTCGCCGAAGGCGTCCCGCTCCACGCCGGCCGTCTGGAGCATGCGGAGCAGCACGTTGCACAGCGGGGTGTCCTTCTCGAACCGCACCCGCCGGCCGGGCCGATAGGCCCCGTTGCCGCCGCCGGCCAGCAGGATCGGCAGGTCGTGCTCCTGGTGGGCGTTGCCGTCCTTGATCGTGCAGCCGAACAGGATCTGCGAATGGTCCAGCAGGGTGCCGTCGGCCTCTTTGAGCCCCTTCATCTTCTCCAACAGGTAGGCCAGTTGAACCGAGTGCCAGGCGTTGATTTTCACGTACGTGGCGATCCCCTTTGGCTCGTTCTTGTGGTGCGAGAGCGAGTGGTAGGAGCCGCTCACGCCGTCGAGGAAGGAGAAGTTCCGCCCGGTCTGAGCGTTGCCGAACATGTAGGTGGCCACGCGGGTGGTGTCCGTCCAGAACGCGAGCACGAGCACGTCCAGCATCAGCCGGGTGTGTTCGGTGAAGTCCTCCGGGATGCCGGGGCCGGGGCGGGGGACGTCGAACCGGCCCTCGTTGATCCAGCGTTTCTGCGGCTTGAGGGCGTTTTCAATGCGGGTTTCCACGCTTCGCACGCTGGCGAGGTATTCGTCCAGCTTCGCCCGGTCTTCCACGCCGACTTTGCGGCGGAGGTCCTTGGCGTCGTCCAGGACGAGGTCGAGGACGGAGGTGTCGTCCGTGGCGAGGCTGTCGGTGACGGCCTGTTGCCTGGTCGTGAAGCCGCTGACCGGGGGAGTCTTGGGGCCGCTGCGAAACAGGCGGTCGAACGCCAGCCGCGGCACGATCTCCTTCGGCACCGGCGTGTGCCGGTCCCGCCAGGCGATGTGGGAGCCGTAGATGCGGGTGAAGCCGCCGCCGATGTTGTCGACGCCGCTGTAGGCCTCGTCGACGCCCAATTCCAGGCTGGGCAGGGGGGTGCGGTCGCCAAGTTCCTGGGCGAGGAGCTGGTCAGCGGTCTGACCGCCGATGTCGAGGTCCCGGCCGCTGGTCCGCACGACGTAGCCGCCCGACAGATACGCCGGGATCTTCGGCCAGTGCCCGTTGCGGCCGACGGCCTGCTCGTTCCAGAGGTTCTCCAACACGGAGAAGTCGCCCTTCACCCCCGCTAATGGTTTGAGCAGCGGGGAGAGTTCGTATTGCTCGCCGTCGCCCTCGGGCGTCCACTGGTCCGGACGCATGCCGTTCGGCTTGAACAGGAACGCCGACCGCAGCGGCGGCGTCGCCAGTCGTCCGCCGGTCGGTTCGCGGTAGCCGCCCAGTGCCGGGTTCATCGCCCCCAGCCAGGGCAGCGCCAAGGCGGCCCCGGCCCCGCGGAGAAACGTGCGACGCGGGAGCGGAGCGGCCATGGCAAACCGGGGGAACGTGGGGCGGGCGAGTCGGCCGTGAGGGCCGGGCGGGGATTCCAGTGTAACGGATCAATCGGTCCGTGGAGATGCGTCCGTCAGCGACGCCATCAGTTCGGCCGTCGCGGCGCCCGGATCGTCCGCCCCGCAGATCGCCCCGCAGACAGCGATTCGACCCGCCCCCGCCGCGGCGGCTCGCTCTACCGTGCCAGCGTCAATCCCGCCGATGGCGAACCACGGGGCCGTCACGTTCGCGGCCGCCCATCGAAGGTAATCTGTCCCCGGGAAGGCTTGGAAGGCCTTAGTGTCCGAGGGAAAACACGGACCGACGCCGAGGTGGTCCGCCCCCGCCGCCAGGGCCGCCGTCGCGTCCTCCGGGCGATGGGTGGAGGCGCCGATCAGCGCCCGCTCGCCCAGCATCGCCCGCACGGGTTCGATCGGCAGGTCGTCTGTGCCGAGGTGCACGCCGTCGGCGCCGCACAGCCGGGCGAGGTCCGGCCGGTCGTTGACGATCAGCGGCACGCCCGCCGCGGCCGTGATCGCCCGTACCTCCTGGAGGTGAGCCAGCGATTCCCGGTCGGTCAAATCCTTCTCCCGAACCTGAATCGGCCCGGCCCCGGCTTCGCAGGCGGCACGCAGCACGTCCGCCCACGGCCGCCGGCAGGCGGAGCGGGTGAGCAACAGATAGACCCGCCACGCCCCCAGCGACGGCCGAGCGGTCGCCGCGAGCAGGCGTTTTTCGATCGTGTAGACGCGGTAGCGGAGTTGTTCGAAGGCCGCGGCCCGCTCCGGAGCGTCGATCTTCGACCACTCCTCAAGGCTGCGCAGGCCCTCCTGCACCCGGGCCGCATTGGCCGCAAGCACGCTCGCGGCGTCGGGACGGGAACGCTCCGTCGGCTCGCTCAAAGCCGTGCCCACGTCGCCGGCGGTTTCGCGGGCGGCGCAACGGGCCTCCCGCCCGACCGGCAGGGCCGTGGCGAGCGCGTGGCGGACGGACTTCAACTTGGCCGTCAGCGCCGCGTCGTCCAGCACGAACCGGGCGTGGTCCTCCAGCACGCGTAAGCCCTCCCGGGCCCGGTTCTCGGCGGCGTCCAGCAGGCGCAGGGCGGCGGGGTCCGGGGGCATGTTGCGGGCGACGGGACGGGAGATGACGACGGGGAGGTGACGGTCGGGGCGGTTGTGAGGGGGGGCCGGGCATTCTAGAGTCTTGGCCCCCTCCTGCCCCCTCCCGAGAGCGTCGGTCGACTTTCCGCCGGTCCGCCTCGCGGTCGTCGCCTACAATCTGCTGTCCGCCCGTTCGCTCCCCCCGGGGCGTCGGCTCCCGCCCCGCGGCGGACGTATCGCACCGACCGACACGAAATAGACTCAGCCCCGCTATGTACGAACGCTTTACGGACCGCGCCCGCAAGGTCATGCAGCTGGCGAATCAGGAAGCCCAGCGGTTCAACCACGAGTACATCGGCACCGAACACATTCTCCTGGGCCTCGTCAAAGAGGGCTCCGGCGTCGCCGCCAACGTCCTGAAGAACCTTGACGTCGACCTCCGCGGCATCCGGCTGGAAGTAGAGAAGATCGTCCAGTCCGGCCCGGACATGGTCACGATGGGCAAGCTCCCGCAGACCCCGCGGGCCAAGAAGGTGATCGAGTACGCGATGGAGGAGGCCCGCAACCTCAACCACAACTACGTCGGCACCGAACACCTGCTCCTCGGCCTGCTCCGCGAGCAGGAGGGCGTCGCCGCCCAGGTGCTGATGAACCTCGGCCTGAAGCTCGAGGACGTCCGCGAGGAGGTTCTCAACCTGCTCGGACACGGCCTGGAAGGGGGCGAGGAGGACGAGGAAGGCGGCGGCCGCGGCGGGCGGGCAGGGGCCTCCTCCAAGGGCGAACGCGGCAAGCGGACCGGCAAGAGCAAGACCCCCGCCCTCGACAGCTTCGGCCGCGACCTCACCGAGCTGGCCAAGCAGGGCAAGCTTGATCCGGTCATCGGCCGCGCCAACGAGATCGAGCGCATCACTCAGGTGCTCTGCCGCCGCCAGAAGAACAACCCCGTCCTGCTGGGCGAGGCGGGCGTCGGCAAAACGGCCATCGTCGAGGGCTTCGCCCAGATGGTCGTCGAGGGCAACGTGCCGGACCTGCTCCGCGAGCGCCGCATCGTCGTGCTGGACCTCGCCATGATGGTCGCCGGCACGAAGTACCGCGGCCAGTTCGAGGAGCGGATCAAGGCCGTGATGAACGAGGTCCGCCGGGCTAAGAACATCATCCTGTTCATCGACGAGCTGCACACGCTGGTCGGCGCCGGCGGCGCCGAGGGGGCCATCGACGCCAGCAACGTGCTCAAGCCGGCTCTCTCCCGCGGCGAATTGCAGTGCATCGGCGCCACCACGCTGGACGAGTACCGCAAGTACATCGAGAAGGACTCCGCCCTGGAACGCCGGTTCCAGAAGGTCAACGTCGAGCCGCCCAGCCCGGAGCAGGCCGTGGAGATCCTCCGCGGCCTCCGCGAGCGCTACGAGAAGCACCACCGCGTCGAGATCACCGACGCCGCCCTCGAAGCCGCCGTCGAGTTCAGCACGCGGTACATCTCCGAGCGGGCCCTGCCGGACAAGGCGATCGACGTGATCGACGAGGCCGGCGCCCGCATCCGGCTCAAGTCCATGGTCCGCCCGCCGGACCTGAAGGACCTCGATGCGGAGATCGAACGCCTGAACGCCGCCAAGGAAGAGGCGGTCGCCAATCAGGACTTCGAAAAGGCCGCCGCCCTCCGGGATCAGGCGGATCAGGTCAAGCAGAAGAAGGAGACCGCCACTGAGGAGTGGAAGGAGCAGTCCCAGCAGACCGACGGCACCGTTGACGAGGACGTGATCGCCGAGGTCGTCGCCAAGATGACCGGCATCCCGCTGACCCGCCTCTCCAGCGAGGACGCCGTCCGGCTGCTCGCCATGGAGGACGAACTGCACGAAACCGTCGTCTCCCAGAAGGAGGCGGTGAAGCAGGTCTCCAAGGCGATCCGCCGCTCCCGCAGCGGCCTGAAGGACCCGAAGCGGCCCACGGGCATCTTCCTGTTCGCCGGCCCCACCGGCGTGGGCAAGACCTTGCTCGCCAAGACGCTGGCGGAGTTCCTGTTCGGCGAGGACGACGCGCTGATCCAGATTGACATGTCCGAGTACATGGAGAAGCACAACGTCTCCCGCCTGATCGGCGCCCCCCCGGGCTACGTCGGCTACGAGGAGGGCGGCCAGCTCACGGAGAAGATCCGCCGCCGACCCTACGCCGTCGTGCTGCTCGACGAGATCGAGAAGGCCCACCCGGACGTGTTCAACATGCTCCTCCAGATCATGGAGGAGGGGCACCTCACGGACAGCTTCGGCCGCAAGATCGACTTCAAGAACGTGGTCCTCATCATGACCACGAACGTCGGCGCCAAATCAATCGCCAGCGGGGCCGGCTTCGGCTTCTCCAAGCAGGGCGACGAGGACGCCTCCTACGAGAAGATGAAGGAACGCCTGCTCCACGACGTCGAGGCCGCCTTCAAGCCGGAGTTCATCGGCCGTTTGGACGACGTGATCGTCTTCCGCGAACTGAACCGGGAGAATTTGAAGCACATCGTCGACATCGAACTGTCCAAGGTTCGCGAACGCCTCGGCGAACGCGGCCTGGCTCTCGAAATGACGGACGCCGCCCGCGAGTTCGTCATCGATAAGGGCTCCAATACCGAGTACGGCGCCCGCCCGCTGCGTCGCAGCGTGGAGCAGTACATCGAGGACCCGCTCTCCGAGGAGCTGCTCCGCGGGGCCTTCGAGGGTCACAACTCGATCCTCGTGGACGCCGTGCCGCTGGAGGGCGAGGATGCCGACGCCAAGGACGCGAAGAAGCGGCTCGACTTCACCGGCCGCACGGTCGCCAAGCCGAACCTGCCCCGGAAAAAGGGTGCCGGAAAGGCGACGACCGAGCAGGACGAAAAGGCCGCCTCCGACGACGAAGAGAAGCTCGTCGCCGCCACTGTGGGCGACGACGACACGGAGAGCTACACGCCGGACGCCGAGGACGGCGACGAATAGTCCCCGCCCCCGCCGCTGACCGTTCCCGCCGCCCGGCACGCCCCGCGTGCCGGGCGGCGTCGTGCGCGGTCCTGAATCCCCACCGCGGCCAGTCGTCGGTTCGGCCGGGTACGCTGAGGCGATGCCCGCCTCCCCACTCCTCCTCTCGTTGTGTTTGATGCAGGCGGCGGCCCCGCCAGCGCCGGGGGAAACGCCGGTGTGGGCCGAGGAGGGCGGGCATCCGACCTGGGTCGTCCACCCGCGGCGGCCGTCCCGGGCGACCTCGCCCCCGCCGGCGATCTGGCAGTCGCCGCCGGGGGCGGTCGGGTCGCTGTGCGGGGATCCGGTTCTCGCGGGCGACCGCCTGTTGGTCGGCACGAACAGCGATCCGGACTGGAGCGCCCGCTTCCCTGTCGACGGCGGCGTGATGGCCTGCCTCGACGCCGCCGACGGCACGCTGGTCTGGCGACACTTTCACCCCCGCTTGGACTGGCGGTTCAACGACGTGCCGGCCAGCCCGATCCGGTCCCGCCCGGCGGTGCAGGGGGATCGGGTCTGCTATTTCAGCAACCGCGGGTCGCTGGTCTGTCTGGACCTCGCCGGCTTCCGCGACGGCGAGAACGACGGCCCTGTTACCGACGAGACCCGCACCGGCGCATCGGACGGAGACATCGTCTGGGAGATCGACTTCGTCGCCGACCACGGCGTGTTCAAGCGGGAGGACGCTGGGATGGGCAACCCGCTCAGTTCGCCGGTGATCCTGTCGACGGCGGCGCAGGGCGACCTCGTCTTCTGCGGGACGATGCAGGGGACGCATCCAGACGGGACCGTCGCAAACCCCGCCGCCCCATCGTTCGTGGCAGTGCGGCTGGCGGACGGGGCGATCGTCTGGTCGACCTCCGTGCCGGGAGAAAACGTGGCGCTGGGCTCCTTCGGCTCGCCCGCCGTGCTGGGGGAGGGACCAGAGGCGAAGGTTCTATTCCCCGCCGGCGACGGCAAGCTGTACGCCTTCGAGCCGACGACGGGCGGGAGTTGTGGTCGATCGACCTCGGCGGCCCGCCGCGGTCGGACGACATGATCCGCAGCGGGACGGAGGAACGAAACCTGTATTACGGCCGCCCGGTGGTGGCGGGGCGGACGATCTTCGTGGGGCTGTGCCAGAAGTATGAGACGCACGGCCAACTGCCGATGCCGGTCTTCGCGGTCGAGACCGACGCGGACGGCCTCAATCCGTCCGTCCGGTGGACGTACGACCCCGACAGCGTCGAACTCGGCGGACGGGGCCGCGGCGATGCGTCATTCGACGGCACGCAGGCGTCGGTCGCGGTGACGGACGACGCCGTCTTCACGCTCGGCAAGCTCGGCGTGCTGGGAGCGGCCGATCGAGCGACCGGCGCGGAACGGTGGCGTGCCGGATTCTTCGGGTACGCCGCGCTCTACGCCTCCCCGGTCGTGCATGACGACCTATTGTATGTGCCGATCGACGACGGGCTGTACGTCTTCGAGGCGACGGCGGAGGCCCCCCGCTGCATCGGCAGCTATGAGTTGGGCATTCACTACGGCACGCCGCTGCCGACGGAGGACGGGGTCTACGTCGCCGAAGGAAACTTCATGTGGAAGCTGAAGCCGCCGCGGGCGTTGGCGGGCGGCGGCACCGGGCCTAGGGGCGACTGACCGCCAGTATTCAGCGAGCCCGGTGACCCGGGGCGGTCGCCGCAGACCGCAGCAGGGCGGCCAGAACGAGGGCGGCGTCAGCCGCCGGACCGTGCGGGGTTGCGAAGACGGCCCGGTCGGCCGTACCGGCGGCCAGCGTGCAGCCGTCTTCCACCGCCGTCCACAGGGCCGCGGGCGTGTCCTCGACCTCCCGCACCCGACCGCCGGCCGCGGCGATCTTCAATCGCAAGTCATCCGCCAACTCCGCCGCGAGCGCGACCGTCGGGGCGGCCGGCTTCTTCGACGCCCGCCGCACCGCGTCGGCGGCCAGCGTCCGTACCGTTTCCGTCCACGGAACCGGCGTACCGTCCGCCGCGAACTCCCGGCAGCGGGCCGAGGAGGAGTCAACAAAGAGTCGAATGTCTCCTAGGGACTCCCGCATTGTCTCCAGCAGGTCTCCCGAGTGGGCGTCCGGAGAGACGGCGACCGTTCGCAGATCATCCGGCAGGGCGGCGAACAGGCGGTCGAAGCGGGTGCGAACGGCGGTGGAGGGGCTCGCCAACCTGATCCGTAGTGCCGAGAGCGTGCGGAAAGCGGGCCACAGCGACGCCTCGTGCTCCGCCGCCGCCCCGCAGCCGCGTTCGATGCCGGTTTGACGGTCGATGCGCGGCTCGTTCGACAACACCGCCGCGGCCTCCGCGTCCGTCAGCGGCCGGCCGCCGGCGGCGAGGGGGATCAGACCGGCGTGTCCCGCCGGGCGGTCGGGGGCGGCGAGCCACAGACCGCCCGCCGCGCCGGTCTTCCGCACGGCGAACCGTATCGTCGGCTCCAGCGCCTCGCCGAGGTGCAGCACGTCGCAGCCGGCATGACGGAGCACCGCGGCGACGACGGGGAGGAAGGGGGCGTGCGTCGCCCGTTCGTCCCGGCCCAGCACGACCGCCGCCCGCGGCGGCAGCGTCGCCGCGAAGCGGGCGGCGAGGGCACCAGCCTCTTCAGGGCTGAAGTCGGCTCCCGCCACGCCGCCGAACGGATCGGGACGTTCACCCCGGGGTCGGCGTTCCAACCGGCGACGCAACGTCGGCGAGGCTCCCGCAAGCTCCGCGGCGTGCGGGCAGCCCGCGCACTCCGCCCACCCCGAGGCCAACCGGGCGAGATGCGTCCCGCGGGAGATCGGCGCGGCGGCGGTCGGACAGCGGAGCATTCGTGCGAGCGCCAAGGCGAGCGGTGGGCGTCAGCCCTCCGTGTCCGGGCCGGCGGGGATCACATAGCACGTCCGGCAGCGCGAGCCGATACTGGCTGTGGTCCGGCCCCCTTCGACCGCTCGGTTCCGGGGGAGAAGACGGGGGGCTGACGCCCACCGCTCGCCTTTTCTTCAGGAGTTCCATGCACGCCGCCGAGTTCCTCAAGCAATCCGGTCTCGCCGCGGCGGACGTGCCGCCGGTGGTCGCGGTGCACGGCGACCAGCGCCTGCTGGCCCGGCGGTGCGTCGATCGGATCGCCGCGGCCGTGCTGGGGGACGACGACGAACCGACGCGCCTGGACGGGGTGACGGCCGACCTCGCCTCGGCGCTGGACGAACTGCGGACCGTTTCCATGTTCGCCTCCGCCCGCATCGTGGTGGTGGGGGCGGCGGACGGGTTTGTCACCGACCATCGGGCCGGCTTGGAACGCTACGTCGCGGCCCCGGCCGCCGGCAGCGTGCTGATTCTGGAGGTCTCGAAGTGGTTGAAGACGACGCGGCTGGCGAAGGCCGTCGCCAAATCCGGCCTCACGCTCGAATGCTCGGAACTAAAGGGGGCGAAGGCGGCGGCGTACCTCGTGGGCGTGGCGAAGGCGGAGCACGACACCGCCCTGGCCCGCGACGCGGCGGAGTTGATGGTGACGCTCGCCGGCACGGATCTGGGCCTGTTGGAACAGGAACTCGGCAAGCTGTGCGCCTTCGCCGCGGACCGCGATCCCAAGGCGGTCACGGCGGAGGACGTCGCCGCGCTGGTAATGGACGGCTCGGTGAAGAACACCTTCGAGATGCTCGCGGAGGTCCGCCGCGGCAATGTGGGCCGGGCGCTGGCGGAACTCGACAAACTGCTGCTGGCCGGGGAGGCGCCGTTCAAGATCCTCGGCGGGATGAGCTTCGTGCTGCGAAAGATCGCCACGGCGGTGGACCTGTCCGCCGGCGACGGCAACCTGTCGCGGGCGCTGGCGACGGCCGGCGTGTTTCCGAAGGAGCGGGGCGAAACGGAGCAGTACCTCCGACGGCTCGGCCGGAAGCGGGCGGAACGCTTCCGCGGTTTGCTGCTGGAGGCGGACGGCGCCCTCCGCGGCGGCTCCGCGTTGCCGGATCGCACGGTGCTGGAACGCCTGCTGATCCAACTCGCCCCGCCGTCCCGCTGAGGCGGCGTCATTCGGGCGCCGCGTCCGCCCGCAGGGACGCGGCGAGGGCGGTCATGTGCTCGGCGAACGTCGCGCTGGCGACGTAACGGCGCCCGGCGGGAATCTTCGCCTGCCCGAGCAACGGGCCGCCGTCGGACACCTCCACCCAGCGTCCGTCCGCATCCAACGCGTCGATCGCCGCTCGCGCCGCCGCCGCGCGGTTCGACGAACTGGGCCGCGACGGCTCACGGCCGGCACGGGCCTCGGCCAGACGCTCACGCAGGGCGTCGACTTGGCTCTCCCCCTTCCAGCCGTAGTGGCTGGGCAGGTCGGCGTCGTCGTAGGTCGGCCGGTACTCCCGGCCGCGACGCTCCATGTACAGCGGGCGATTCGTGCCGAGTTCGAGATACCGCGGCAACCGCCCGTCCGGCAGGGCGCTGCGTTCGAGATAATCCAGGGCCGCATGAATCGGATCGAGGAACCGCACCTCGTCCGTCGCCGCGTGCAGGGCGAGCAGCGCTTCGATGACGTCCTGAGACTCGGACGCGGCGACGGCGGGCGGTTCGAACACCCGGGCCCACGCCGGCCGCATGGACTCGTCGTACTGCTGCGCCCACCCCGGCTGCGGGGCGGGCAACTGGGCCCGGATGAGGAAGTCGCCGAACCGGCGGGCCGCGGCGTCGGCCCGTTCGGCGAGCGCCGGATCGCGGGTTTCGTAAAGCTGCCGGGCCGACAGCAGCGTGGCGACGACCTGTCCGGCGAGGCCGTCGTTCAGCGTGGGCAGGTCCCAATACGCCTTGATCCGCGGCAGTTCTCGCCAGTCCCCCGGCGACGACGCCCGCAGCGGCGGCCCGTCGGTCGTCGGACCGTCCCAGACCTGCGGGAAGCCGCCGCCGGAAAGTTGGGCGGTGAGGAGGGCGTCCAGCCCCGACCGGGCCGCCTCGGCGATCCCCGCGTGCCCGCCGGCGTGGGCGGCGTCGAGGCGCATCAACAAGCGCAGGGCTGCGGGCGTCTGACCGTCGTCGAGGGAGGAGTTGTTCTTCCCGCGACCGCGGCCGCGGCGGTAGGCGCCGGGGTCGCCGTTCGGGTCGAAGTCGATTTTGTTCGTCCAACCGCCGGACTGCAGTTGGCCGTACGTCAGCGCCTCGCCGGCGGCGGTCGCGGCGGCGAGGTGGGCGGGGTCGCCGGTCGCCTCGTGGGCGGCGAGGAACGCCTCGCCCACAGTTGGCGTGGCCGGCGGCTGCACCCAGATTTGTGTGGGCGTCGCTTCGCCTTCGCCCCAGCGACGGCCGCCGTCCAACTCCGTGAAGTAGACGTACCCGCCGCGGACGGCGATTTCGTCCGCGTAAAACCGGCCGGCCCGGCTGAGGGCGGCGATCGTCTCGCTCCGCGACGGCTCGTCGACGAACGCCGAGCTCGGCGACGGGCTCCCCAGCGCCGCGAGCAGGAGGAGGGCGAGGCGTCGGGCGGGCATCGGCAGGGTGCGGGGAAGGCGGCGTCGGGGGAACGTGGGAGCCAACATCCGCCCCGCTCCGGCGGCGGGCAAACGGGACCGCGTCGGACGGAGCCGGCGGCGGCTTGAGTCGATTTCGGGATTCCGACGGAAAACCCGTTGACCGGCCAATGCGGACTGATCTACCACCCGCCCCCGACGCGGCACGCCCCGCGCCCGCAGCTTCCCGAGCGGCTCACGCCGCCACGGAAGCGAGGGCGAGCGGGCAGGGGACCTCTCCACCCCGCCGCGCGACTGCCCCGCGTTCCCGCTGCTGTGCGGGGCCGCATCTCCCCCTGCGACAACCGATTCGTCCGCGTTTCCCGGCCGGCCCCGTTGCGCCGCCGTCTGCGCAGACCTCCTCACGGAACAGGTGCGATGACTTCGCGTCCGAACCCGCGGCTCCGCCGCGCCCCGGCCCCCGTTCTCCCGACGATCGTCCGCCCGACGATCGTCCGCCCGACGAACGTCCGCCCCCGCCTGCTCGCCGGGCTGCTCTCCGCAGCGCTCGGCGCCGTACTGGCGCCGACCGCCCCGGCCCAGTTCTACGACAGCGGCTACGGCGGCGGGAGCGGGTGCGGGTGCTCCACCGCGAGCGCCTCGCCCTCCTATTACAGCTCCTACTCGACGGCGTCCTACGCCCCGGCCTCCTACGCCAGCGCCTACGGGGGCAGCTACACCACCGTGGACAGCTGCACGCCGATCTACCAGACGGCCGCCGTGGAGTGCGTGCCGGTTCAGCAGGTCCAGACCGTGGCGATCTGCGAGCCGCCGAAGATGGTGGCCGTGCCCCGGCAGGTCACCGACCGCGTGCCGGTCACGAAGTACGTCTCCGTGCAGGAAACGGTGAAGCGGCCCCGGACCGTCACGCGGTACGAGGAACGGGAATTCACCGAGATGATGCCCCAGACCGAAACCCGCACCGCCATGGCGCAGCAGGTGAACTACCGCCCGGTCGCCAATACGCAGACCGTGGTGAAGGACGCCGGCTACTGGCAGACCCGCCGGATCGCCAACCCCAAGATGAGCCCCTGCCAGTACGATCCGCGGCCGGGCTTCGCCGGCTCGCTGAATCGCTTCGGGTACAACGTCCGCAGCGCCTTCACCCCCAAGTACACCACCCAGCGGCAGTACGTCCCGCAGCAGATGGCCTGCAACGTGACGACCCACAGCCAGGTGGCCGAGGTGACCAACGTGCCGCAGACCTACCAGGTCACGACGATGGTTCCGGTGATCAAGAAGCGGCAGGTCGCGGTGCAGGAAGTGGTCTGGGAAGACCAGCAGGTCACCGCGATGAAGCCGGTCACCGAGTACCAGGAGCGGAGCCGCACGGTCTACAACTACCTGCCCAGCACCGATCCGGTTGCCGTGGCGTACCTGTCCGGCCGCGGCACCACCGCGACGGCACTGCGGCCGGAGACGGATTCGGGCTTCGACAGCGTGCCGACCCGCTCCGCCGACGCCTCCAGCGAAAAGTACAAGCGGGACGAGGCGAAGGACTTTGACGACACGAAGACCTCCTACAACCTGCCGAGCCGCGGCTCCCGCCGCGTGAGCCGGCCGGTGCACGACCCGGCCCCGAAGGTACGGATGTTGACGGACGCCGACCGCGAACGGCTCGCCGCCCTGAAGCTGGCCGCCCGCAGCCGCGGGGCGAACGACGAACGGATGGCCGCCCGGCCGACGATCGCCGCTCCCCCCGCCGGGAAGAGCGAACCGGTCCGCCGCCCGGCCGCCGACACGGCGACGACCGCGAGCGACGCCCCGACGCTGATCGGCGCCGCCGGTCGGGTGCCGCAGGTGGACGCCGCCCGCCGCTGGGAAGCCGCCGGCCCGGCCCTGCCGATCGTGGCCCTCACCTCCCACGCCCTGTAGGGCGCCGCCGGGGCGAACCACTGGAGAGAACGACGGCGGCGGGGCCATCCCGCCGCCGTTTGTCGTTGCGCGGGGCTCAAATCAGAAGCAAGCGCCCCGGCCGGGCTCGAGTCAGGCCCGGCTCGATTCACACCCGGCCGAACAACTCGCGCAGCAGTCCGCGTTCGTGCAGAACGCCGATGACGGGGGCGTTCTCGCCCGTCTCCGGACGGGAGACCAGCAGGCCGACGGCGTCGCCTTCGCGGCGAAGTTCCGCCAACGCTTCCAGTCGGGTGGCCCCCTCCGAGATCCGCGGCAGCGTACGGAGCCAGTCCCGCGGCGGACCGTCGCCCACGGCGACGTCCACGGCGCGGACGTAGCCGACGAAGCGGACGGAGTCCCGGTTCGCTTCATGCCGGTGCGCCGCGCTGCCGTTCGTCCCGTGCCCGACGGCCCCGAGGTCGACCGCGGTGAGCAGAATCTCGCGGACGCCCAACGCGGCGGCCTTCGCCAGCAGTTCCGCACGGGTGCAGTCCAGCGGTAGCGAAACGGCCCGTTCCGGCGGGGCGGCCCGATCGCGCGCCGGGCCGGGGGCGGCGTGCAGCACGTTTTCCGTCAACCGGTCCTGCACGTCCGTCAGCAGCCCGGCCCGGTGGCCCTCGTCCAGCACCTCGATCAGGCGCCCGCGGCCCAGCACGCCGCCGACCCGGCGGGAGTTGCTCGCACCGTCGCGTTCCAACAGACGGGCCAACCCGGCGAGGGGAATGGCGACCGGGGCCGCGACCCAAAAGATCGCCAGCAGAAACGAGCTTTGCCGACCGAGGAAATGCGACGGAGCCAGATAGCACAGCCGCTTGGGCAGCAGTTCGCCGCAGACGAAGACGACCGGGCTGATCAGCCAGGTGGCGACGACCTCCGTCGCCCCGCCGCCGCCGGGCGTGGTGACGGCCGCCACCGCCACGCCGACGGCCGCCGTCGTGAGATAGTTCGCCACGTTGTTGCCGATCAGCAGCGTGGCGACGAACCGGGCCGGGTCCTCCGCGAACCGCAGCATGCGGGCCGCCCGCCGCTTGCCGGCGGCGGCGTGAAAGCTCAGCCGGAGCGTGGAGATCCGGTAGAACGCCGTCTCCGCCCCGCTGAACTGGGCGGACATGTAGACCCCGAAGACGAACAACCCCGCGGCGGTCAGGAGGACGACCGTCATGCGTTCCCCCCCCGCCCGGATGCGCCGCGGCCGCGGTCCCGCCCCGACCGTTCGCGCCCGACCTCCGCCGGCGGGTAATCGGCGATCCGTTCGACTCGCACCTGCCGCACGTCCGAGCCCTCGACCGCCTCGACCGTCAACCGCAGGCCGTGCCATTCGCAGCCGTCGCCGGGCTCCGGGAGCTGTTCCAGTTCTTCCAACAGCAGGCCGGTGACGGTGACGGGGTCGGTCTCCTCCAAATCGTCCGGCAGGTCCAGTCGTTTGAGGAGGTAGCGGAGCGTCGTCAGACCGGCGACCTCCCAGCGCGGCGGCTCGTCGGCGGACTGCGGACACAGCCGAATCGGATCGCTCCGCAGCAGGCGACGAGCGCGGCTGGCGTCCGGACGCAGCACGGCGTCGACCACATCGTCAAAGGTCACGACCCCGACGACCTCGCCGTATTCATTCACCACCCCCGCTGCGGGGCGGCCGGTTTCGGCCAGCAGCGCCCAGGCCGCCGCCGCGGAGGCGCACCACGGCAGAAACGGCAGGGGCACCGCCCGGCCGTCCAGCCGCGGGTCGGGATCGTTGGGGTTCGGGCCGAGCGCCGACGAGGCGGAGTCCAAGATCAGCACCCGCTGGGCGTCCGCCGCGGAGGGGTTGGGCGGCGGAGCCCCGTCCTCCGGCGGTCCCTCCGGGTCCACGACCGCGACGAACCCACCGGCGGGCGTCCGCCCGCCGAGGTGCGACCGCCGCACCGGGCTCGGCAGCGTGAGGTAGGCGCCCCGCGGTCGCATGATCTCCTCGGCGGTGACGTCCGATAGCTCAAGCACATTGCGCAGCACCTGACGCTCCGGCCCGGCGAGTTCCCGCGTCGCCGTGGCGGCCTCGACGGCATGCTCCAGGTCGTCGGCGCTGAGGTACTCCTCGGTCTCCAGCTTCGGCCAGAAGGTCCGGGTCAGCGCCCGCGTGAGAGCGTCCAGCCGCGGCGAGAGCGGATCGACGGCCCGCACCGCCAGGCCCAGCGGCAGCGCGACGAGGCCGGCGATCATTTTCGGCGCCGCCACCGCGACGCTTTTGGGAAGGACCTCTCCGAGCAAAATGATGCTGGCGAGCCCGCCGAGCCCGATCATCCCCGCCGCGGTCGCGTAGCCCTCGTGCAGCATCGTCTCGGCGACGACGACGCTGACGACGAAGTAGGTGAGGTTCGTCAGCAGGTTCCAGAACAGCACCGCGGAGAGCAGCCGGTCCGGCTGGTCGAGCAGCCGGGCCGCCGCCCGCTGCGGGGCGGAGCCGCGGGCCAGTTCGCGCTGATCCTCCGGCGAGAGGAAGAACAGGGCGGTCTCGCTGCCGGAGAAGAACCCGCTGACCAGCGTGAGCGCCAGCATCACGAGGCCGCCGGGCAGCCACAGGGCCGTGGGGGGGAAGGCGTCCGGCACCGTCAGCGTGCCCGGCCCGGACCCGCGGTCCGGCTCCCGTGGAGCAGGGCGGGGCGGGTCACTCCTTGCCCCCGCCCAACGTCACGCCGAACTCGCTGACGGCCGGCACCAGCATCGCCGCCGCGGCGAACCCGTACGCCGCCCCCACCGCCAGCAGACAGCCGAGCGGTTCGTTCAGCAGGTAGGCGGTGATCGCGTAGAACGTCATGAACGGCAGCACGAACGCCGCCGCGGAAAGCGCGTTGCTGGGCTGGCTCCAGTTGAAGCTGATCAGCAGCAACACCGATCCGAAGCCGATGAACAGCAGAAAGCTCTGGAACTGGAGGAAAAAGTTGCTGCGGGCCTCGATGAGGAGCAACCAGAACACCGCCAGGCCGAGGCTCAGAAAGAAGACCGTCCCGAGGCTGTGGGCGATCGCGCGCCGACTGCTGGCGTGCCCCGCCGCCGCGTGCAGGCCCAGCGCCGCGCAGAACACCGCCAGCACGGCGTAGCCCAGCACGAGGTACACGAAGTCCTCCGCACCCAACGCCCCGCGCGCCAACAGCACGACCGCGGGGATCAGCGGGGCGAGCAGCACCTCCTTCGTGTTGAACAGCACGCCGCCCAGCTTGCCGAGGGTGAACTCCCGGGCCGAGAGGTCCGTGGCGAGCAGCAATTCGAGGGTGTTCCCGTCCCGTTCGGTCGTCAGCGCCGTGACTGCCTGGGCGTTCACGAGGATCAGGCCCAGCAGGCCCAGTCCGGTGAGCGTCGCCGCCGCCCCGACGCCGCCGTCCCCGCCGGCGGCGGGCAGGGCGAACGCCGCCGCCGCACACAGGGCCACGAAGGCCAGTTTGATGAAGATCGCCTTTCGCCCGTAGGCCCGCGTGCGAATCTCCCGCCACAGCACGGGGTTCGCCCAGACCGGCCGGACGGCGCTGCGGCGGGTCGCGGCGGCCTCCTCGATGACGGCGTCCCCGCTGGGTTCCGCCGCCGGAATGTTGACGTGCCGGGTCGGGTTCCAGGCCCGCAGTCGCCAGACCGTCACCCCGCCCAGAGCCGCCGCGAGCAGCGTCATCGCCGCAACCGGTTCGAGCGCGGAGACCGTCGCCGGCCCGGAAAACGCCCCGTCCGCCGCCCCCGCCGCGGGATTCATCAGGCCGAGCAATCCCCGGAACGGATTCAACGCCGCCGCCCATCGGCCGACTTCCGACCCCGGCCCGGCGAGTCGCACCGTGGCCTCCGTGGCGGCAAGCCAGCCGACGAGGCCCAACACGCCCAAGGCGAGGCTCTGGAACGTCTTCTCCCGCCAGAAGGCGCACAGGCTGCCCCACGTCCCCGCCGCCAGCGACGCCGCGGCGCACAGGGCCAGGGACCAGACGATCTGTTCCACGCTCACCCCACCGGCGAGCCGCAGCAGAAAGAACACGGGTGCCCCGCAGGCGATCAGCGCCGCCACGCCCAGCAGACTGGCGGCCAGCTTGCCGAGCACCAGTTCGACGCTCCGCAGATCCGTCATCAGCAACAGGATGAGGGTGCGGCGGTCCTTTTCCTGGGCGACGTTCCCCGCCGCGAACAGCAGGGCGAAGAACAGGCAGAGCGTCAGTTGGACCGTGGCGAGCAACTGAAACGCCAGCGCCCCGAAGCGGGCCCGCCCGGCGGCGGACAGATCGCCGGTGAGGCCGACCAGCGCCTTCTCCGCCGTGTAAAGCAGCACGAACAGCGCCAGCACGTAGCCCGCCCGGAGCACGAAATGGCGAACCGACCGCGGTGCGGTGCGGGCCTCCCGGAGAAAGATCGGGCCGGTGAGCAACGGAAACGCGGGGACTCGGGGCAGGGACGCGGCGGGCGAAGTGTAACGCCGGCCGGCCGGGACGCATGCGTCCGCCGCAGCCTTCGCCGCGGCGTTCCGCTGCCGGCCGGCCAGGCGAACGGCATTCACGCCGCGGGGACGCTTCGTCCGCGACGGGTCCGGGGGAGTTTGACGATTGCGTTCGTTGCACTGGCAACGGATGGCGGGGGAGGGTTCTGCCGACGCGACCGCCGATGACGGCGGTGCGGTCTCGTTCGGCAAGTCCGGCGGCGCCGCAGATCGGGATTGAACCTCTTCGCACGGGCGATCGGATGACACGGCCCCCCCTCAACGTCCCGTCGCTGTCTCGTCGCGGCTCCCGGGCTGCGCGGCTGCGTCGTGCGGCCGGCGCCGGCTGCGTCGCGGCCCTGGTGGCTCTGCCCGGCTGCGCCGGGTTCGGCGGGAAAACCCAGGCGGAGCCGAAGCTGACCTACCTCGGCGACGCCCGGCCGGCGGAGCACATCGAGTCCGGCGCCAAGATTTCCTACGCGCACGGCGTGGAAAACGACGTGCGGCCGCTGTTGAACGGCGCCGCCCCGCGCACCATTGCGGATATGTCAAAGGCGGAGATCTGGGATCTGGAGCTCGACGCCGCGGTGAAGATTGCGCTGGAACGCAGCGAAATCCTCCGCACCGTCGCCCCCCGCGGGAACGTCACCGGTTCCGGCTTCCAGACCGCGACGCTTTCCAATCCGGACGGCGCCCCCAGCCTGTTCGACCCGGCGATCGCCCAAACGGGCGTGCTATTCGGTAACCGCGGCGTTGAGGCGGCGCTGGCGGACTTCGACGCCAACTTCACCTCCTCGCTGCTGTTCAACCGCAACGAAACGCTCGGCAACAACTTCGGCGCCGGCGGGACCAGCGGCGCCGTGACCGGCGCCGGCGGCGGGACCGGCACCGGCGGGCTGCCGGGCACCGGCGGGACCGGCGCCGGCGCCGGCGCCGGCGGGGGCTTCGGCACCGGGGCCCTCCTGCCCGGCGAGACCACCACTAACTCCGCCACCTATTCCAGCAGCCTGAACAAAACGCTCGCCACCGGCGGCACCGTCAGTTCGTTCGGGAACGTGAACTACCTGGACAGCGACCCCTCCTTCGGCCTGTTCCCGAACAACTACACCACCAACGTCGGCCTGCGGTTCACCCAACCGCTGCTCGCCGGCTCCGGGGTGGAGTACACCCGCATCGCCGGGCCGCGCAACCCGAACTTCTCCGCCATCACCGGCGTGAACCAGGGCGTCGTGATCGCCCGGATCAACGAGGACATCAACCTGCTCGACTTCGAGCGGAACGTCCGCGACCTCGTGAAGGGCGTCGAGGATTCCTACTGGAACCTGTACAACGCCTACCGGCAGTACGACACCCGGCTGGCCGCCCGCAACAGCGCCCTGGAGACCTGGCGCCGCCTGCGGAACTCCGCCGACGTCCGCAACCTGCGGGCCGACGAACTCACCGCCGCGGAGTCCGCCGACGGGGTGCAGACCGTCGCCTACCGCGCCCTGCAGGAGCAGGGGTTCGGGAACAACGAGGAGCCGCTCCCGGCGCAGCTCGCCCAGGCGGAGAACCAATATTTCCAGCAGAAATCGCTGGCGACGCAGTCCCTGAACCAGATCTACGCCGCCGAAGCCGAACTGCGGCGGGTGATGGCGTTGCCGGTGAACGACGGCCGCGTGATCCGTCCCGCGACCGAGCCGATTACTGCCCCGTTCGAGCCGGAGTGGCACTCCAGCCTGGCGGAAGCGCTGTGCCATCGGCCGGAGCTGCGTCAGCAGAAGTTCCGGGTCAAATCGCTGGAACTTCAGCTCCGGGCCGCCCGCAGCCTGACCCAGCCGACGCTGAACCTCGTCTCGCAGTACCAGGTCAACGGCTTCGGCGACGACCTGATCGCCGACGAGGACGAATCCAGCGCCTTCGGCACGCTCGCCGACGCCGAGCAGACCGGCTGGCAGCTGGGCGTCGAACTGAGCGCCCCGATCGGCTTCCGGCAGGCCCACCTCCAGGTGCGGAACCTGGAATACCGGCTGACGAAGGCCCGCCGGGTGCTCGCGGCGCAGGAGTTGGACGTCTCGCACCAGCTCGCCGACGCCTTCCAGCAGGTCGCCCTGCGGCACGCGACGGCCACGAACTTCTACAATCAGATCGGCGCCGCCCAGGAGCGGTTGCGGATCCTCACGGACGCCTTCGACGCGGGGAACCTGCGGACGGACTTCCTGCTGCGGGCCCAGTCGGACCTCGCCGTCGCGGAAGGGGCCTACTTCGAGGAGATCGTCGCCTACAACCAGGCCCAGGCGCTGCTCCAACTGACGAAGGGCACGTCGCTGGACGCCAACGGCGTGTATCTGGCCGAGGGCATGTGGACGCCGAAGGCCTACCAGCAGGCGATGCGGCGGGCCTGGGAACGCAGCCACGCCCTGCCGGCCCATCATCTGCAAACCAGCCCGGAGCCGTTCACCCAGGCGGAGGACGAACGGGCCTGCCCGCAGTTCCTGACGAACGGCTGCCCGCCCGGCGCGGCGTTCCTGCCGCAGCAGACTCCGACGAACTTCGTGCCTGGCCCGCTGCCCCCGCCGGCGCCGGTCCCCGAACCGACGCCCGAGGAGGCCGCCGCCGCCCGTGAACGCGCCCGTCGCGACGGCGCCGGTCCCGTGCTCGCCCCGGCCCCGGCTCCGGCCCCGCTGCCGATGAAGGAGCCGCGGAACCCCGCGCCGCCGATCAGTGAGCCGAGCGTCCAGCCGCCCGTCCCGCCGGCCGGGGAACGCTCCCCCGGCGGGAGCCGGGAGACGCCGCTCTCCCCGAGCGACCTCGTGCCGGGCCTGGAGAACGTAATGCCCAACGAGTTGGACGTGGACGCGATCCTGGAGGGTCTGGACCTGGACGCTCCGACGCCGAACGCCCCGCAGAACGGGGCGGGCGAGGCGCCGGCCGGGGAGCCGCTGTCCGCCGCGGACGCGATTCGCAACGCCCGCCGGGCGCAGCTGATGAACGGCGCCGGCTGGCGTGCCCCGCAGTCGACCGCCCCGCAGTTGACCGCCCGGGTGACGCCGGCCTCCGCCGCGGTGCCCGCGGCTCCGGCCCCGGCGCCCGCCGTGGTTTCCCCGACCTTCGTGCCGCCGGCCGAACCGGCGGCCGAGGACGAGGCGAAGCACTGGCGCCCGCTGCGGGCGAGCCGTTCCACGGCGTCGTTCCCCGTCGCCCCCGCGGCGCCGTCGCCGCGGTTCGTCACGCCGCGGACGGTCGCCCCGGCCGTCCAGGAACAGCCGGTGAGCCTCGGCGAGTGGGTCTCCGGCGACTGACGGACGACGCCGGAGAACGGCTGACGGAAAGAGCGACGAACGCCGGGCCGCACGCGGTCAGGCGTTCGTCCATTGGGCGAGGCGGGACAGCACGGCCGCGGCGGCCCCCTCGTCGAGCGCCGCGGCGGCCCGGGCGGCGGCGGCCCGAGGGTCGCTCTCCGCCCCGACGGCCAGCAGCCCCGCGGCGGCGTTCGCGACGACGATCGCCCGGGCCGGGCCGGCGTCCCCGTTCAGAACGCCGCGGATGACGGCGGCGCTGGCCTTCGGGCCGTCCGCCCGCAGATCGGCGGCGGTGCAGCCGGGCAGGCCGAGGGTCTCCGCGGTCCACGTCTCCCGCGTCACGCCCTCCGGCGTGACCACGAACACGGCCGTCTCGCCCCACAGGCTGACCTCGTCCAGTTCGTCGTTCCCGCAGACGACCAGCGACCGCCGCGTGCCCAGGGCGTGCAACGCCTCCGCCAGCAGGGCGGCGTGCTGCGTCGAGGCCGCCCCCAACAGCTGATGACCGGCCCCCGCCGGGTTCGTCAGCGGGCCGAGCAAGTTGAACAGCGTCCGCACGCCCAGCCCCTTGCGGACCGGCGCCGCGTGCCGCATCGCCCCGTGGGAGGCCGGGGCGTAGGCGAAACCGAGGCCCACCTCGCGGACGCACCGCCCGACCTGCTCCGGGCTCAGCGAGACGTTCACCCCCAACGCCTCCAGGACGTCCGCAGAACCGCTATTCGAGCTGACGGAGCGGTTCCCGTGCTTCGCCACCCGCACCCCGCAGGCCGCGGTGACCAGCGCGGCGGCGGTGGAGATATTGAATGTGTGCAGGCCGTCCCCGCCGGTGCCGCAGGTGTCCAGCAGCGGGTCGGGGGAACCGTCCGCGGCGGGGGGGACGGGAACGGGGGTCATCCTGCGCCGCATCGCCGTGGCGGCGCCGACCAGCTCGCCGGCGACTTCCCCCTTCATCCGCAGGGCGATCAGTAGCCCGGCGAGGGCATGGGGGTCGGCGGCGTCGTCCATCACCGCCTCGACCGCCTCCCGCATGCGGTCCACGGGGACGTCGCGGCCCTGCAGCGCCAGGGACAGCGCCCGCCGGACGGGGTTGGAGGGACGATTTGTGGCGGGTGCGGTCATCGTCGGCCAACGTGGTTCGGGCGCCGCCAAACCGCAAGCGGGGGACGAGCCGGCCCGGTTCCGGTAAGATGGATCTCCCCTGTCGCCGTCGCCCCGCCGCGCCCGTTCGATGCCCCGGAAGCTCATCATCGACGCCGACCCCGGCATCGGGGACGCCCTGGCCATCACGCTGGCGGTCCTCGATCCGGAAATCGAACTGCTGGCCGTCACCGCGACCGCCGGTTGCGTCGACGGCCCGACCGCGACCCGCAACGTCACGGCGCTCCTCACCCTGCTGGACCCGGACAAACGTCCGAAGGTCGGCGCCTGCGAAACGGGCGACGCCGGCGCCGGCGTCGGCTTCGGCGGGGAGGAGCTGGACTGGGCCGCGGTGAACGGGCCGGACGGCTTGGGCGCGTGGAAACTGCCGGATGTGGAACTGTACGCCCCCCGCGATTCGCCCCGCCTGCTGGTCGAACTGGTCCGCGAGCACGAGGGCGAAGTCACCCTGCTGACGCTTGGGCCGCTGACGAACGTGAAGCTCGCTGCCGAACGCTGGGGCGGGTTCTACGACGCGCTGGCCGGGCTGGTGATCGCCGCCGGGACGGTGGAGGGCGGGGGGGACGCGACCGCCGCCGCGGAGTTCAACGTCGCCGCCGACCCCCTCGCCGCCCGCAGCGTGCTGACCGGGCGGGCCGCGAAAACGCTTGTTCCGCTGGACGTCACCCGGCAGCCGGTGCTCAGCCCGCCGGCCTGGGAGGCGGTGAAGGGGACGCTCGACGGCGGGGCGGGGGAGTTGCTCGCACAAATGCTGCCCTGGGCGCTGCGGGCGAACCACCAGCACTTCGGCGTGGAGGGGATCAGCCTGCAGGAGCCCACCGCGTTGGCCGCCGCGATCCGCCCGGCGCTGTTCGAGCGGGAGGAGATGGCCGTCGACGTCGAAACCGCCGGCGACCTGACCCGCGGGATGACGGTGTTCGACCGCCGCGGCGTCCGTCGCTGGCAGACCAACGTGGAAGTCGTCCGCGAGGTCGACGCCCCCGGCGTGCAGGATTGGGTGATCGACCTGCTGACCAATCGGCGTTGAGCGTCCGCTGCGGATCTGGTTCTTGTTTCTAGAGATTTGGGATTTTCCCTGTGCGTGATTGGTTCCGCAATCTGACAACCGCCGTCGTGACGGTCGCCCAGGGGATGGGCGTCACGTTGCTGGCGGCGTTGCGCACCTACCGTCGCAAGACCTACACCGAGGCGTACGAGTATCCGGAGAAGCCCCTGCCGGTCGCCGCCCGCTACCGCGGCTTCCATCGCTTCGATCTGACGGCGTGCATCGGCTGCGATAAGTGCGCCGTCGCCTGCCCGGTGGACTGCATCTACATCGACAAGACGATGGACACGGGGCCCGACGGGAAGAAGGGCTTCCGCGTCGACGGCTTCACGATCGACTATACGAAGTGCATGTTCTGCGCCCTGTGCGTCGATCCGTGCCCGGTGGACTGCATCTTCATGGGCTCCACCCACGACTTGAGCTGCTACACCCGGGACGGGTGCAGCGTGGACTTCGCCAAGCTCCCGCTGGAGGCCGCCTGGGGCCGGGCGACCCTGAATCCCACGGTCGTCGCCGAGAGCAAGTCGCTGGACGCCCCGGTCTGGGTGAAGGGCGAACCGGGCATGCCGGCGCCCAACGGGGCGGCGGTGCTGCCGGTGATCGAGAAGCCCGCCGCGGCCTGAGCCGGCCGATTCCGCGTGGAAACGGCGGGTCGGACTTTAACGACGACGCGGCCGGCGCCGGGTGCGGTTGGCTTTCCGGCCGATGAAGGGAAAGATAGGAACGTCCCGGGTTGCGCCACGCGGGCGTCGAGACTGCGATCGCCGCATCGCCCCGGTCCCCCCCGCCGCCCGTTCCCTGCCATGACTCGCAGCGCCGATCTCTCCCCGACCGCCAGTCCGCCCGGACGTTCGATCGGTCGGCCCTCGGCCCTGTTCACCGCGGAGCGGGCGACCGCCACGCTGCCGCTGGTCCGTCGGATCGTCGGCGACGCCGTCCCGCTGGCCCACGATCTTGCCGAACGCCGCGCCCGGCTCGCCTGGGTCCGCCGCACGCCCGGTTCGAAACGGCATCACGACGGCCCGCACGCGGAGGAGCTGGAGGATGTCGAACGCGAACTCGGCCGGGACGCCGACCGCCTCAGCGGGTACGTCGCGGAGATCCGCCGGCTCGGCGCCGTGCTGCGGGACGCCAGCGGGGGGCTGGTGGAGTTCCCCGGCCCCCGCGTCACGGCGGACGGCGAGGCCCGCGACGGCTTCTACAGTTGGCGGCCGGGCGAAGACGCCGTGACCCATTGGCGCCCCGCCGCCGCCGACCCCGCCGACCGGGCCCCGCTACGGTCGCTCGCCGCCCCCGTCGGCGCCGCGGCGGATCTTCCCGCCGTCGATCACGCCGCCTAGTCCTTCCCCCTGCGTTCGTCATAGGAGAGGGACACGATGGACCTCGCCGGCCACCTGCTGATCTTTGCCGCCGCCGCGGTCGCCGCGCTGGCGGCTCCGCTGACGCTCGGCCGGTTGATCCGTCCGAAGAACCGCACGCCGGATAAGGCGGCAATTTACGACTGCGGCGAGGAGGCGATCGGCAGCAGCTATGTGCGGTTCGACCTGCGGTTCTACGTCGTGGCGCTGCTGTTCATCGTGTTCGACGTGGAGCTGGCGTTCCTGTTCCCCTGGGCCGCGGTCTACGGCAGCACGATCGCCCTGACGGACCCGGCGCTCACCGAGTCGACCCGGCTGCTCCTGACCGAACGCCTCGGCGGGCACGCCGTCGGCACGCTGCCCGCGGACGCCCTGCTAAACGCCGGCGACGCCACCCGCCTCGCCGTCGCCGGGGCCGCCGATCTGGCGGTGTTCTTCGGCGTGCTGTTGGTCGGCTTCGCCTACATCTGGAAGCGGGGCGACCTGGACTGGGTGAAGACCGTCGCCGGGCAGGCCCGCCAAGACGCTGCGAGGAAAGCCTGACGTGACCGCTGCCGACCTCCACACCGCTCTCCGCGACCGCTTCGGCGACGCCGTGCGGGATCTGCGCGCGGCGACCGATCCTTGGATCGAGATCGCCGCCGACGCCGTGCCGGACGTGTTGACGCACCTGCGGGACGAGCACGGCCTGCGGCACCTCAACGATCTGACCGCCTACGACTTCGCCCCCCGGGCGGGCGAGGAAGGGAAGTACCAGGGGGAGCCGCGGCTGGAGGTCGTCTACCGCCTCTCCAACTTCCCGCTGACGCAGGCGCACACGCTCAAAGTCGTCCTGCCCCGCGGCACGAACGACGACCTGCCAGAGGTCCCCAGCGCCAGCGGGATCTTCCCCATCGCGGAGTGGCACGAGCGGGAGACGTTCGACCTGCTCGGCGTGAACTTCACCGGTCACCCGAACCTCTGCCGCATCCTCACCTCCGACGACTGGGTCGGCCACCCGCTGCGGAAGGACTACGAAATGCCGGAGGAATACGGCGGCATTCGGTGTCGGTGAGTCGCCAAGTCGCGGAGGCCCCGCGGGGCCTCCGCGTTACAATCCTCCGGGGCTTCGCCTGGAAGGCGATGGCCAGCCGTGCGACTTCGCGTCGTTGATCCCGCCGGTTTACTGCGGGTAGGCGGTTCCTCCGGGAACAGTCATCGGGGGTTCGATTCCCCCCCGGGCGAAGCCCTTTTTAGCTCTGAGGATTGATGAACGCCGTCGCCGCCCCGCCGCTCGACCCGCGGACGATCGAGTTCGACGTCCGCACCGAGGAGATGCTCGTCAACATGGGGCCGCAGCACCCCAGCACGCACGGCGTGCTGCGGCTGCTCCTCCGCACCGACGGGGAGATCGTCCGCGAGTGCACGCCGCACATCGGCTACCTGCACCGCTGCGCGGAGAAGATCGGCGAGAACCTCACGCCGGCCCAGTACATCCCGTACACGGACCGGATGGACTACCTCGCCGCGATGAACATGAACCTCGGCTGGTCCTGCACCGTCGAGAAAATGCTGGGGATCGACGTGCCGGAGAAGGGCCGGCACCTGCGGGTGGCGATCGCGGAGTTGGGCCGAATCGCCTCGCACCTGTTGGGTATGGGGGCGTACGGGTTGGACCTCGGGTCGTTCAGTCCGTTCCTGTACGCGTTCCGCGAACGGGAGATGATCCTCGACCTGTTCGAACACGTCTGCGGCGCCCGGCTGACCTACAGCTACCTCACCCCCGGCGGGGCGACGCACGACCTGCCGGAGGTCGTCCCGATGCCGCCCGGTCTCGCCGCGATGACCGGCGTGCCGGAGGGAACCGAAATGAGCTGGTGCGACGTCGTCCGGCACTTTCTCACCTGGTTCGAGCCCCGGATCGAGGAGTACCACACGCTGCTGACCCGCAACGGGATCTTCATCAAACGCACCGCCGGTCTCGGCGTGATGGACGCCGACATGGCGATCGGCCACGGCTGCACCGGCCCAGTCCTCCGCGGCAGCGGCGTCGACCACGATCTCCGCCGCGACGGCGAGGAGATCTACACGCGGCACTACGACGACTACGACTTCGACATTCCCGTCGGCCCGTTCCCCGAGGCCCCGCCCGAAGCCGTCCTCGGCGACAACTGGACGCGGTTCTACGTCCGGATGATGGAGGTCGTGCAGAGCGTCGGCCTGATCCGGCAGGCTCTGGACCGCTACGAGGCGACCGACGGCCCCTTCCGCGTCGCCCACCGCTGGAACCAGAAATTGCCGAAGGACGAGGTCTACCTCGAGACCGAGTGCCCCCGCGGGCAGATGGGCTTCGGCATCGTCGGCGACGGCAGTCCGATCCCGCTGCGGGCCCGGGCGAAAAGCAGTTCGTTCTGCAATCTCTCCGTGATCGGCCCGCTGAGCGTGGGCTGCTTTATCGCGGACGTGCCGTCGATCCTGGGCAGTCTCGACGTGGTGATGGGGGAGATCGACCGCTGAGTCCGCGGGGGTCGAACCTTTCGGCGGGCGTCGTGGTCTTTACGAACGGGGCGGGTGGCTTTACGATCCCCCCGCCTTCCGGCGACGCCGCTTTCGCCGCGTTCGGAACGCTTCGCCGTCGTAGCTCAGCTGGTAGAGCGACGCTCTCGTAAAGCGTAGGTCGTGGGTTCAAATCCCACCGACGGCTTTTTCATTCTTCACGGTGTGTCGGTCAACGGGACCGAAGGGGTGCGGCGGCGGGGGTCGCGGCGCCGTATGATCGGATGAGACGTTCGTCCCCCCTCGTTCCGAGGCTCTCGTGATTCGTACCTCCAGTTCTTCCACGCGCTCCGGGGCGACGCCGGCTGACAGATCGCGGAAGGACGATACGGTGGAGCAGACCGGCGGCGTGACGCAGTTCCTACCGGGGGTTCGGATCGGAGATCCGGACGCCGTCGGGGAGGTCGCCCGTCAGTATCTCCCCCGGGTCGTCCGCCTGTTGGAGCGAAAACTGCGCGGTTTACGGGCCGCCGACGCCGAGAATGTCGCCGGCAGCGTGTTTCTCGCCCTCTGGAATCACGCCGGCGGGGGCCGATTCGGGGCCGGCACGCTCAGCGATTCCGAAGATCTGTGGCGCTGGCTGCTCCGGGTGACCGACCGGAAGGCGATCGACTACGCCCGCCGGGAGAAAGCCGCGAAGCGAGGCGGCGGCCGCACCCGCGGGGCCGGCGACGTGTTCTCCGCGGAGGGGCCGTCCGACGGGCTGGACGGCGCCGCCTCCGTCGAGCTGTCGCCCGCGGATCTGGCCGCCTTCGCCGACACCTTCGAGAGGCTGATGGCGTCCCTCCCGAACGACCTGACCCGCGAGGTGGTGGTCGGCCGCCTGGAATCCCGCACCAGCGGCGAGATCGCCCGGGCGTTGGGCGTTTCGCCGAAAACCGTCAAGCGGAAGCTTTCCGGGATCCGCGATCTCATCCGCTCCGGCGTCATCGACGGGCTTGCCCCGCCGACGGCCCGACGCGGGAGCGGCGACGACGTGCCCGAGGACGCGGACGACTGAAACCCGGCGAGCGGCCCTCGCTGGAGGCGTCCGCGGCGACGTCGGTTCCTCAGGAGGCGAGATCCCGCCACAGCCGCCGCCGTCCCCAACCGCGACGCAGGAACTGAGCCTGCAGTTCGCCGCGGCTGGAGACGCCGAAGTGCTTGTAGATGCGATGCACCTGTTTGTGCACCGTGCCCTCGGAGACGTTGAGCACGCCGGCCACCTCTTTCTCGAGCAGCCCGTCGAGCCAGTAGTGCAGGACGGTGCGGGCGCGATGGGTGAGGGCGTCCGGCGAGGCGTCGCCCGGGTGACTCAACCGGCGACCGGCCGAGGCGAGTTCCCGCACCGCGACGCGGGTCAGACGGGCGCCGATCGCACTCGGTTCAGCGTCGCCCGCCGGGCCGAGGAGCAGGACGAGTTCGCGGCCGGAGCCGTCCCGCCAGACCAACGCCGTCCCCACCCGGGAATCGCCCGCCGGCCCCACCCGCGGCGCCGGCGGGGGCGAGTCGGGAAGATCGCCGGCCATCAGGGGCTTGGCGACGAACGCTTTTCGATTGGCCTCGGCGGCGGCGTCGGGCAGTGCCTCGACCGAGCTCCGGGCCGTCGCGAGCAGGGCGGCGCGGGAGGTCCGCAACCCGCGGGAACTGGACTTCCGCCGTAACGCCCGCCATTCGCCGCTCGGCAGCACGACGCCGCTCTGCGGAAACACGACCGCCGCCCGGTCGGCTCCCGTCCACTTTCGGACGGCCCGCATCAGCAGCATCGTCCAGCACCCCGGGTTCTCGCCGCATTCCAAGCACTCCCGCGCCACGCGGCAGGCCTCCGACACCTGGCCCACCGTTAGGCGACGGCGCGGGGCGCCGCGGTCGGGACGGTCCTCGTCGGCACGCGGAGACGCTTCCTGCATCATCGAAAACGGCGTGTGCGAAGCGGTGAGCCGCGTCATGGGAACGGTTCGTCCGAGGTGGAGGGGAGGGCAGGAACTGATCAGTCCACTCCCATGAACGGAAACCGCCGTCGCAGGGGGACACCCGCGGTCGCATTCCTCCCTCACCGAACAAGAAACCGCCCCGCTTCCCCAAGCCGGAACGCCGCGTTAGAGCGCTTTGCGGACCGAGGGGCCGACCGGCTGGGCGATCAGGATGCCGTCGACGTCGACCACCGCCACGCGATCGCGGCCGGCTTCCTTCGCGGCGAACAGGGCGCTGTCCGCCCGACGGATCAGGCGATCGGCGGCGGCGCCGGCCCCGCCGTGCTGGGGGGTGTCGATCGGGTCGGCGGCGGCGACGCCGAAGCTGGCGGTCATCGGCAGCGTGCGACCGTCGTCCGTCACGCCCGCCGCCCGGATCGCCGTAGCGACCTTCTCCGCATGGGCGGCGGCCTCGGCGGCGGTGTGATCGGGCAGGGCGGCGAGGAACTCCTCCCCGCCGTAGCGGCACAGCCGCGCGCCGACCGGCAGCAGGTCCCGCCAGATCGTCGCCGCCTGTCGGATCGCCGCGTCGCCGGCGGGGTGGCCGAAGCTGTCGTTGAACGTTTTGAAGTGGTCGAGGTCGCCGATCACCGTGGCGACGCTGTGCCCCCGGCGCTGGGCGTGTCCGGGGACGAGCATCGCCGCCAGATCCTCCAGCAGCGGGTCCCGGCGGAGCAGGCCGGTGAGGTCGTCCCGGCGAGCGCGCCCTTGGATCTGATCGAATCGGCGGGCGTTCTCCAGCGCCGTCGCGGCAAAGCGGGCCAACGCCGCCAGCACGGCGGCGAACTGCGGGTCAAACCCCTGCGGTTGATCCACGATCAACAGGCCGAGCAGGATTTCGTCGCCGCCGTCCGTCCCTTCGCCGGGGGCGCAACGGGTCAGCAGGGGGGCGATGCCGGCCGGCGGGGCGGGATCGGAGGCCAACGCGTCCGCCAACGTGCGGTCCCGGGCCACCCACATGCCGAGCGTCTGCCGCGTGATCGGGCGGCGGTGTTCGAGGGCCCACGCGGCGAGGCCGACCCGCGGATCGGGGACGGGGGTTCGCACGTTGCTCCCGCTGGGCGGTCCCGCCTCGCGGAGTCGGAGGCCGTCCCACAGCCAGACGGAGGCGTGTTCGCATCGAAGGCAGCCGCGGGCCGTCGCCCGGACGCTGCGGACCACCCCGTCCAACGAGCGGGAGGCGCCCGGCAGGTCGACGGTGAATTCGTCCTGTTGCTGAAGGCTCAACAGCGAGGCGGCCTGTTCCAGCACCCCGACGCCGCTGCCGGAGCGGCGTGGATCGACGGAGCGGGGGTGAAGCGTCAGCTCCTCCGGACGATCCCGCAGCGCCCGGAACACCAGGGCAATCAGGATCATCGCGGCCAACGGGGCGAACAGGCGATCGTCCGCCGGACCGGGCAGGACGACGTCGTACCATTCGCCGATCCGCCGCATGACGCGGAGCAGGGTCGCCTCGCTCGCGCAGCAGAGGCCGGCGATCGCCGCGAACAGCCCGGCGGCGGGGCCGGACAGCCGCCACCCGATCCAGACCGCCGGAATCGCCATCAGCAGGACGGCCCCGGCGCCGGGCGGCCACGACAGCGCCGCGCCGGTCAACGCTCCCAGCGGCCAGACCACAAACACCCCCCACACGGCCAGATCAGGCCGCCCGCCGACCAGTCGGCTCGGTTTCCATCCCCCCGCCAATTCCGCCGCGCCAGGAGGGGCGACGGGACAATGAACCACGGAGGAGGACACGGCGGGAGGGGACCCTACGGGGAAGGTCGGGACGACCGGCGGGACCGGCCGAGGCGGGGGCGTCCGCAGAGTTTACCGGATCGCTCCGCCTCCCTCGCATCGGCGCCATGCCGTAATCGGCGAAATACACACCTCCGAGCCGACCTGCGACGGTCGCATCGGCGACGCGGCGACCAACGATCTCGCGGACGGCGGTCGGTTCGCACGGACTACGCCCTCGGCGGCACGGTGAGGGCGGAGACGGCGTCCAGCAGTTCCCGGGGGCTGAACGGCTTGGGAAACAGCCGGAGCGGCCCCAACTCCGCCTGCATCTCTGCGGAACTTAGTTCGAATCCCTTACCGGTCAGCATGATCGCCGGGACTGAGGCCGTCCGCGGTTCGGCCCGCATCGAGCGCAACAGGTCCAGCCCGCTCATGCGGGGCATCTGGCAATCGGTGACAATCAACGCCGGCGGCAGTGCGAAGATGCTTTGCCATGCGGACAGCCCGTCCGCGTGGGCCTCCACCTCATACCCCGCCTTCCGGAGCTTCAGGGAAACGGCCAGGGTGATGTGAGGCTCGTCGTCGCAGATCACCACACGGGGCGACGGCCCCGGACCGGGCGCCGGCGTGGAGGACGAGTACGTCGGGGAGGGGTTGGGGTTCATGCTGCAGTCCTGAATTTCAGCGGTGAAGGCGGGCGGGGCGAAACCGGCCGCGGTCGCTCGGAGGTTAGGCGGGGACGGAGCGGCGGCTCGCGGGGCGAGCGGCGACGGGGCGAACGGGCGGGACCTCGACCCGGTGTCTTCGCGAGGCGTCGCGGTCGGATCGATGGCCGAACGGCACGCTGAGTGAGTACCGCACCCCGCCGTCCGGAGTGCATTCTGCCCCAAGGCGGCCCGCGTGAACGGTCGGTTCGCCCCACACCTCGTCGTCAGACGCCGGGAACGAGCCGAACATGTCCGACAGCGCCTCCTGGGGGGAACCCGCGTATTCCACCTCCGCGACGACCTGATCGTCGCTCAGTCGACTGCGAACCTGGACGACGCCGTCGGCGGGGGAGGCGGCGATCGCGTGGTTCAGCAGGGACGCAAACCTCCTCTCCAGCAGCGCAGCGTCCGCATGCACGGCGAGGTACAGCTCGGACGGCTCCGTCCGCAGCGTCACCCCGCGTCGCCGGGCGGCGGGTTCGGAAGCGGCGGCGGCGCGAAGCAACAGATCGTTCAACTCCAAATCTCGCGTGCCTCTGCCGGGCTCCGCCGGTCCGGTTTTGAGGGGCTCCAGCACGTCAAGGCGGCCTCTCGTCGCCCGCAGTTCCTGGGTGAGCGTCTCGAAGGCGGCCATGGCGGCGGAACGGTCCTCCAGCACGATCGCGAGGGCCAGCGCCGTGGTCAGGCTTGCGGCGAACACCAACGGGGCCGCGGCGAACTGCCCGGTGAGCGCCCACGCCAGACTGCCGACCAACAGGCCCACCGCCCCCGTCACGGTCAGAACCGGCCGTTCCAGCCGCGGCTCGTCGACGGAGGCCGGGAGGCGTCCGTCGGTCGCGGCGGTGGAGGGGAGCGGCATCAGGCGAGGTCGACGGCGAACGGACGAAACGGATCGCGGCAGCGGCGCCCTGTGGACGCCAATGCAAACGTAGTTCGCCGTTTCGCCCACGTCGGACGTGCGACTGAAAAACTGCCACGCGACCCGTCCGCCGCTCGGACGGTGCGGGCGGGGAGGGATCGAACGGTGGGCCGGGCGTCCCCCTGTCGCACCGACGGCGCCGGCAGAGGTGGAGAGCGCGCACGAAAAAACCCGCCGCGATCCTCGCGGCGGGTTCGAGTCTGCGTCGCGGCCCGCGAGATCGCGGGGCGAACCGGCGACTACGGAGATTCGCCTTCGACGACCACGCCGTCCGGGTTGCCGACGCCGTCCTCGGTGCCGAGGTCGTTGCCGGCGCCCGGATCCATGTCCACGTCGCCGTCGTCGAGGCCGTCTTCGGCGTCGATGTTCAGGTCGGCTTCCTCGGCGGCCTGCTCGTTGGTCTCGTTGATCTCCTCGTTGATGTCCTCGGCTTCCTCACCGGTGACGATCCCGTCTTCGTTGGCTTCCATGATCTCTTCGTTCGTCTCGCCCGCTTCCTCTTCGACGCTATCGCAGCCGAGGGGAACGAGGCAGAGGCCGCAGATCAGGGCCAGGGGAGTGAACTTGCGCATCAGTGAGCTCGGTGAGCGGGGGAGTTGTGGGCCGGTCGCCGGCCACGTGACGTCGAGTACCTTACCAGCGGCAAGGGCGTTCGATACGGGGGAGAGCCCGATCCGACCGTGGGGGCGGGACCAAGCGGGGCGACCGCCGGTAGACTCTCTGCGATTCGCAGGATCCTCACAAAGATTTGCGGATTTCGCCGACGGCGAGCGGAATCGCCCCGGACAGCTCTGACAACGCGACCGGCTCGGACGATGGCGGGCGCCCCCGGCCTCCCTCGCCACGGCGCTCGCCAGCACCCAAGCGTCGGCCCGAGGCCGCCGCCCGGAAAACGCTCCAGTATGGAAAGGAGGGAGGTTTAGGTAGTTTGAGAGGCGGTCTCCGCTTCCACTTGTCGAAAGTGCCGCCGTGCCTGTCTCCCTGCTCGTCTGCCTCCCGTTGCTGTTCGCGCCGGTCCAACCGCCCGGGGCGGACGGTGTGGCTCCTCCGCTCCCCGGACAGGACCCGCCGCAGCCGAACGCCGGGGAAGTCGCTCCGTTCGACGATCCGGCCCCGGCCGATCCGGGAGCTGATCCGTTCGCCGATCCGGCCCCGAGTCCCGCCGCCCAGCCGCCCCAACCGGGGGTGACGCCGGCAGCGCCGTTCGAGCCGTCCGTCGGCGTGCCGATGCAAGTCGATCCTGCCGCGGAGGGCGACATCCCTCCCGTCACCCCGGGCACCCCCCTGCTGGACGGTCCGACGGTTCCCGCCGATCCGCGGCCGGGCGGGGTCGTCCTGCCGCTTGACCCGGCCGAGCCGGACGTGGTCATCGTGGAGGAGCCGGCGGTGACGGTGATCGAGCAGCCGACGACGCTCTCCGAGCTGATCCGTAACCCGTACGACGTCTATGACTTGCGCGAGCATGTCGCCGTCCCGGCCGACTGTCTGCTGGCCCGTCAGGCCTGCCTGCCGTGCACCCGCTGCGTGACCACCTGCGCCGGCTGCTGCGGCGGGGTCGTCACCGAGACGGTTCCCGTGCCCGGCGTGAACCCCTACGCGGCCGAGCAGATCGGCCAGATCCTGCTGAACCGCACCCCGGACGATCCGCGGGTGAGCTACCTGATGTTCGTGATCCGCTACCGCGAAGCCCGCTACGACGAAGCGTTCGCCTTCCTCGAAGAGGCGGTCCTGCTGGAGCAGGCCAACCCGAACGCGTTCCCCAACTACGGCGAGTTCATGACGCCGATCCAGGGCCGCTCCCGCGTCTACCTGGAGCGGGTCCGCAGCCTGGCCGGCCTGGGCGTGATCTAAGCGCGGCGGTCGCCGGCGCCCCCGCCGCGGACGCCGGGTCCACGGCGGGCCCAAAACGAGCCATGAGCCCGGAGCGCAAGCTCCGGTCGTCGGCGCAGCCGACAATGATGCGCACGGCCGGAGCTTGCGCTCGGGACTCCCAACTCGACCCGCAGCGGCGTTTTACGGTGCGGCCTAGCCGACGGCCTTCTCGAAGTACGCCATCACGGTATCCAGCGAGACGCCCCACAGGTCGGAGAGCACCAGCGGTCCGCCGAGGCCCAGCTTCGTAAAGGAGGCCGCGGGGGTGTCCAAGGCGACGGCGAGTTGCCGGCGCCAGTCGTCCGGCCAACCCTCGAACTGGCGGCGCTGCCGCTGATCCGCGAGCCGGCGGCCCTGCCCGGCGGTGATCGCCTCCAGCGCGGCCAGCCGGCTCTCCTCGGTGATCGCCCCCCGGTCGAGGTCGACCCGCAGGAAGAAGGTCATCACCGGGTTCAGACTCTCGTCGATCAGGGCGGAGACGAGTTTCAACTCCGACCCGAGGATCACGTCGAGTTCGCCCGCGTCCGCTTCGCCCGCCCAGACGGCCTCGGCCGCGGCGGTCGGGACGCGGCGGAACTGACCGTCGACGTCGACGACGAAGTACCGCAGATTCATCGGGCGATCCCGGTCGGAAATGAGGTGAGACGGGTTCAGGATACGGCTGCCCTCAGGCGTCGGCCATCGGGCGGAACCCTGTCCGTCGGGGGAGAGAATCGCGTTCCCGCCACGGCGTCGGTCGGACCGGAGTCCCGTGGCCGCCGTTGGTATCCTGCCGCGGTGACGACGCCCGAACCGCCCGCCGACCTCGCCTTCGACGATCCGCCCGCCTGCCCGCAACCGCCAGCCCCGCGGGGGAGCGGCGAGCCGGTCGTGGACGCGACGGGCCTCACCAAGACCTACCGCGACGGCTGGTTCGGCCGGACGAAGGTGCACGCCCTGCGGGGGGTGAGCTTCCGGGTGGAGCGAGGGGAGATCTTCGGCCTGCTGGGGCCGAACGGGGCGGGGAAGACCACGCTGATCAAGGTGCTGCTGGGCATTTGCCGCAAGTCCGGCGGCACGGCGACAGTGCTCGGCTGCCCCGCCGGCGCCCGGGAGGCCCGCTGTCGGATCGGCTACCTGCCGGAGGGCCACCGCCTGCCGCGGCACCTCACCGCGAACACCGCCCTCGATTACTACGGCGGCCTGTCCGGCCTCTCCGGCGCCGACGTAAAGCGACGCCGCGGCGACCTGCTGCGGCTGGTCGGCCTGTCCAAATGGGGCGACACGAACGTCCGCAAGTTTTCCAAGGGCATGCAGCAGCGGCTCGGCCTCGCCCAGGCGATGCTGCACGACCCGGACCTGCTGATCCTCGACGAACCCACCGACGGCGTCGACCCGGTCGGCCGGGCCGACATCCGCAAAGTGCTGGGCGAACTGAAGGCCCGCGGGAAGACGGTGTTCCTCAACTCCCACCTGTTGCAGGAACTGGAGATGGTCTGCGACCGGGCCGCGATCCTGCGGAACGGGGAGGTCCGCGGGATCGGCAACATGGACGAACTCCGCGGCGGCGGGGAGCAGATCTCCCTGCGGGTTCTGGGGGCGGAAAAGGCCGTGCGAGCGGCGTTGGTCGGGGCGCGGCTGGGCGACGTGCCGCTGCGGCCGCTGGGGGCCGACGCCGACGGCCGCGGCCGCTTCACGGTGGAACTCGCGGAGGCGGACCAGCCGCGGATCGACGCCGCCGTCGACGCCCTGCGGGCGGCCGGGGTGAGCCTGCACTCGCTGGTCCGCACCAAACCGTCGCTCGAAGACGCCTTCCTGCGGGCCGTCGCCGACGACCCCACCGCCGACGGCGTCCGTCAGGCCGGCGGCGTGACGGAATGAATCCGGTCCTGCGTCGTCTCCCCCCGCCTTCCGCCTGCCCCCCTCCGACTTCCTGATGCGTCCCTACCTGGCGATCCTGAAGGACAGCGTGCGGGAGGCGGTCCGCAGCCGCACCCTGCCGTTCCTGCTGGCCTTCTTCACCGTCGTGCTGGCCGGCGTGGCCCCGCTGGGCCTGCGGGACGAAACGGCCTGGCGGCTGGAGTCCGGCGATCTGCTCGACGCCCGCCTGCTGCTCGGCGAACTCCGCCGTGACGAGGCGAAGGCGGGCCCCCAGCCGGGCGATCAGGTGTTGGCCGCCCTCCCCGCGGACGTGCGGCGGGCGGTTCTCTCCACCGAGGCGGACGCGGCCCCCGTGGACGCCGAACGGCTGCGGTCCCTGTTGAACGACGACGTGCTCACCGCGTCGGGGTTCTACGACGAGGCGGCCTTCGACGGGGTGCGCTTCAACCGGCCCAACAACGCCTTCGGCGCCCCCGACGAGGAAGCCGGCGAGGCGGAACGCCTGCTGGCCGAGGGGCCGAAATCGCTCCCGGCGGAGCGGCTGGGGCGGCTCAACCGGCTGCTCCTCTCGGCGGCGTTCCCGCAGGCGATCGCCGCCCCGCAGGACGAACGCGTCTTCCTCATCTACGGCCCCTGGGACCTGCCGGAGGACTTCACCGAATTCTTCGCTGCAAACCTTGGGCTGGAGCTGAACCGCAGCGGCGTTCGCTTCATCGCCCGACTCCTGATTGAACCCATGGCGACTTGGGTGGCCGGACCGGTCGGCGTGCTGATCGCCCTGTTGGTGACGGCCTCGCTGATCCCGCAGACGTTTGAGGCCGGGGCGATCGACTTGCTGCTGTCCAAGCCGGTGTATCGCACGGCCACGTTCCTGACGAAGTTCGCCGGCGGCTGCGTGTTCGTGGGCCTCGCCGGGCTCTATTTGTGCGGCGGGCTATGGCTGATCGCCGGTGTGCGGCTGGGCGTGTGGGATGCCGGGCTGATCGCCGCCGCGGGGATTCTCGTGATGCAGTTTGCCGTGCTTTACAGCGTCAGCGCCGCGGTGGGGGTGTTATGGCAGAACGCGATCGTTTGCGTGATGGCGTCGGGCGTGGTGTGGGCGCTCTCCTTCGTGGTCAACGCAGCCTGGCATCAGTTTGAACTCTGGGCCGAGCAGGACCGTCCCGCCGCGGTGGTCGCCGGCGAGGGGGAGGTGTTTCAGGCGGACGTCCACGGCCGCGTGACCCGGTGGGAGCCGAACGCCCGCGAGTGGCGTCCGGCCCTGTATCCACCCGGGCGGCGTGACGAGGCGGAGACGGTGATTCCGACTTACCGCCTCGCCGGGCCGCACTTCGTGCCGGCGGAGCGCTCGCTGGCGGCCCTCGAAATCTACTCGGTCAGCGGCGGCCCCGGCGGTACGGTGCGCTCGACCGGCTCCCGCCGGCTCTACACGGCGACCGCCGCGAACGACTGGGAGGGAACCGCCGGCGCGGTCGCCCCGCCGCTGACGACGCACCTGCTGATTCGCCCGGACGGCGCCCCGTTGTTCGCCGGCCGCCTCGGCGTGTACACGCCCTGGGCGGAGGGGGAGGGGCCGGAGGCGCCAACGGCCGGCATGCTGGCCGCCGCCGTGCAGTGGATCGCCCAGCAGACCTACCCGCAGTTCGAGCCAGTGATCGTCCCGCCGGCCGACGGATCGCGCTCCCCGTCGTTCGCGGAACCGTTCGCCGCGGCGATCGACCCGCAGACCGGCGACCTGGCGATTTACGCCGGCGGCGTGCTGCGGCTGTACCGGGCCGGCGCGGCCGAACCGGCCGCAGAGATCACGCTGTACGACGCCGACGGCCCCGCCGGCAAACCGGGCGGGCCGCCGGCGGTCGTCGTCGCGGCGGGCGAGAGGGGGGCGCTGGTCGTGGCGGGGGAGGGCGTCGGGAAGGCGGTCGCCGCGGACGGCTCCGTCCGTGACTTCGCCCCAGTCCCGGGCCATCGCCCCCGCGGGTTCGCCGCCGATCCGCAAACCGGCCGGCTCGCCCTGGCGACGCACGGCGGCCCGCTGTGGGTCGGCTCAATCGACGGCCGGGGGGAGATCGTCACTACTGACGCCTCCGCCGGCGGCTGGGGCGAGGAGGGTGCCCTGTGGATCGGGTCCGGCCCAGACGAAGTAACCCAACTCCAACCCAACGGCGACGGCTTCCGCGAGGCGGCTCAGTTCGCCCCGGAGCCCGGATGGCTGGCTGATTTTCACCGCCTCGCGATCACTCCGCTGCACTATCTGTTGCCGGACAGCGTCGGGCTGAGCGCCACGCTCTCGCAACTCGTTCTAGGAGGCGAAGTGGAAACCCAGGAGGCGTTCGGGGCCGACCTCGACCTCCGCCAGCCGCTCCTGACATCGAACTTCTGGGGGCCGCTGATCCACAACTTCGCCTTCATGGCGGCGATCCTCGCCCTGACCTCCTGGCATGTGTCTCGCACAGACTTTTAGGCGCCGTTCGCCCTGTCGTCCGGGCGGCGGAGGGTGATCCGGGTCACCTCCGGCACGGCCCCGTACCGGAGCGGCTGTCGGCCGGAGAGACCGCGGGAGACGTGCATCAGCAAGGCGCCCTCCCGGTAGGTCCCGCCGGCGTGGCGGACGCCGTGCTGACTGGGGGCGTAGACCGGCCCGATCAGCGGCAGCGTGATCTGCCCGCCGTGGTTGTGGCCGGCGAGCATCAGGTTCACGCCCTCCCGCTTCGCCCGGGGGTACAGGTCCGGCGTGTGGGCGAGGAGCAGACGGAACGCGTCCGGCGGAGCCTGCGACCAGTCCGGCGGGCCGTTGAGCCACGGGGATTCATCCCCCGCCAGCGCCAGCGGATCGCCGCCGCGGAGCAGCGTCTCGACCCGGCCGGAGACGTCCCCCCACCCGGCCGCCGTCATCGCCGCCCGCAGCGGGGCGACGTCGTAGTGCCAGTCGTGGTTGCCGAGGATGAACCGACAGCCGAACGCCGGGTTCGTCGCCGTCAGTTGGCCGAACGTCGGTGCGATCCAGTCGATGCGGGCCGGCTTGTCGAGCAGGTCGCCGGTAAAGACGTACAGATCGCAGCGCCAGGCGGCGAGTTCGGTGAAGGCCCGCTCGAAGAAAGGCAGACCCACCTCGCCCTGAAAGTGGCTGTCCGAGACGTGCCCGATCGTCGCCCCGTCCCAGCCGGGCGGCAAATCGGGAAGTGTCAGTTCCAACTCGACGGCTTCGAGGGTGAACTGGCCGTTCCACGGCGCCGCCGCCTGGTGACGCCGCCGGCCCGTGCCGATCGGTTTGAAGCCCAGTTCCGCCGTCACGTCGATCCGTCGCCCCTCCCGCCGCACGCCAGTCGGCAGCGGGCGGAACAGGTTGCGGGCCGTGCAGACCAGCAGCGAAATCACGCCCAGCCCGCACAGGGCGAAGTACGCCTTCCACCCCCACGGCACCGCCGACCACTCTCCGCCGCGCAACAACCGGTACCCGAACAGCCCGAACCCGAACAGCAGCCCCGGAATCGCCCCGAACACCAGCAGATCGTGCACCGCACGCACCTTGGCGGTGACCCGGTGTCGCACCTTCAAGCCGTGAAAGCGGTTGCACCACGCCGCCATCAGTTCGCAGTGGCCCGCGAACACGGCGAACAGCAGAGCGGCGTTCAGCCAGGCCTCGGTTGGCAAGGGCGGTGCGGTGCGGGAGTGAAGGATGACGGGGCGAGCCGGTGAGTCTAACCCGCAACCCACCGACGCCCGTGCACAAGACGCTCCGCCACGCCCTCGCCGACCTCGAACGCCACAAGCGGCTGGTGCGGATCGCGGCGCCGATCGATCCGCACCTCGAAGCGGCGGAGATTCAGCGCCGCGTCTACGCCGCCGGCGGACCGGCGTTGCTGTTCGAGAACGTCGTCGGCTGTCGGTTCCCGATGGCCTCCAACCTGTTCGGCACCCTGGAGCGGGCGAAGTTCCTGTTCCGTCACACGCTGCAACGGGTCGAGCACCTCGTCGAGCTGAAGGTCGATCCGACTGTCGCCCTGAAGGCGCCGTGGCGGTACGCCGACGTGCCGCTCGCCGCCCTCACCACGCTGCCGAAGCGGACGCGGTCCGGCCCCGTGCTGAAGAACCGCTGCCGGGTCGGCGACCTGCCGCAGATGGTCAGTTGGCCGGACGACGGCGGACCGTTCGTCACGCTGCCGCAGGTCTACACAGAGGACCCCCGCAAGCCGGGCGTGGGGAACTCGAACCTCGGGATGTACCGCGTGCAACTCGGCGGGAACGACTACCGGCCCGACGAGGAAATCGGCCTGCACTACCAGTTGCACCGCAGCATCGGGGTGCATCACGCCGCGGCGCTGGAGCGGGGGGAGGAGTTGCGGGTGAACGTGTTCGTCGGCGGGGCTCCGGCGATGACCGTCGCCGCGGTGATGCCGCTGCCGGAGGGGCTGAGCGAACTGATCTTCGCCGGCGCCCTCGCCGGCCGACGGATTGCCATGGCGAAGCACCCGCTGGGAAACGGCTGGCCGCGGGTGTATGCGGAGGCGGACTTCTGCCTGTCCGGCCGGATCGTGGGCGTGAAGCCGGAGGGACCGTTCGGGGATCACCTCGGCTACTACGCTAAGGTGCACGACTTCCCGGTGATGCAGGTGGAGGCGGTGTACCACCGCGACGGGGCTGTCTGGCCGTTCACCGTCGTCGGCCGGCCGCCGCAGGAGGACACGACCTTCGGGGAGCTGATTCACGAACTGACCGGCCCCGCGTTGCCGACCGTGTTGCCGGGGGTGAGGGGCGTACACGCGGTCGACGCCGCCGGGGTGCATCCGTTGCTGTTGGCCGTCGGCAGCGAACGCTACGCCCCCCACACTGCGAGCGACCGGCCGGCGGAGTTGCTCACGCAGGCGAACGCGATCCTGGGGCAGGGGCAGCTCAGTCTGGCGAAGTACCTGTTCATCGCCGACGCCGCCGACGACCCGCCGTCGATGGAGGACGTCCCGGCGTTCCTGATGTACTGCCTGGCCCGGATCGACCCGACGCGCGACCTGCATTTTCAGACCCGCACCACGATCGACACCCTCGATTACAGCGGCTCCGGCCTGAACGAGGGCAGCAAGGTCGTCGTCGCCGCCCGCGGCCCGGCGAAGCGGGAACTGCCGGAGTTCCTGCGGTCCGGCTGGCGTCTGCCCGACGGCTTCGATCACGCCGCCGTCGCGTTCCCCGGCGTCGCCTGCGTGACCGGGCCGGGCTGCGGCGGGAAGGACGGCGCTGCGGACCGGCTCGCCGCCGCGATCGACCGGGACCACCCGCTGCGGGCGTTCCCGCTGATCGTGCTGTGCGACGACGCTGCGTTCAGCGCTCGCACGGCGAACAACCTGCTCTGGACGGCATTCACCCGCTCCAACCCCGCCGCCGACCTGCACGGCGTGGACAGCTTTATGGAGGACAAGCACTGGGGCAGCCGCGGCCCGCTGATCGTGGACGCCCGCGTCAAACCCCACCACGCCCCGCCGCTGATCGAGGACCCGGCCGTCACGGCGAAGGTCGATCGCCTCGCGGAACGCGGCGGGCCGCTGCACGGAATCCTGTAGGGTCCGCTCTGCGGACCGTGAGTTTCGCCGGCGATCTTGCGAAACGGTCCGCAGAGCGGACCCTACGCAGGATGCTCTTTCTCCAAGCGACCGCCGCGTTCGGACTTGAGGCGGTCGTGGGCCGCGAACTGGAAGCCCTCGGGCTGCCGCCGACGGAGAAAGAGGACGGCCGGGTGCGGTTCGACGGGGAACCGGCCGATCTGGTGCGGGCGAACCTCTGGCTGCGGGCGGCCGATCGGGTGCAGGTCGTCGCGGAGGAGTTCGACTGCGACGACTACGACGCGTTCTACGAGACCGTCCGCACGCTCGATTGGACGCAATGGATCGCCTACGACGCCGCGTTCCCCGTCACCGGTCGTAGCGTGCGGAGCGCCCTGGGGCACGTGCCCACGCTGCAATCGATGGCGAAGAAGGCGATCGCCGAGGCCCTGTGCGAGGCTCGTGGCGACCGGCCGGGCTCGCCAGTGCCGGAGGTCGGGCCGCCAGTGCCGATCGAGGTGAACGTGCGGAAGGATCGCGTTTCGCTGCTGCTCGACACGACCGGCCCCGGACTGCACAAGCGCGGCTACCGCGACCTGACCGGCCCGGCCCCGCTGAAGGAAACGCTCGCCGCGGGCATCGTGCTGCTGAGCGTCTGGACCCGCGACCGGCCGCTGCTCGACCCCTGCTGCGGAACCGGCACGCTGCCGATCGAGGCGGCGCTGATCGGGCGGAACATGGCGCCGGGGCTGCACCGGGAGTTCGTCGCCGAGGGTTGGCCGCTCGCCCCGCCGGAACTATGGGCGGAACAGCGGGCCGCCGCCGAGGCGGCGATTCTCCCCCCGCTCGAGAAACCGTTGCAGGGCGGGGACATCGACCGCGACGCCGTCTCCGCCGCCCGCCGGCACGCCGGGCGGGCGGGGGTGGGGGAGGACGTGCACTTCCAACAGCGGACGATCGCCGAAGCCGGGGCAAAGGGATCGCACGGGGTGTTGCTGGCGAATCCCCCCTACGGCGAGCGCTTGGGCGACGCCGACGCCGTGCACGCGGACCTCGCGGCACTGCTCAACCGGCTGGGCGACTGGAGCGCCGCGATCCTCACCCCGCACCCGGCGTTCCCTTCGATGGTCGGCCGGAAGGCGGAGCGGCGCCGGAAGCTCTACAACGGCACGCTCGCCTGTACGCTGCACCAGTATCTCGGACCGAAGCCGCCCGCACTGGGCGGCGATCCCGTCCCGGCCGGCTAGGATACGCCGCCTCCCCCCTCAAGAAGCGACCCGATGCCCCGCGTGCTCAACGTTGGTCAGTGCGTTCCCGACCACATGTCGATCACCTCCTATCTGCGGCGCAAGTTCGACGCGGAGGTGGTGAAGGTCGATTCCGAAGAGGACGCGCTGGAATTGGTCGCCGCCGGGAACGTGGATCTCGTGCTGGTGAACCGGCTGTACGACGCCGACGGGGCCTCCGGCCTCGACACCGTCAAGGCGATCGCCGGCCGCGACGACGCCCCGCCGGTGATGCTCGTCTCTAACTTCGCCGACGCTCAGAAACGCGCCGTCGCGGCCGGGGCCCTGCCGGGCTTCGGCAAGAACGACCTCGGCGCCGCCGAAGCCGACGAGAAGCTGGCCCCGATCCTCGGCGCCTGACCTCCGCCGTCTGCGCGACCGGTCCGTCAGTGGGGAACGTGCGTCTGCACCGCCTGCAGCCCGGCGGTGGGCAGGCCCGGCAGTTCGACCCAACTCCGGCAGCCGCCGTACTGGGGGGAGTCCGCGATCTCGACGGGCGCCTCGGGGCCCCACACCTTCACGGCGATCGCCCACAGGCCGGGCTCTTTGTAGTGGAAGCGCTGGAGGGCGGTTTCGTCAGACAAGGCATGGCGACCACGGAGAGCCTCCAGTTCCGCCTCGTCGCTGATGCGCCACGTCTTCCTCACCTGGCACCAGCCCGGCAGCCGCACGACGCCTTCCGGCGGCGGCGTCGGCAGCGAACCGCGGAGGAAGGGAGCGAGATCGGCGGCGTCCTGATGGAACCGAGTCGCCATCAGCCAGAAGCGGTCGTGCTCCGGCCGGAACTTGCCCCGCCGCTCGTGGATGCCGCCCTTGCGGAGGATCAAATCGACCTTGCCGTCGCAGAGGGCGTCGCAGACGGCGGCCCATTCCTTGAAAGCAACGGTGCAGGCTTCCGCTTCGAGGGGCGTTTCGTTGCTCGGGTCGCTCACCAGCCGACCCCCATCACGCCTTCGCCCTCGCGCTTCGCCTGTCCGCCGAGGGCGGCCCGGTTGCGCGAGTCCACCTGTTCGTTCAGCGTGCACAGGTCCCAGATCCAGCCGAATCCGAACAGCCCGAGGGTGAAGAACCAGATGAGGCCGGTCACCCACTTGCCGAGATAGAACCGGTGCACGCCGAAGATCCCGAGGAACGGAATCGCGTTCAGGATCCAGGTGAGGTTGTAGTCGTAAGGACCCGGCGTGTACCGCCGATCCGCCTGAGCCTCCAGCCGGGGCATGAGGAAGAAGTCCACGACCCAGCCGACGCCGAGCAGGCCGAAAGTGAGCGACCACAGCAACCCCGTCAGCGGCTTGCCATAGTAGAAGCGGTGCGCGCCTGCCGTCAGCAGGGTGAACGGGGCCAAGATCCACAGCAGATAGCCGCCGGAGAGTGTGTGCGTGCTCTCGGACCGGCGGAACCGCTCCATCGCGGCGGGCGTTCTGAACAGCGGTCCGTGGGCCGCGTCGCCGTAGCGGCTGTCGGTCGGCGGCGGGGCGGAGCCAGTCACGGGGACGGAGGCCATCGCGGGGCGGGCCGGATACGGGGAGGGGGGTTTGACCGTCGGCTCTTCGCCGACGGGGCCGCCATCTTAGCAGCGAACCGCATTCCCCCGACCGGTAGCTTCCCCGATGTTCGCGTTCTACAGCAACAAGCTCGGCTGTCTCGGCTCGCTGGCGCTCTCAGCGGCGCTGTCGGTCGGATTGATCTTTCTACTCCGCGGCTGCGGGTGAGCGTCCCCGTCACAGGCCGGCACGGAGGCCGGCACGGGGCTCGCCCCACCGGGAGGCGCGTCCTCTCGCGGATTCGCTGCGACCGGCGCGATCGTACCGTCCCACCTGCAGTCAAACTCCTTTCCCCCAGTTCCCGGAGCGCACCGATGGGCCTTTTCACCAGCACGTCCTTTAGCAGTCTCAAGGACTTGTACGTCGATCAGCTACAGGATCTGTACGACGCGGAGCAGCGGCTCACCAAGGCCCTGCCGAAGATGCGGGACGCCGCCCACAGCCAGCAGCTCAAGCAGGCGTACGACGCGCACCTCAAGGAGACCGAGGGGCAGGTGAAGCGCCTGGAGAAGTGTTTCAAGCTGCTCGATCAGAGTCCGAAAGCGAAGACCTGCGAAGCGATGAAGGGTCTGATCGCCGAGGGTGACGAGATGATCGGGGCCAAGGGCGACCCGGACGTGAAGGACGCCGCCCTGATCGCCGCCGCCCAGCGGGTCGAGCACTACGAGATCGCCGGCTACGGCTGCCTGGTGCACTTCGCCAACCGCATCGGCCAGCACGAGGCGGCCCGCATCCTCCAGGAAACGCTGGACGAAGAGGGAGCTGCGGACAAGAAGCTGACCGCGATCGCCGAGGGCTCCGTCAACAAGGCGGCTGCGACCTGACCCGCGGATCGCTCCGCATTCCTCGCCCCCAGCCATCGGAGATCCCCGTGGGACTGTTCACCGGCACGAAGTACCGCGACCTGGGCGACCTGTATCGCGCCCAGCTGCGAGACATCTACGACGCGGAGCAACGGATCGGCAAAATCCTGCCCCGGATGCAGGAGAAGGCCGCCAGCGCCCAGCTGAAGCAGTCGTTCGGCGATCAAATCACGGAGTCCCAGGCGCAGATCGCGCGGCTGGAGAAAGCCTTCACCCTACTCGGAGAAAGCGCCAAGGGACAGGCCTGCGAGGCGACGAAGGGGCTGATCAAGGAGGCGGAGGAAACGCTGGACGCGGACGGGGACGAACACGTCATCGACGCGGCCCTGATCGCCAATGCCCAGCGGATTCAGCACTACAGCATCGCCGGCTACGGCTGCCTGACGAATTTCGCACGGCGCTGCGGCCAGCAGGAGGCGTCCTCCCTGTTCGCCGAGTGCGCCGACGAAGCCGGCGCCAGCGATCAGCGGATGACCCAGATCGCCGAGGAAAGCGTCAACGCCGACGCGGCCGCGGCCTAGCCGTGCCAAGGCGAGCGGTGGGCGTGAGCCCTCCGTGTCCGGGTCTGTCGACGAACCCCGTGTCCGTGGGAGGAGCTGCTCGCTCCTCCCACGGACTTTTCGTTGCGCAACCGGCAGAACACACGGGGGGGCTGACGCCCCCCGCTCGACTCAGTCCTGCAACAACGCCCGCACCCGGGCGACGGCGGCGTCCGGGGCGAGCGTTTCCGCTTCGGCGTCGGTCCGGCGCTTCACCTCGACCACGCCGTCCTTCAGACCGCGTTTGCCGATCGTGATGCGGGTCGGCAGGCCGATCAGGTCTGCGTCAGCGAACTTCACGCCGGGGCGTTCCTTGCGGTCGTCCAGCAGGCAGTCGACGCCGGCAGCCTGCAATTCGTCGTGGAACTGCTCGGCGAGGGACATCACCTCTGCGTCCTGCACGTCCAGCGGGATGACGTGGCACTGGTAGGGGGCAATGCCCTTAGGCCAGATGATCCCGCGGTCGTCGTGGCTGGTCTCGATCGCCCCGGCGACGATCCGATTAATGCCGATGCCGTAACAGCCCATCACGATGCTGCGACGCTTCTGATCCTCGCCGAGGAACTCCGCCCCCAGGGCGTCGGAGTACTTCGTGCCCAGCTTGAAGACGTGGCCGACCTCGATGCCGCGGACGAGGGTCATCGGGCCGCCGCTCTTGGGGTCCGGGTCGCCGGCCCGGGCGTCGCGGAGGTCGTGGGTCGTCTCGACGGTCCAGTCCCGCCCGCAGCAGACGCCCTTGGTGTGCTTGTCGGCGGCGTTCGCCCCCACGACCGCCGGCTGCACCGTCACGGCGTCGTGATCGGCGAGCAGCGTCACGCCGGTTAGCCCCACCGGTCCGGCGAAGCCGACCGGAGCACCGGTGACGCGCTGCACCGTCGCCTCGTCCGCCAGCGCGAGCGTCTTCGCGCCGACGGCCCGACGGATCTTGCCCTCGTTCGCCTCGTGATCTCCGCGGACGAGGACGGCGACCGTCTTCTCCCCGTCCGTGCCGGCGTCGGCGGTGTAGAGCAGGGTCTTGAGGGTCTGCTCCGGCGCGACGCCCAGCAGTTCGCAGACGGCCTCGATCGTGGTTACGCCGGGCGTGTCCACGGTCACGGCGACCGGGGCGTTCGCCGGGACTTCGATCTTCGGCGGTTTACGGCCGGTCTCGGCCCGTTCGAGATTCGCGGCGTACCCACTGGCCTCGCAGTGCACGACGGCGTCCTCGCCGTTTTCGGCAGGGATCATGAACTCGTGGGAGGCGTCCCCGCCGATCGGGCCGCTCTCGGCTTCCACGGCGAGGTAGGGGATGCCGCAGCGCTCGAAGATGCGGCAGTAGGCGGCGTACATCGCGTCGTAGGAGGCGTTCAGCTGCTCGACGTCCGTGCCGAAGCTGTAGGCGTCCTTCATCAGGAACTCGCTGGTCCGCAGCACGCCGAAACGGGGACGTTCCTCGTTGCGGAACTTCGTCTGAATCTGGAACAGCGTGAGCGGAAGCTGCTTGTAGCTGGAGACCGACTGCTTGATGAGGTCGGTGATCGGCTCCTCATGAGTGGGGCCGAGGGCGACGTGCACCTTCCGATCGCCGCGGGGGAAGGCGAAGTTGAGCAGCACGTTGCCGAACGCCTCCCGCCGCCCGCTGCGTTCCCACAGTTCAATGGGGCTCATCGCGGGGAAGTGCAGCTCGGCGGCGCCGGCGGCCTCCATTTCCTCCCGCACAATCGCGGCGGCCTTCTGCACGGCCCGCCAACCCAGCGGCAGGTAGGTGTAGGCGCCGGCCATCACCTGCCGCACGAGCCCGGCCCGCAACATCAGGCGGTGGGAAGGCACCTCCGCATCGGCGGGCACCTCCTTGAGGGTCGGGATGAGCGTGTGCGACCAGCGCATGAGACAGCTTGACAGAAGGGAGGTGCGCGTGAGACGCGGGCGGGGGAGAATGGGTTCGCGCGACGGTTTCGTAAAGCGGAGGTCCCCCACAGTCGGACGCCGGGGCTGTTCGCTTGCAATCCGGCGGCGGCAGGGGACGATAGGAAAAGATGACTGAAGTCAAGACGCCCGAGGCGCGCACCCCCGTTGACGCGTTGCGCGACGGTGAGATAATCGACCAGCCGTTTCTGTTGGCCGAAAAGAGCCTGCGAACGAACCGCAACGGCCAGCTCTACCTGCTCGCTCAGTTGCGGGATCGGACCGGGCAGGTCTCCGCGCTGATGTGGAACGTCGCGGAAAGCGACTTCGACACGATGCCCGTCGGCAGTGGCGTGCGGGTGAAGGGCCGGGTGCAAACCCATCAGGGCGGGCTGCAGATCATCGCCCATAAGGTCTGGCCCGCCGGCGACGACTTCGACGCCGACGCTTTCCGCCCCGCCGCCAGCGAGAGCACGGAAGTCGCCTTCGCCGCTCTGTCCGACTTGCTCCAGAGCCTGCCGGACGAGGATCTGCGGGAGTTGATGGTTACGTTCCTGGCGGACGAATCGCTGATGGAGGCTTTCCGCATCGTCCCGGCCGGCATCAAGGCGCACCACGCCCACCGCGGCGGGCTCTGCGAGCACACCGCGGCGATGGCCCTGGCCTGGACGCGACTGGCGGACCTTTACCCGGAGGTCGATTCTTCCACGGTGCTGGCCGGCTGTCTGCTGCACGACCTCGGCAAGACCGGCGAACTGGACCCCGAAACCTTCACCTATACCACCCCCGGCCAACTGCTGGGGCACATGCAGATCGGCTGCGACCTGCTGGCCGAAAAGATCGCCCAGACCGTCGCCCGCACCGGCCGGCCGTTCCCGGAGGCCAAACGCTGGCACCTGGCTCACCTGATCCTCTCCCACCACGGCAGCCCGGAGAAGGGCAGCGTGAAGGAGCCGATGAGCCCCGAAGCCGTCGCCCTGCACGTTCTGGATACGCTCGACGCCAAGATCAACGAATTTCTCAAGATCCTCGGCGAGGACCCCAATTCGGAGTCCGACCTCACCCCCTACCACCCCCGCCTCGGCCGCCGTCTATTCCGCGGCCCCCGTTGACGCCCCCGCCGGGGACGCGTCCCCGGCGAACGAATCCCATCCGCCGCGCGCCCTTCCGGACGCGGCTCACGTCGAGCGCCGCTCGACCCGTACCAAATCGATCAAGAACAAATGACCACAGCCAAGGGCCAAGCCCCCAAGAAACGGGCCGGCAAGAACTCCCGGACCAAGAAATCGTCCGGCTCGTCAGCCTCCCGCAAGCCGGCGTCCCATGACGGCACGCCGGGCGCCTCGGCCGAGGACCGCGTCCTCAATCACCTGACCGACCCGAATTATCAGCCGGTCAAAGCGGCGACCGTGCTGAAGCAGCTCGGCGACACCCCGCAGATCGAATCCGACGACCGCGTCGCGCTGGAGGCGCTGATCGCCACCGGCAAGGTCGTCGCCGATCGCGGCGCCCGGCTGCGGCCGCGGCACCGGCCCGGCGTGAGCATCGGCCGCCTGAAGACGACCCGCAGCGGCGACGGCTGGGTCGCGATGAACGACCCCCGCGGCCGCGACCACGACGTGTACGTCTCCCGGTCCGACATGGCCGACGCCCACGACGGGGACGAGGTCGAGGTCCGCATCACCGACCGCAAGGGCGGCCGCGACCGCTCCCGCATCGCCGGGGAGGTCGTCGCCGTCATCGAGCGGAAGACGACCCGCTTCGTCGGCACCTACGACGAGACCGGACGCCGGGCCTTCGTGCGGGTCGACGGCGACTCCTTCCTCGAACCGATCCCGATCGGCGACCCCGGCGCCCACCCCGCCGAGCCCGGCGAGAAGGTGGTCATCGACATGCTGAAGTTCCCCGGCGACGGCCGGCCGGGCGAGGCGGTGGTGATCGAAGTCCTCGGCCGCCGCGGCGACGCCGGCGTGGACGAACTGAGCGTGATCCGCGAGTTCGGCCTGCCGGAGGAGTTCCCCGACGAGGTCCTCGCCGCCGCCAGCGAGGAGGCCCGCCGCTTCGACGAGGAGCATCTGGGCGATCGGCTCGACCTGACGGGGGAGACGATCGTCACCATCGACCCGGCGACGGCGAAGGATTTCGACGACGCGATCAGCCTGAAGCGGATCGAAAACGGGCACTGGGTGCTCGGCGTGCACATCGCCGACGTAGCCCACTTCGTCCAACCGAACTCGGCCCTGGATAAAGAGGCCAAGGACCGGGCGACCAGCGTCTACCTGCCGGGGAAGGTCATCCCCATGCTGCCGGAGGTCATCTCCAACGGGCTCGCCAGCCTGCAGCAGGGCAAGGTGCGGTACGTGAAGACCTGCTTCATCGAGTTCGACCCGACCGGCATCCCAGTCAAGACGCGGTTCGCCAACGCCGCGATCAAGGTCACGAAGCGGTTCGCCTACGAGCAGGTGATGCCGATCGTCCACGACCCGGACGCGTACGCCCGCAAGGTCCGCAAGGACGTGCGGCATCTGCTGTTGGACATGTACTCCCTGGCGATGACGCTGCGTAAACGGCGGTTCGCCGCCGGGGCGCTGGAGATGCACATGCCCGAGGTGACGCTCGACCTGAACAAGAAGGGCGAGGTGGTCGGCGCCAGCGAGGCCCACCACGACGAGAGCCACGAGATCATCGAGGAGTTCATGCTCGCCGCGAACGTCGCGGTGGCGCAGGCGCTCGAAGCCCGCGGCCTGACGTTCATCCGTCGGGAACACGGCGATCCGGACGAGGCGAAGCTCAAGCAATTCTCGGAGTTCGTCGGCACGCTGGGCTACGACCTCAAGCAGTACCAGAGCCGCCCGCACCTCCAGGCGCTGCTGGACGAGGTCAAGCACGAACCGGAAGGCGCCGCGGTGAACTACGCGCTGCTCCGCAGCATGAAGCAGGCGGAATACACCGCCGGCGAGGGCGGCCACTACGCCCTGGCGTTCCCGCATTACGCCCACTTCACCTCGCCGATCCGCCGCTACCCGGACCTGACGATCCACCGGTTGATCGACGCTCTCTGCAAGGGCCAGAAGCCGAAGACGCAGAGCGAGGGAGAGCTCACCGGCCTAGCGAACCACTGCTCCGAGCGCTCCCGCCGGGCGGAGAAGGCGGAGCGGGAACTGGTCCGCGTGAAGCTGCTCGAATACCTGGAAGACCGCGTCGGCGACGAGTTGGACGCCGTCGTCACCGGGGTGATGAACTTCGGCGTGTTCGTCCGCGGCATCGAGCTGCCCGCCGAGGGCATGATCCCGCGGGAGGCGCTCGGCGGGGGCTGGTTCGACCACGACGCCACCGCCCACACGCTGACCAGCCGCGACGGCGTGATCTACCGGCTGGGCATGCCGCTGAAGGTGAAGGTCGCCTCGGTGGACGTGGAGGGCCGTAACCTGGAGTTCGCCCTCGCCGAGACGCCCGAGCCGCAGAGCGGCGGGTCCGGCCGTTCGTCGAAGGGCAACCGCGGCTCCTCCGGGGGTCGCGGCTCCTCCGGCGGGCGTGGCTCCTCCGGGGGTCGCTCCGGCTCCTCCGGCAAACGGGGCGGCGGTCGCGACGGGAACGCCGAGGCGAACACCGGCGGGCGCTCGCGGAGCGACGCGGCCGCGAGCGATTCCGGCGGCTCTTCCGGGGCGAACACGAAGCGGAAGCGGTCCCGCCGGCGGTAGGCCGGCGGGGGTTTCGCGGCAGAATCCGGCAAACTTCGCCGTTCGGACGCCGCGTCACCCTGTCCCGGTGGGGGAAATCCCTCAATCCGCCTAGACTGCCCGGCCGAAAGTCCCCGTTCCCCGTTTCCGATCCGAGCAGCCGACCCCGTGGGCGCCCTCCGCCGATTGCTGATGAGTTCCATCGGCAAGAAGTACGTCATGGGCCTGTCGGGCCTGCTGCTGATAGGATTCGTGGCGACGCACCTCGCCGGCAACCTGCTGATCTTCCAGGGCAGCGCGGCCTACAACGACTACGCCGCCAAGCTGCACAGCCTCGGCCCGCTGCTGTGGATCGCGGAGGTCGGCCTGCTGGTCCTGTTCGGCCTGCACGTGCTGTACGCCTACTGGCTGGTGATGGAGAATCGGGCCAGCCGCGGCGACGAGGGCTACGAGATCGGCTACCGCTCCAAGCAGCGGACGACCTACCTGAACCTCGCCCCCCGCAGCTGGATGGCGATCAGCGGCACGGTGGTGCTCGTCTTCCTGGTCTGGCACCTGATCGACATGCGGTTCGGCCTGCGGGACAACGTCGACCCGACCTTCGAGCGGTACGTCGACGAAGGGCTGGAGGACGAATCGGGCCGGCCGCTGTTCCTCCGCTACGAGCGGGCCGTGCAGATCCTCTCCACCCCGCTCTCCGCCGCCCTCTACACGGTCGGGGCGATCCTGCTGGGCTTCCACCTCTCCCATGGGGCGAGCAGCTGGTTCCGTTCCGTCGGCCTGGAGGTCTACGGGCTGGGCGGGCCGCTGAAGAAGCTCGGCGTGGTGGTGGCGATCGTGCTGGCGCTCGGCTTCGCCTCGATCCCGATCTACATCTGGTTCGCCGACATCGACCTGTCGGACCTCTCCGCGGCGGAAGCCCGGGAACGCGCCCGGATCGTGAGTGAAGAAGCGACCGGGGAATCGGTTCAGGAGATGCCCGGCGAAGACGTCGCCCCCGAGGCCGACGGCGACTAACCCCCCGCGACCGGCCGTCCCGCGACGGCGTCCCGCACCCTCAAATCTTTCGATTTAGACCGCCGCCCATGGTCGCCCCCGCCGCCACAGACGTTCGCACCGACACGCTCGAAAGCCGCGTGCCGGAGGGGCCGATCGAACAGAAGTGGGACCGCTGCATCCGCGAGATGAAGCTGGTCAACCCGGCGAACAAGCGGAAGTACGAGGTGATCGTCGTCGGCACCGGCCTGGCCGGCGGCAGCGCCGCGGCCTCGCTGGCGGAGCTGGGCTACCGGGTGAAGTCCTTCTGCATTCAGGACAGCCCCCGCCGGGCCCACAGCATCGCCGCCCAGGGCGGCATCAACGCCGCCAAGAACTACCAGAACGACGGCGACAGCGTCTGGCGGCTCTTCTACGACACGGTGAAGGGCGGCGACTACCGCTCCCGCGAGGCGAACGTCTACCGCCTCGCCCAGATCAGCAACAAGATCATCGACCACTGCGCCGCCCTCGGCGTGCCCTTCGCCCGGGAGTACGGCGGGGCGCTGGCGAACCGCAGCTTCGGCGGCGCCCAGGTCTCCCGAACGTTCTACGCCCGCGGGCAGACCGGGCAGCAGTTGCTCCTCGGCGCCTACTCCGCGATGAACCGGCAGGTCTACGCCGGGCGGGTGAAGGTCTATGCCAAGCGGGAGATGCTGGACCTGATCGTGGTCGACGGCGTCGCCCGCGGCATCGTCACCCGGAACCTGAACAGCGGGAAGTTCGAGGTGCACCTCGGCGACGCGGTCGTCCTCGCCACCGGCGGGTACGGCAACGTCTACTACCTCTCCACGAACGCCAAAAGCTGCAACGTCACCGCGGCGTGGCGCTGTCACCGGCGGGGGGCCTACTACGCCAACCCCTGCTTCACGCAGATTCACCCCACCTGCATCCCGGCCAGCGGCGACTACCAGAGCAAGCTCACGCTGATGAGCGAGAGCCTGCGGAACGACGGCCGCGTCTGGGTGCCGAAGAAAAAGGGCGACAACCGCGCCCCGGAGCAGATCCCCGACGGCGAACGCGACTACTACCTGGAGCGCCGCTACCCGGCCTTCGGCAACCTCGTCCCCCGCGACGTCGCCAGCCGGGCCGCCAAGGAGCGTTGCGACGCCGGCTACGGCGTCGGCAAGACGGGCAACGCCGTCTTCCTCGACTTCCGCGACGCGATCCGCCGCGACGGCCGCAAAATTATCGCGGGGAAGTACGGCAACCTCTTTCAGATGTACGAGGAGATCGCCGACGAGGATCCGTACAAGACGCCCATGCGGATCTACCCCGCCGTCCACTACACGATGGGCGGGCTCTGGGTGGACTACCAGTTGCAGAGCACGATCCCCGGACTGTTCGTGCTGGGGGAGGCGAACTTCTCCGACCACGGGGCGAACCGCCTCGGCGCCAGCGCCCTGATGCAGGGCCTCGCCGACGGCTACTTCGTGATCCCGTACACGATCGGCGACCACCTGGCGAAGATGAAACGGACGGAGATCACCGAGGATCACCCCGCCTGCAAGGAGGCTCTCGTCGAGAGCCGCAACCGTATCGAGGCCCTGCTCGCGGTGAGAGGTTCCCGCAGCGTGAACAGCTTCCACAAGGAGCTGGGCGCGATCATGTGGGAGCACGTCGGCATGGAGCGGGACGCCCAGGGCCTCGAGACGGCCATCGGCAAGATCCGCTCCCTCCGCGAGGAGTTCTGGCAGGACGTGAAGGTGGTCGGGACCAACGGCAGCTTCAATCAGGGACTGGAGCACGCCGGCCGCGTGGCGGACTTCCTGGAATTCGCCGAGACCCAGACCCGCGACGCCCTGGTCCGGGACGAAAGCTGCGGCGGCCACTTCCGATCCGAGCACCAGACCCCCGAGGGCGAGGCGAAGCGGGACGACGAGAACTTCTCCCACGTCACCGCCTGGCAGTACTCCGGTGACGTCGAAGCCCCCGTGGAGCACCGCGAGCCGCTGAAGTTCAAGGAAGTTTCCCTCACTTCCCGCTCCTACAAGTAACCCCAGTCACGCCGACGCTCCGCGGAGCGTCGGGGAACGCATGATGATCGACCTCCCCCACTCCGACGGCGGCCACCTCTCGCTGACGCTGAAAGTCTGGCGGCAGGCCGACGCCGACAGCCCCGGCGCCTTCGAGACCTACCGGGTCGACGAGATCAATCCGGACATGTCCTTTCTGGAGATGCTCGATTGCCTCAACGAGCAGCTCACTCAGGAGGACAAAGAGCCCGTCGCCTTCGACCACGACTGCCGCGAGGGCATCTGCGGGACCTGCGGGGTGATGATCAACGGCATGGCCCACGGCCCGCTGCCGAACACGACGACCTGCCAGCTCCGCATGCGGCAGTTCCGCAACGGCGACACCCTCGTGCTGGAGCCGTGGCGGGCCAAGGGGTTCCCGATCGTCCGCGATCTGGTCTGCGATCGCAGCGCCTTCGACCGCATCCAGCAGGCGGGCGGTTACATCTCGATCGGCGTGGGCAGCGCCCCCGACGCCAACGCCGTCGCGGTGCCCAAGAAGTTCGCCGACGCCGCGATGAACTCCGCCGCCTGCATCGGCTGCGGGGCCTGCGTGGCGGCCTGCAAGAACGCCGCCGCGCACCTGTTCACCGGGGCGAAGATCTCGCACCTCGCCCTGCTCCCGCAGGGCAGCGCCGAGCGCAAGGACCGCGCCCGGCGGATGGTCGCCCAGATGGATGAGGAGGGCTTCGGCGCCTGCTCGAACACCAACGAGTGCGCGGCCGCCTGCCCGGCGAACATTTCGGTGACGGACATCGCTCGCCTGAACCGGGAATACGCTTACGCTTCGCTTGGCACCAGCGACTGACATCCTCAAGGAATCGGCATGGGCGACGATCTGGCTGCGGCGTTGAACGACTGGCGGGCGGTCCTCAAACAAGAGCTTGAAGGGACGGCCGATCTTGTCAGGGCAGAGTCTGACGTGTTCGCGTTCGCGATCGACCTGCCGAGCGACCTGTCCAATCCCGGGTTCATGCCGGGCGTCGTCCGGGGGAGCTCCGGACAGAGCGTGGGAGCCCGTCTTTTGTCCGGGGATTGGGAGTACTCGCCGCAGCTGTCCGCGTTCGATCAGGCGCAGGACCAACTGGTCGAAATCTGCGAGACGTATCACGACCGGTTGATCGGCGGCGATTATTCGGAGGACACGGCGGAGGGCGCCGCGTTCCGCGACGCGGTCTACGAAGCGTTTCTCACGTGCATGGCAGAGGTTTCGGACGCCGGTCGGTTTGGCGACGTCACCGTGAAAGCCCTCATGTTTTCCGACGACGAACATCCGGTGGTGGAGAAATCGCTCCGCCGCCTCAATCCTCCGGAGGTGGCCGAGGCGGCGCTGCCGCATTTGGCCTAGCCGGCGTGCTTCGCCTCGGCTCGCGCCGCCTCTCGGCGAGGGCGAAGCGGGGTGGTACACTCCGCGGATGGATCTGAAGACGACCCCGCTGCACGCCGTCCACCTCGCCGCGGGCGGGCACATGGTCGACTTCGCGAGTTACGACATGCCGGTGCGCTACGGCACGATCGTCGCCGAGCACGACGCCGTCCGCACCGCGGCGGGGCTGTTCGATATCTCCCACATGGGCCGCGTCCGGTTCTCCGGCCCGGACGCCGCGGCGCTGCTGGACCGCCTGCTGACGAACCGCGTGCCGACCGAGCCCGGCCGGGTAAAGTACGGACTGCTTTGCCGGGAGGACGGCGGAATCCTCGATGACGTGCTGACGACCCGGCTGGCCGACGACTGGCTGATGGTCGTCAACGCCTCCAACCGGCCGACCTGCCTCGAGTGGTTCCATCGGCAGGCCGACGGCGTGGATGTCGCGATCGACGACCACACGGCCGACACCGCAATGATCGCGGTGCAGGGGCCCGAGTGTGCGGAGATCGTCTCCCACGTCGTGCACATGCCGTTGTTGGAAACGCTCGGCTATTACCGAGCCAGCCCCGCCGTCTGGGAGCGGCCGGGGGAGTCGCCGGTGGAGATCACCGTCAGCCGCACCGGCTACACGGGGGAGGACGGGTTCGAACTGATCGTTCCCGCGGAGTCCGCCGAGGAGATGTGGCGTGAACTGCTGGAAGTCGGCTCGTCGCACGGCCTCGTCCCCTGCGGGCTGGGCTGCCGCGACACCCTGCGGCTGGAAGCCGGAATGCCGTTGTATGGACACGAACTCTCGACGGAGACCGACCCTCTGACCGCCGGCCTCGGCTTCGCGGTGGCGCTGGAGAAGGGCGACTTCCTCGGCCGCGACGCGATTCGGAAGGTCAAGGAGGCCGGGCCGAAGCAGGTTCGGGTCGGCTTCGAGATGCGGGGCCGCCGCGTCGCCCGGGAGGGCGCCGCCGTGCTGCGGGGCGGGGAGGCGGTCGGCGTCGTCACCAGCGGCACGCATTCGCCCACCCTCGGCAAGGCGATCGGCATGGCCTACGTCCCGCCGGACGCCGCCGCGGAGGGAACCGAGCTTGAGATCGACGTCCGCGGCCGGGCCGAACCGGCGGTCGTCGTCTCCTTGCCGTTCTACAAACGGCAAACGATGAAGGCGGAACACCCCTGAGGGGAAGTTCCCGGACGCGACAGACAACCACCAAAGCGACGGCGGTCCCCGGCCGATAGGCTTTCCTCCGCTCCCCTTCCGACGGACTCCACCCGATGGCCGAACGCAACTTTTCCCCGCACGCGCAAAAGGCGATCAAGCGGTACTACGACAACCGCCCCGACATCGACCGCACGAAGCTGTCGGAACTGGTGACGAACCTCTACCTCGCCGAGCCCGGCAAGGCGGAGAAGCTGTGGGACCGGGCTGAAGACCTGATGACGCGGCTCGAAGTGCCTCCCGCCCGGGTCAAGCATGTGATGGGCAGCCGCGACGTCGCGGCGCTGGCGAAGGTCGTCGAGGAACTTCAGTAGCCGAACCGGCGGACGCCGACGGCCGTCACTTCGGGGCCGGTTCTTCGTCGCCGGGGACGAGGAGTTCCTGCTCGAAGTCCGGCTCCTCGTCCTTCTTCTCCGCCACCACGTCGGCCTTTTCCTTAGCGACCTGGCGGCGGGCGTCGTCGATGGCGTCCTCCGCCTCCTCACGGCCGGCGATCGCCTCTTTCAACTCTTGGCGCTGCTCGGCCACGTTTTCGTTGGCGTCTTCCAAGTCGTCCGCGGCGTCCCGCATGTCCTCCTGGGCCTCGGCGACGTCTTCCTGCTCCGCCATGACCTGGGCTTCCTCCGGGTTCTCCGGCACGGCTTCCTTCTCGTCATCCCCGCAGCCGATCAGCGGCAGGGCGCACAACAAAGCGGCGGGCAGCAGGCGGACGCGGGGCATCGGGATTGTCCTGGAGACATCGGGGCGGAGCAGGGAGGCATTCTAAGCCGGACGCGGGCGTCCGGCTTAGGGACCTCCCCGATCCTGCCTCACCCCTTCAGGCAGCGGTCGATCTGACGAACGGCCTGCCGGAGCCGCTGTTCGTTCTCCACGATCGCCAGCCGCAGGAAGCCCTCGCCCTCCTCGCCGAACCCGCGGCCCGGGCTGACGGCGACGTCGCCCTCGGCCAGCAGCTTTAGGGCGAAGTCGATGCTGCCCATCGCCCGGTGTTCCTCCGGAATCGGCGCCCAGACGAACATGCCGGCCTTCGGTTTGGGAACGTCCCAACCGATGCGGTTCAGGCCGTCCACCAGGGCGTCCCGCCGCTTGGCGTACTCCTTGACCACCGCCGCGACGGCGGGGTCGGCGTGCCGCATGGCGATGATCGCGGCGATCTGCACCGCCTGAAAGATGCCGTAGTCGTAGTAGCCCTTGATGGTCGCCAACGCCCGCACCATCTGGGGGTTGCCGGCGCAGAAGCCGATCCGCCAGCCGGCCATGCTGTAGCCCTTGGACATGGTCGTGAACTCCACGCCCACGTCCTTCGCCCCTTTACTGGCGAGGAAGCTGGGGGGCTGATAGCCCTCAAACCCGATGTCCGCGTAAGCGAAGTCCGAGAGCACCAGGAACCCGAACCGCTTGGCGAGCTTGACCAGTTCGTCGAAGAAGTCCTGCTCGACGGTGGTGCCGCTGGGGTTGTGGGGGAAGTTCGCCACCACGACCTTCGGCCTGGGGAACAGGTGCTCACAGGTGTAGGCGACGTTTTCGAGGTACGCGGCCGGGTCGCGGACGTCGAGCTGAATCACGTTCCCGCCGGCCAGCATCACGGCGTAGGCGTGGATCGGGAAGGTCGGCGCCGGGACGATCGCGGTGTCGCCGGGGCCCATCAGGGCCAGGCAGGAATGGCTGAAGCCTTCCTTGGAGCCGAGGCAGGCGATGACCTCGCTGTCGGGGTTCAGCGAAACCCCGTACTTGCGGTCGTAGCGTTTGGCAACCTCCCGCCGCAGGTTCTCGATGCCGTTGGAGACGCTGTACCGATGGTTTTTCGGGTCCAGCAGGGCCTCTTTGAGCTTGTCCGAGATCTGGGCGTCCGGCGGATCGGTCGGATTGCCCATGCCGAGGTCGATCACGTCCGCCCCGAGCCGGCGGCGCTCCAGCTTGAGCTTGTTGATCTTGCCGAACAGGTACGGCGGCAGCCGCCGCACGCGGTCGGCGACCGGGATGTCGAAGGGGGCGTCCTCGAAGGAGACGTCGGTATCGGATTCGCTGCGCACGTCGGACGACGGTGGGGGGTGGGGTCCGCCGGAGCGGACGGGCGTTCGGGGACGGAGCCGCATCGTAACGGCCCGTCCGCCGGACCCCACCGCCGAACGAACGTTCGCGTCGCACGGAGAGCGAAAACGGCGCAGGAAAACGCCCCGGCCGCCGTGGGCGGCCGGGGCGACGAACGTCCGGGGGACGTCTGAGACGGAACGAACCGCGATCAGCGGGTGGCCGCGGCGTCGGCGCTGGAGCCGGCGGCGGTCTGCGGGTTCTTCACCTCGCCGGTGAGGAAGTTGTGGACCACGGTGCGATCGCGGATCTCCATGAAGACCTTGGCGACGCTCTCCTGAACCTTCTGCTCGCGGAGCTGTTCCTCGATCAGCGGGCGGACCTCGTCCAGCTTGGTGGCGGCGGGGTCCGTCACGCCCTCACGCTTGATGATGACGTAGCGACGCATGCCGGGGAACGGGAGCTGAATGATGCTGCTGATCTCGCCGTCCTTCAGAGCGAAGGCCTTCCGTTCCAGCTCGGCGGTCTCCTCGGAGCCGTACATGCTGATCGGGGGGATCACGCCGTCGAGGGCCTTGCTGCCCTCGTCGATGCTGTGCTGCCGGGCCAGGGCCCCGAAGTTCTCCGGGTTGGCGGCGGCCTGGCTGTAGATCTCCTGGGCCCGACGGAGGTTGTCCGTCATGATCATCCGGGCCTTCACCTTCGGCCCGTAAGTGCGGACGAAGGCCTTCTTCACGTCGTCCTGGGTCACCGTCACTTCGGTGTCGGCCAGCTTCTCGAGGGCCAGCTTCGGCCAGATCACGTCGTTGGCGTACTGCGTCGGGGTGACGCCGCGTTCCGCTTCGAGCATCCGCAGCCAGGTGTCGCGGTCGACCTCGTACTTCTTGGCGGCGGCGAGGATCTCCGCGTTCACCTCGGCGCCGGTGACGGACACGCCGCCGGCTTCGCAGGCCATCTTCACGGTGGCCCGGTTGATCATGGATTCCAGCACCTCGACGCCGTACCGGGTCAGGCACTCCGCCTCGACCTGATCCTGGGTGATCTTGAAGCTGTGCTTGCCGTCCGACAGCTTGGCGAGCACCCGGGAGCCGTCGGCGACCGCCGGGGCCTGCTCCGGGGCGACAGCGTTGGGGGCCGCCTTGGCCTGTTCGGTTTCGACGAGCTGCATCGCCCCCACGCCGGCGGCGGCGAGGGCGAACGTGCCGCCCATCAGCAGCGCCCAAGGCTTTTTCTTCTTCGACGCTCCGCCGAACGCGGCGGCGGGAGCGGGGCCGGCGGGGGCGTCGGCCGTGGGGAATTCGGGGGTGGGGGTCCCGTCGGCCATCGTGGCGCGTCCGGTCGGGGTGCGGGGAGCGGGAAGACCGAGGGGCGGAGCGAGCCCGAACCTGCGCGGGCGCCGACCGACGGCCCGCGGGTGGTAGATCGTGGCGCGCGAACCGGTCAAGACGGCTCGTCCCGGCCCGGCGGCGCCTCGCGGCCCGACGCCCTCACGCCCGGCCGGTGCGGCCCGTGAGGAACCGCCCCAGCGCCGCGGCGAGCGGTTCGTCGACCACGGCCGTCGTCAGCGGCACGCCGACCCGGCGGCAAGCCGCGGCCAACTCGTCGGCGTGGGCCGCGAACGCCGCACGATAGGCCGCCCGGCCGTCGATCCCGCCGGCCGCCACGGCCGGCCCGCCGAGCAGCGAGCGGAATCGCCGGGGCCGATCGAACGGAAAGGCGACCTCCGCCGGCGCCAGCGTCCGCAGGACGGCCGCCTCATGCCCGCGGCGCCGCAGATCCGTGAGGGCGGCGAACAGGCGGTCGGCGTCGGTCAGCAAATCCGACAGCAACACGACGACCCCGCGCCGCGTAAACCGTCCGGCCGCCGCCCCCACGGCCTCGGCGAGATCGATGCCGCCGCCGGGCACCCCGCGCGTCAGCGCCTCGCAGACGGCCGCCGCGTGGGCCGGCGCCGCGGACGCCGGCAAACGCGCCCCGCCCCCGCCGAGCACGGTGAGGGAGACGGCGTCGCGTCGGCGCAGCACGGCCTCCGCCAACGTCGCCGCGGCGGTGGCGGCGAAGCGCCATTTGGACGGATGCAAACCGTCGCCGCCGTCCGCCGCGGGGCCGCGATACGCCATGCCGGCGGAGGCCTCGACCACGAGGTGCACCGCCAGTCCGGTCTCCGCCTCGAACTGCTTGACGAACCAGCCCTCGCTCGTAGTCAGCCCCGCGGCGGCGTGCCGGCGTTTTCGCCAGTCGATCCGCCGCGGATCGTCGCCGACCTGGAACGGCCGATGTCCGGCGAACTCGACGCTGAAGCCGCCCCGGCCGCCGCGGTGGGCGCCGGCCAGCGTGCCGTCCGCCAGCCCCCGTCGCCCCAGCGGCAACCGCGCGATTGCCGCCAGTGCGGTCGGATCGGGCGCGATCGGACGATCGGCGGCGGGGCGGGGGGCGCTCATCGCCCGGCAGGATACCGGCGCCGGGCAACCGCCCGCCCGGCCGTCAGCCGTTGGGCGCGTGCGGCCAGGGCGGGGGGACCGCCGCGTCCGACGCCGGCTCCGCCGCACGGCCGTACGCGCCGGATCCCGCCGGCGGCGGCTGGAACGCCGGCGGCGTCTGCGGGGTGGAGTAAACCGCCGGGGCGGTCGCCCCGCCGCCCAGCGAAGAGGCCGGCAGCACCCGTCCGGCGCGAGGCGGGTCGACGTAGGGCGAAGGATCGCCCGCGAACGGATCGACCGGCGGCCGCGTCGGCGTCGCCGCCAGCCGCGTCGGCTGCGATTCCCGCCCGGCCCCGACCGGCGGAGCGGTTGCGGGCAGCGCGTTCGCCGGTCCCGGCATCGGCCCGACGGCCTCCAGGGCGGCAATCATCTGATCGACCTGGGCCAACTGCGGGTTGTCGCCCGTATTGAGGGCGGCGGCGAGACGGAACTCCCGCAGGGCCGCTTGGCGGTCGCCGGCCCGGCGGTACAGCTCCGCCACGTTGAAGTGGGCGCTCGCCTCGCCGACGGAGGCGACGAAGTGCTCGCGGCTGCCTTCGATGTCGCCGCTCATGGCGGTCGCCACGGCCAGACCGTGCCGGGCGGTACGACGCTGCTTGGTGTCGTCGGCCGTCTTCGCCGCCAGCCCGTAGGTCGCGGCGCTCTCCCCCCACCGCCCGCGGTCCGCCTGGAAGCGGCCCAGGGCCAGCAGCGGGCGGGCGTCCGCCGGGGCGGCGTCGACCGCTTTCCGGTAGGCGTCCTCGGCCTCGTCCAGTTCGCCGGGGCGATCGCCGGCGCCCGTCTCGATGAGGCGGGCCAGGCCGATCAGCGCCTCCACGTTCTTCGGATCGTCCTTCAGAACCCGCCGGTACGCCTCTTCCGCGTCGTCCCGCCCGGTGGGGCTGACCTGACTGTTGGAACGCAGGTTGGCGTAGGCCAGATCCAGCGCCGCGGGGTTCTCGAGGTCGTTACGGGTCGCGGGGACCGGATCGGCCACCAACCCCGGCGGCGTCAGCGATCCCGCCTTGGCGAACAGCGCCGGCGGGGACCACCAGGACTTCGTTCCGCCGCCGTTCTCCGCGAGGTTCGCCCCCGCGGCCCCGCAGCCGGCCAACCCGGCGGCGCCGCAGGCGCCGGCGATGACGGCAACCCGCGACGCCCGACGGGCGAAGTCAGTCGGCCGGGAGGACGGTCGGACGGACATCGGGAGGCCGGGGAGGGGGGAACAAGCGACAGACTGGGCGGCGGCACCCTAATCGGATCGACCGTCACAAGCGGAAATCTTGAGCAGCCCTCGCCGGGAGGCCGCGTCCGCGGCGCCGGGGAGGCGACGCGTCAGCTGCCGGCGGGTCCGGCGCCGACGCTCGCCACGGGAATCCGCGGCGCCGGCGTCGACTGCAGTTCGTCGCGACGGAGCCGATCGATCTCCTCGGCGGGACGGCCGGGATCCGGGATGACGCCCAGCGAGACCGCGGCGGCCAGTTGCGGCACGCCCATCTCCGCGACGGCGTCCCGCACCGCCGCGAGGCGGGCGGCGCCGACCTCCGGCGTCGAGCCGGAGGCGACGACGATCGGCGGCACGGCCCCCGCCGACGCCGCGGCCACCGCCGCGGTCCGCAGATGATCGCGGCCGGCGCCCGTCAGCAGGTGGGTCTCCGGATCGAAGTGAAACCCGTAGAGCGCAGCGTGCTCGGCCCGTCCGGCGGCGACCTGGGCGCCGCTGAGTGCCCGCACGTAGGCGCGATCCTGACAGCTATACGGCAGCGGCCAGTAGTGGGCGTGGTGGAACTGCGTCTTGATCGACGCCTTCGGCGCCGTCGACCGCGGATACGGTGGCCACTGCAGACCGCCCGATTCCTTCTGCCGCGTTCCCGGCGGATAGATGGGTTTCGCGGCGGGCGTCGGCGGGCAACAGCCGTCCGGCACCAGCCCGTGCAACGGGGCCCGCCGCGGGGCGGATTCGCAGGCCGCCTCGCCAGTGCAGGGGACCTCGTACCCAACGGTCGTCGCCGCGCCCGCCTCGGGGCCGGGCAAATAACCCGCAGGGGCGACGCCGTATTTGGGAGCCCCGGCGACCGGGGCCCCGGCGACGGGGATCTCCGAGACGGGCGTCTCCGACGCCGAAGCGGCCGGGCGAGCCGTCAGCCAGTCCACGAACGACGACGACTTCGCCGGGGCCGTCGCGGGGACGCCCGTGCCGTCGGCGTACAGGCCGAGGGTCTGGGCGCCCGCGGCGGGGGCGGTCGCACAGATCGCGGCGGCAGCGAGCAACGAGCCCCGCCGGCGACGCAGGGAAGCGGCAATGAGCGACGGACGGCGGACCGGGCGCATGGGGTCTCTCCGGGAGGGGAGGGCGAGCGGGAACGGCCGGCGCGTCTCCGAACAATGCGGCCGGGACTTCGTATCGACCGCTCCGCCCGGCATGTCCGGCTCCACCGAACCCGCCGGCAAACTCCCCCAAACCGGACAGGATGCGAACCGCGCGGGCACCCGTCAGTCGGGATCGGGGAGGTCCGCCCAGACGTCGCCCTCCTCGACCCAGACCGAAAACGACTGGTGCCGAATCTGCGGCGTCAGGGTGTGCGTGCCGTCCGTCACGTCGAACTGCCACCCGTGCCACGGACAGGTGACGACGCACCCCGTCAGCGCCCCCGCCCCCAGCGGCCCCCCGGCGTGGGGGCAGAGCCCGTCGAGCGCGAACCACTCGCGCCCCTCCCACGGCTCGGCCAGCCGGAACAGCGCCACGAGGCGATCGCCGACGGGAAACTCCCCCGCGGTTCCGGGGCGAACGTCGTCAACGGCACAGAGGCGGGCGCGGGGCATCGTTCCATCCTAAAGCCGCTGAAGAACGCGATCGACGCCGCGGCCGGCTCAGGCCGCGACTGCCCGGCGGGCGGAGGCGCCGTCCGCCCCGTCCCCCGCCTGGCGTTCCCGCTCCAGCGCCGCGGCCCGCTCGCGCGCCTTGCGACCGCGGGGTCTGGGCTTGCTCTTCCAGCGACGATGCACCCAGAAATACTGCTCCGGGCTGCGCCGCACGAGGCGTTCGATCCCGGCGGTGTAGGCGGCGGTCAGATCCTTCACCGCCGACCCTTCGGTGAAGTCGCGAGGATCGAAGACGGCTTCGGTGCCGATCTCGAACCGGACCCAGCGATTGCGACGAAAGTCGTCCGGCAGGCGCCGGGCGAACCCGATCAGCACGAGGGCGTCGTACTCAATGGCCAGCAGGGCGATCGATTTGAACGTGCTGGCGTCCTTGCCGAAGAACGGCACGAACAGGCCGCGGGAGCCGGCGTCCTGATCGCCCAGGAGCCCGACGATGCCGCGGGCGGCGAGCACCTCCGTCACCTCGCCGCCGCCGCCCTTCTTCGAGATCAGCCGTCCGCCGCCGGCTCGCCGGCGTTCGGCGAACCAGCCGTGAATCAAGGGATTGTCCAGGTCCCGGGCGACCACGGACAGCGGAATGCCGAAGGCCTCGAACGCCTGTGCGGAGGCCTCCCAGTTGCCGAAGTGCCCGCTGAGCATGATGACCGGGCGACCGCTGTTGAGGGCGCGCGTCGTCTCGTCCCGATTTCGGAACGCCAGCACGTCAGGCATGTTGCTGCGCCGGAACTTGCGCGAGAACGTCGCCATCTCCGTCACCAGACGGAACAGGTGCGTCCACATCGCCCGCACCCGGTCGTCGATCTCCGCCGGGCTGAGGTCCGGAAAGGCGATCGTCAGATTCTTCCGGGCGACGTCGCGACGGGTCCATTTCGGGGGCAACGCGCATACCGCCGCCGCCAATCCGCGGCACAGAGCCGCGGCGGTGGGGGCGGGCAGGGCGGAGAGCGCCGCCGCGACGCATCGAAAGGCGAAAAATTCCGCCTTCTGCCGAAGAGTCGCGGGGGGCGTCATCGGGGGAAAATCCGCAGGGACGAAGACCGGGTCGGCGGGACGGGCGAGGGACCGGCGGGCGATCCCCGGCCGCCGCTAGTTCCGGCTCACGCCGCCGTAGTTCGGATCGTTCGCGGAGATCCGCGTGGCCGGCGGCGCGGTCGGGGCGGCGGCGCTGGTCGCGGGCGGGACCTTCTCAATCCAGCCCTCGGTGCTCCACACACCGTACTCGGACCGCACGCTGCGGCCCAGATCGATCAGTAGACCGCGGACCTTCGCGTTGGACATCTCCTCGTTCGCCACGACCCGCTGCAGCACGAACCGCCGGTTCGCCGGGATGTAGGCGAAGAACTTGCCGTTCCCCATCCGGTCGTTCGCGGCGAGCATCTTCAGCAGGGCGCTCCGCGGAACCGCGGCGGCGGTCTTGGGCAGTTCGTCCAGCCAGGCCATCACCCACAGGCTCTGCAGATTGCGCGAGAGCACCGCGGACATGGTGAAGTCCCACTGCTCTTCTTCGAGCGTGGTCTTGAACTGAAAGTCGTACCGGCTCTTCTCCTTAGACGGCTTCAGGCCGATCGCGGCGAGCAGGGCGCCGAGGGATTCCTCGGTCAGACCGCCGACCGGAAGCGGTTCCGCTTCCGATTCCGCGGCGTCGGTCGCCGGGGCTTCCTGTGCCCGCAGCGTGCCGGCAGCGGCGAAGCTCGCGGCGCCGGCGAGGGCGGCGCCGAACAGGCGGCGGCTCATGCCGACGGAGCCGGGCGTGACCCGCTCGGGGGCGGAGCCGGTCGCAGCGGTGGGGGTCAGGTCCGGGGCCGGCATCGGGGACGATCCTTCGTCACGGGCAGGGAGAACTCCGGCGTCCAGCCGGCCGGAGCGTTTTAGCAGGAGCCGCGCACCGGGAAAACCCCTTGACGAGTTTTCCGCCCCGCCCCGGCCTGCCAACGCTCCCTCTCAGGGGCGCTGCGACTTCGGAAACAGTGCTTCCAGAGCGATACGCGTCCACGATTCGAGCCCCGCGGGTTCCCCCAGCAAAGCGGCGGGGTCGTGGAACCCCATCTCGTTCATCGACTCCTCCCGAGGCGTCACTTGCGGAAAACTTTGCCGGTTACGCGGATCGGCCGGGCCTGACTGATGCAGGTCAAGCCGGTGCACCACGCCGAGGTGCACTCGGCCGACCTCGGTGGCGTCGTCGTTGATCAATCCGACCAGCCGCTCGGAGTACCCGCCGGGGATCGCCACCTCTTCTTCCAGCTCGCGCCGCATACCCTCGCGGTAGTGACCGTCCGCGGAGGCCGGTCCGCCGGCGACAGCGTCGCGGTCGACGGTGCTGACGTGCCCGCCGACGCCGCAGGAGATCTTCGCCGCCAGCCGCGCCTCCCCGCCGCCGGCGCCGCGGCGGTAGGCGAACACCCGCTCCGCCGTCGCCCCGTCCGGCTCCGCCACCTGTGCGATCAGCACGCAGTAGGGGATCAACTGCTTGTGGGTCGGGTCCTGTTCCGCCTCGGGCCGCGGCAGGTACAGGGTGTTCGCCGGGTCGAGCAGCCCGGCGAGGGCGGACGTGTCGGCCTGGAAACCTTGGAAATATCCCAGCTCCCGAAAACGGGCGGTGGGAACGCAGAGGACGTGTTCGACGGACATGGGGGCCGGAGCGTCGGGGGCGGAAGGGTCTTCTCCGGCGTGCATCGTCGCTTGCGGTTTCGCGGGGCCTCAAGAATCGGCCGCGCCCCGAAACCGCAAGCGAAGGGCGCAACCGCCCGAGCCGTCGCAGCCTGGCTCAGCGCCCCTCACCCGCCGATCAACTCCCGCACCTTCGCGGCGGGGTCGGGTGCCCGCATCAGCGTTTCGCCGATCAACACGGCGCCGACGCCGGCCGCGGCGAGGCGGTCGATCTCCTCGCGGGTGCGGATGCCGCTCTCCGAAACGAACGTCACCCCCGCCGGGCAGTCGGCGACGAGGCGGAGCGAGTGCTCCAGATCCACCGTGAACGTCCGCAGGTCGCGGTTGTTCACGCCGATCACCGTCCGCTCCGGCGCCGCCGCGGCGAGCGCCGCGACGTGGGGCATGTGCTCCGGGTCGTACAGCTCGATCAGCGTGTGCAGGCCGAACTCGCCCGCGGCGGCGTGCAGGGCGGGCAGTTCCTCGCCCGGCAGGCACTCGGCGATCAGCAGCACGGCGTCCGCCCCGGCGGCCCGGGCCTCGGCGAGCTGGTAGCGGGAGACGACGAAGTCTTTCCGCAGCACGGGCAGGCCGATCGCCGCCCGCACGGCCTTCAGATCGTCGAGCGAACCGCCAAAGAACGGGCCGTCCGTCAACACGCTCACGCAGTGCGCCCCCGCCGCTTCGTAGGTTCGGGCTACCCCGACCGGGTCCGCCCCCTCCGCGATCGCCCCGGCGGAGGGGCTGGCCCGCTTCACCTCGGCGATGAGCCCCAGCGGCGTGCGATCCCCCCTGTTCCCGGGACGCAACGCGTTCGTGAAGTCCCGGGCCGGCGGCATGTCCGCCGCGGCAGCTTCGAGGTCGGCCAGCGGGACCGCCGCCTCGCGGGTTTTCAGGTCGGCCCGGGTGCGGGTGAGGATGTCGTCGAGGATCGTCGCCATGCCGGGAGGGTACAGTCTGAACGTGAATCTTCCCCCGCCCGGCACGCTGTTGGTTCTGCTCGCGGTGACCTGCGGGCTCGCGGCGTGGGTCTACGCGGTCTTCCGCGGGCTGCGGCGGGAGCGGGTCCTGGGACCGCCGGCGAGGAAATCGGTCGCCGTATGGGGGGCCGCCGCGGGCGTGGGGGTGTGGGTCGTCGCCACGCTGGTCGCGGGGCTGCTGCCGGAGGACGGCGTGTCGCCGCTGGTTCGCAGCCTGCTGCGGGCCGGGGCGATCGCCGCCGGCGCGGCCGGCGTCTGGGCCTTGGCCGCGCCGCGGATCGAGCCGTCCCCGCGGTCGTTCGTCGACGATCTCCGCGACGGGGCGATGACGTTCCTGCTGACCCTGCCGCCGACGGCCGCGGCGTTTCTGCTCACGCTGCCGGACCGCACGGTCGAGGGGTCGAACCCGCTGCTCCTGCAACTCATCGACGGCTCCGCCGGGACGTGGGCGCTGGTCTGCCTCAGCGCCGTCGCCTTTGCCCCAGTGGGGGAGGAACTGCTGTTTCGCGGGCTGCTCCTGGGGTCGCTGCGGACCGCGGGCCTGTCGGCGGGGCCGGCGATCGTGGGCACGGCGGCGCTGTTTGCGTTCCTTCATCAACCGCAGGACTGGGCGGCGCTGTTCGCATTGGCCTGCGTGCTGGGGTGGAGCCGGGAACGCACCGGCTCGGTTCGTCCGGCGATCCTCGCCCACGCGGCCTTCAACGCGTTGATGCTCGCCTGGGTGCTGCTGGACGGATCCGCCGGGGCCGCTTGACGCGGGTCGGGCGAACCGGGGCCGGTCCGCTTGAAACGATTCGCCGCGGCGACGACCCTGCCGGCCCCCGATTCCCGTTCGCTTGGAAAGCCGCCGCCCGTGTCCTTCGCCCCCGTCGACGAGCAGCTCGAACTGCTCACCCGGGGCGTCGAGAAGATCGTCCCGGAGGACGAACTCCGGGCGAAGCTCCAGCAGAGCCGCGAGACGAACACCCCGCTGCGGGTGAAGTACGGCATCGACCCGACCGGGATCGACATGCACCTCGGCCACACCGTCCCGCTCCGAAAGCTCCGGCAGTTTCAGGAGTTGGGGCACACAGCGGTGGTGATCATCGGCGACGCGACCGCCCGCGTCGGCGATCCGTCCGGCCGGGACGAGGCCCGTTCCAAGAAGCTTTCCAAGGAAGAGGTCGACGCCAACGCCGCGGACTACCTGAACCAGTGCGGCAAGGTGATCGACCTGCCCAAAGCGGAGATCCACCGCAACGGCGACTGGTTCGATCCGATGGGCTTCGGCGAACTGCTTGGTCTGTGCGGTCAGGTGACCGTGGCGCAACTCCTGACGCGGGAGGACTTCGCCAAGCGGTACCGGGAGGAGAAGCCGATCTTCCTGCACGAGTGCCTGTACCCCGTGATGCAGGCGTGGGACAGCGTGCAGATCCGGGCCGACGTGGAACTCGGCGGGACGGAGCAGCTCTACACCTTCATGCTGGCCCGCGACTACCAGGCCAACGCCGGCCAGCCGGGGCAGGTGGGCGTGATGAGCCCGATCCTCGTCGGCACCGACGGGGTCAAGCGGATGGGCAAGTCGCTGGGCAACTACATCGGCATCGCCGAGGACGCCTACGAGCAGATGAAGAAGTTCATGCGGGTCTCCGACGAGAACCTGCGGGACTACCTCACCCTGCTGACCGATCTCTCGACCGACGAGATCGAAACGCTGCTCGCCGGGCACCCGAAGGAGGCGAAGGTGACGCTCGCCAAGAGCGTAATCGGCGGCTACCACAGCGCCGCCGAGGCGGACGAGGCCGCGGACCGCTGGCAGGGGGAGATCGGCGGCGGCGGCCTGCCCGCGGACATCCCGCAGCGCCCGCTGCCGGCCCCCGCCGACGGTCTGCTGCCGGCCGTCGATCTGCTGACCGCGCTGGAGCTGGTGAACAGCAAGAGCGAGGGCCGCCGGCTGATCCAGCAGGGCGGCATGAAGCTCGGCGAAGACAAATCGCCCGTGCTCACCCACGACGAACAGGTCGCCGTCAGCGACGGCCTGCTGGTCTGGGCCGGCAAGAAAAAGTTCTGCCGGGTCGCGCTCACCTAGTACCGCGACCGTCAGGGAGCCGGCTCTAGCGGCTCACGATGAACACACAGGCGGCGTCGCTAGAGCCGACTCGCTGACGCTCGCGGTTCCACCACGACAGGACAGCTATGCACGGTTTCGGCATCGTCGGCACGGGGATGATCTCCAACTTTCACGCCAACGCGATCGCGGAGATCGACGGCGCGGAGCTCATCGGCTGCTACAACCGCACGCCGGAGAAGGCGGCGAAGTTCGTCGCGGAGCACGGCGGGGAGGCGTTCGCGTCGCTGGAGGCTCTGCTGGCCGACGACCGCATCACCGCCGTCTGCATCAACACCCCCAGCGGCGCCCGCCGGGACATCGCCGTCGCCGCCGCGGAGGCGGGCAAGCACGTCGTCGTCGAGAAACCGCTGGAGGTCACCCTCGCCCGCTGCGATGCGATCATCGACGCCTGCGACAAAGCCGGCGTGAAGCTCTGCACGATCATGCAGAGCCGGTTCAGCGCCGCGAACGTCGCATTGAAGAAGGCGGTGGACGACGGCCGGTTCGGCCGGCTGACCCTCGGCGACACCTATGTGAAGTGGTGGCGCTCGCAGGAGTACTACGACTCCGGCGGCTGGCGGGGCACCTACGAATTGGACGGCGGCGGCGCCTTCATGAACCAGGCGATCCACAACGTGGATCTGCTGCTGTGGTTTATGGGCGACGTGACGGAGGTCTCCGCCGTCACCGGTACGCTGGCTCACGAGCGGATCGAGGTGGAGGACACCGCCGTGGCCGCGGTGCGGTTCGCCAACGGAGCGCTCGGCACGCTGGAGGCGTCCACCGCCGCCTGGCCCGGGCTGCTCAAGAAGACCGAACTGCACGGCACGACCGGCTCCGCGATCGTGGAGCAGGACAGCCTGCTGCTGTGGAAGTTCGCCGAGGAGACCGACGCCGACGCGGCGATCCGCAAGCAATTCGCCGCCCCGGACACGATCGGCGGCGGGGCCGCCGATCCGAAGGCGATCTCCCACGCCGGCCACCGCGACCAATTGAAGGACTTCCTGCACGCGATCGACACCGGCGGCGAGCCGCTGGTGGACGGCCGGGAGGGCCGCAAAAGCGTCGAGCTGATCCTCGCGATCTACGAGAGCCAGCGGACCGGCAAGCGCGTCGAACTGCCGTTGCAGCAGGACCCGCCGCGCCCGAACGCTTAATCGGTTCTTCATTCCGGTCGTCGCGGACGCTTCAGTCTGGGATCGGTAGGGTGGGGCGATGCATTGCCTCACCCTCGCCCTGCTGCTCGCCGCCGCCCCCCTCGCCCTGGCGCACCCGCCCGGCGAGGACGGACCGCACGCTCACGAGCATGACGCCCCCGCCGCGGCGCCGGACACGGTCTTCACCACCCGGCCCAATCACGGGCAGCAGGTCGTGCCTCCCAAAGAGGAGGGGATGTTCCAGTTCGTCATCTTCGGCGACCGCACCGGCGGGGAGCCGGAGGGGATCGAGGTGCTCAAGCAGGCGGTGCAGGAGACGAACCTGCTCGACCCCGACTTGGTGATGACGGTCGGCGACCTAATTCAGGGCTACAACCAGACGCCGGAGTGGATGATCCAGATGAAGGAGTATCGGGGCGTGATGTCCGGGCTGAACATGCCCTGGTTCCCCGTCGCCGGAAACCACGACGTCTACTGGCGCGGCCCCGGCGACCCGCCGCCGGGCGAGCACGAACCGCAGTACGAGAAGCACTTCGGCCCGCTCTGGTACAGCTTCGAACACAAGGACTGCGGGTTCCTCGTGCTCTACTCCGACGAGGGCGACCCGGTCACCGGCGAGAAAACCTTTAGCAAAGGCTCCGCCCAGACGATGAGCCCGGAGCAACTCGCCTTCGTCCGGCAGTCGCTCGAACAGTTGAAGCACTGCAAACACGTGTTCGCCTTCCTGCACCACCCCCGCTGGATCGGGGCTGGGTACACGGACGGCAACTGGGACGAGGTGCACGAAACGTTGGTCGCCGTCGGCAACGTGCGGGCGGTGTTCGCCGGGCACATCCACCGGGTGCGCTATGAGGGGGTGAAGGACGGCATCGCCTACCACGCCCTCGCCACGACCGGCGGCCACCTCTCGGGCGACGCCCCCGTGTTGGGCTACGTCCACCACATGCACGTGGTGACCGTCCGCGACCCCGACGTGCCAGCCACCGCGGAGAACCACGCCGGCATGACCGTCGCGATGCTGCCGGTCGGCGCCGTCGCCGACCCGCGGCAGTACACCCCGGAGCGCCTGGCACTGCTGGACGCGGTGCGGCGGGTCCAACTGAAACGGAAGTCGGCCCCGCTGACGTTCGGGGAGGAGGCGGTCTCCGGAGAGTACGTCGCCACATTCGCCAACCCGACGGACACGCCGATCGACGTGGAAATCGCCCCGCGGGGCGTGGAGGCCGGCTGGCGGTTCGCCCCGGACCACCGGCACGCCACCGTCGCCCCGGGGGAAACGGCCGAGTTTGCCTTCTCCTACGCCCTGCGGGACGACCGCCTGCCGGAGAGCGTCCCGGAACTGGTCCTCAACGCTGACGTGATCGACGGAGACGCCCGCGTCTCCCTGCCGACCCGTACCCTGCCGATGGACGTGGCGTTGGGGGGGCTGTCCGAGACGTTCTTCACCGACGCTCCCGACCGCGGCGTGCAGTTGGACGGCGGCTCCGCGGTCCGCGTCGCGGACGACGCCTTCCGCCTGCCGGCGGACGGGCCGTTCACGCTGGAGTTTGCCTACACGCCGGACGCCGCCAGCCTGAAGGGCGGCCGCGGATTAATCGCCAAGACACAGCAGAGCGAATACGCCTTCTTCCTGAACGACGGCGTCCCCCAGTTCGACGTGCACCTGACCGCCCCCGGCGCCGGCGCCGGCCGCTACGTGACGGCGGTCAGCCCGCTGAAGCTCGAGGCCGGCAAGACGTACCGGCTCGCGGGCGTCTACGACGGCTCCGAGGTGCGGCTGTACCTGGACGGCATGCCCGTCGCCGCGGTGCCCGGCGAGGGGAAACGCACGCTCAACGACCTGCCGCTGTACCTCGGCGGCGACCCCGGCCGGGACGGCGAACTGACCCGGCCCGTCGCCGGCGTGCTGAACGATGTGCGGCTCTCGAAGACCGCCCGCTACTCTGAGCAGTACGACCCGTCGGCCGCCCCGCTCACGACAGACGCCGACACCGTGCTGCTGCTCCCCCTCGACCGCCGCGTCGGCCCCTTCTTCCCGGGGCAGGGAACCGACGGCGTCGTCGGCCGGGCCGTCGGCGACGTGCGGTTCGCGGAGTGAGACGGGCGAACGCAAACGTCCCGGACCCTCCAAGGGTCCGGGACGTTGATCGCGCGGTTGACGCCGGAAACTACGCCGCCGCTTCGCGGTCGATCCGGTTCATCTCGTCCAGGATGACCGGGTGCCAGTCCGGCTGGCGGGCGCCGGCATTGCAGTAGCGTTGTCGGGCCCAGGTGCGGAGCTTCATCTCCGTCACGAAATCGACCTCCTCGAAGCCGTCCCCCCGCAGGAGTACGGACGAACCGGAGATCGCGGTGCGGGGGGTGTCAAGAACGGCGGGCATCAGGAGCGGTGGCCTCGGTCGAGTCCCGGCCGCGACGGGCCGGCGTGGGGGGTTGAGAAAGAACGCCCGGCGCCGCGATCCGAAGGATCGCCATGCCGCGGACGATCGGGGAGCATAGAACATTTCCCGCGTCCGCCCATGTCTTCCCGCGAGTTTGCCGTGAACGTCGAACCGGCCCCGCCCGCCGATCCCGCAGAATCGGCCGCGGTCGAAACAGTGTCCGGGCCGCCCGCCGACTTCGCGGCGCTGGCGGCGTCGCGGCGGGAGTGGGTGCTGACCGTCCTGCGCCCGTGGTGCCGGGCGGCGACGCGGCGGGACCTGCGGCTGGCGGAGGGGGCCTGGGCCGACCTCGCCGGCGACGTGGGAACCCGCGAAACGCTGTGGGCCTGGGCGTGGGAGCGGTTCCCGGCCCTCTGCGAACCCGGCCTCGCTCCGCCGTCGGAGTCCCGGGCGGTGCGGGTCACGCTGACCGACGGCACGACCGTCGCCGGCACGCCGGACGGGCGCCGCTCCGTGCGGGGGGAGCTCTGGCTGGTCGGCGACGGGCCGAGCGGCTGGGAGGAGCGCGGGCCGTTCGCGCTGGACCAGATTGCCCGGGTGGAGCCGGCGGACGGTCCCGCCGCGGGGCCGCACCCGCCGCCGCGGTCGATCACAATGCCGCACTGACGGGCGGGGAGGGACCGCCGGCCTCACTCCGCCGGCCGGACCTCGCAGACGGCGCCCTCGGGCAGGTCCGGCCAGAGCGGGCCGGTGGGCAGGATGCGGACCGTCGCCAGTCCGTCGCCGGCTTCCGGGCCGACGGAGACGACCCGGCCGCGGTAGCCGTCGCGGCGGTCGCCCTCGCCGAAGGCGAGGGTGACGTCCGCCCCGGCGGCGAACCGCGAGAGCCGGCCGGTGGGCACCTGGGCGGCGACGAACGGGCGGGCGTCGTCCCGCACGGCAGTCAACGGTTCACCCGCGTCGGCGAGGGCGCCCGGCGCCGCAGCAAACCGGCCGACGCGGCCGTGGCCGGGGGCGTGCAGAGTGAGCGTCGCCGGGGCGGCGGCAAGGGCTTCCCGCTCCGCATTCGCGGCGTCCAGCGCCGCGGCGGCGGCCGGCACGCCCGCGGCGGCGGAGACGGTCTCGGGCAGTTCTTCCAGCAGATCGAGCAGTTCCCGCTCCCGCAGGTCACAAAGGGCGAGGCGGGCTTCCAGCACTTCCGCGGCGTTCGCCGCCGCGGCGGCCGCGGCCGCGGTGCGGGTCCGCAGGCTCACCGTGCGGGCGGGCACGCCGCCCCGGGGGGAGCCATCGGGCAGGGCGTCGCCCTCGGCGGCCGCCTGCAGGGCGGCGTCGAAGCGGTCGCGGAGCAGGTCGGCGGCCTCGGTCCGCACCGTGTGCAGATCCCGCCGCACAGCGGCCCGGCGCCAGGCCAGGTCCAACTTGGCGGCCCGCTCTGTGGCGGCGAGCGATTCCTCGGCGGCGGCAACGGCGGCGTCCGCGGCGGCCAGTTCGGCGATCCGGCCGGGATCTTCCAGCTCGACCAGCGGCGTCTCCGGCCGCACCGACGTCCCCGGTTCGACCAGCCAGCGGACGACGCGACCGCCGCGCGGCGCCCGGACCAGATCTTCCGCGGCGTGCAGCGTGCCGAACGCCGGCGACGGCGGACCCGGGACCAACAGGGCGAGGGCGGCGGTTCCCGTCAGCAGCGCCGCGCCGCAGAGGGCGAGCGTCACTGCGGGGCGGGGGCGGGGCGGGCGTTCCATCCCCCACCCCATCGGCCGCCGTCGTCGCCTCGTGCCAAACCGCAACGCGGCGCCGGAACGATCCGCACGCCCCGCAGAGCAGTCGCGGCCGAAAAGGTTCGCCCGCCGGCCTCAGCGATCAACCGCCTCAGCGACGGTTCGCCTCGGCGTCGTCCTTCGCGCGGGGGCGGAAGTACAGGCGGATCGGGATCTCGGGGTAGGGGAGCTGATCCCGCAACTGGGTGAGCAGGTACCGCTTCCAGTCGTCGCCGAACAGCGCCGGCTCGTTGCACTTCAGCACGATTGTCGGCGGCGTCACCGCGACCTGCGTGGCGAAGAAGATCTTCGGCCGCCGGTTTTTCTTCATCGGCGGCGGATTCTTCTCCATCGCCGCCCGCACCACGGCGTTCACGCGGCCCGTGCCGACCCGTTCCCGAGCCTGCTTGAACAGACTTTGCGCCAGGTCCACCACCGGCCGCACGTTCCGGCCGGCCTGCGAGGTCAGGAACGCCACCGGCACGAATCGCATGTTGGCGAACGTCTTCTCCAGGTAATCCGCCCAGCGTTCGCTGGTCATGTCGGCCGCCAGCGCGAGGTCCCACTTGTTGACCACGAAGATGCAAGGCTTGTGCGCCTCGACGATGTCCGCGACGAGCTGCTTGTCCACCTTGGAGATTGTTCGGGTGGCGTCGAAGGTCATCAGCACCACGTCCGCCCGGCGGATGCTCTGCTGGGCCCGGACGGTGCCGTAGTACTCGACGTCGTTCGCCAGGCTCTTCTTGCGGCGGACGCCGGGCGTGTCGATGGCGACGAGGGCCCGGCCGTCGACCTCGAACCGCAGGTCGATGCTGTCCCGGGTGGTGCCGGCGATCTCGGAGACGATCACCCGCTCCTCGCCGGCCAGCGAGTTCAGGAAGGTGCTCTTGCCGACGTTCCGGCGGCCGACGACGGCCAGCTTCATCACCGGGTCGCTCGCCAGTTCGGCGCCGCTGCCGGCCTCGTGCTCGCCGGCGGGCGGCAGGGCTTCCAGCAGGGCGGCGAGCAGCGCCTCCCGACCGCGGTTGCTCTTCACCGTGGTGGGGACCAGCGGGGCGTCGAACAGGCCGAGGAACTCCGCGGCGTCGCTCTCCACCTTGGGGCTATCGCACTTGTTCGCCGCGATCACCACCGGCTTGCCGAGCGGGTGCAGCCGGCGGGCGACCTCCTCGTCCAGCGGCATCACGCCGGTCTGGGCGTCGCCGACGAACAGCAGCACGTCGGCCATCTCCAGTCCGACGCGGATCTGGCCCTCGATCTCCTCCTCCAACGCGTCGGAGTCGACGATGCCGATCCCGCCGGTGTCGATCAGTTCGAAATAGCGGTCCCCCTCGTGCATGAGGTGGGTGAGTCGGTCGCGGGTGACGCCGGCGGTGGGGTCGACGATGGACAGCCGCTCCCCCGCCAGCCAGTTGAACAGACTGCTCTTGCCGACGTTGGGACGGCCGACGATCGCAATTTTGGGAACGGACATCAGAGGGGGGCCGGGAAGGCCCGGGCAGCACGGGGACGCGGTGGAAGGGGCATCGTTCGCCCCGCGTCCCGCTCGGGGAAGTGTCTGGGAGGAACGCCCGTTATAACGGATTGCCGTGCCGACCGCCGCCGCCGCCGCCGTTTCCTCCGCCGAACTGCCGTGCCATCTGGAAGGATGGACGCCGCAGCGTTGCGCCGCCGCCCCCGCCAGCCCCGCCGACGCCCGGGAGCACGTGCATCGGCTGGCGACCCGGCACTACGAAAACTTCCCCGTCGCCTCCGTTGTGCTGCCGGCGGACCTGCGTCCGCACTTTCATGCGGTGTACGCCTTCTGCCGTTGGGCCGACGACCTCGGCGACGAGGTGCCCGGGGCGGACGCCTCGCTGGCGCTGCTCGACTGGTGGCGGGGCGAAACGACCGCCATGTTCGCCGGCGAACCGCCCCGGCACCCGGTGTTCGTCGCCCTCAAACCGACCGCACAGCGGTTCGCGCTCACGCCGGAGCCGTTCCTCGATCTGATCTCCGCCTTCGAGCAGGATCAGACCGTGACGCACTACGAAACGTTCGCCGATCTCCACGACTACTGCCGCCGCAGCGCCGACCCGGTGGGGCGGATCGTGTTGAAACTGCTCTCCGCCCACACGCCGGAGCACGTGGCGCTGTCCGACTCCGTCTGCACCGGCCTGCAACTGATCAACTTCTGGCAGGACGTCGCCCGGGACGCGGACATTGGCCGCCGCTACCTGCCGACCGAGGACCTGGCCCGGTTCGGCTATTCGCTGGACGACTACGCCGCCCGCCGCACGACGCCGGCGTTCCTCGACCTGATGCGGTTCGAGGTGGACCGGGCCGCGGAACTGTTGGCGGCGGGGCGTCCGCTGGCCGATCGGTTGGGCGGACGCTTCGGCATAGCGATCGACCTGTTCGCCTCCGGCGGGCTGGCGATCTGCGGCAAGGTGCGGCGGCTCGATTATCGGGTCTGGGACCTGCGGCCGAAGCTGGGCAAGCGGGACGCCGCCGGATTGTTGGCCGGGGCGATGGGACGGGGCCTGCGGCGGACGGTCCTGCGGTGAGCGCTTCCCTCACCCCAGCCGCCCTGTCGTCGGCGGATCTCGACGCCGCCTTCGCTCACTGCACGCGATTGGCCCGGCGGACCGGGAAGAACTTCTACTGGTCCTTCCTCACCCTCCCGGCGAATCAGCGGCGGGACATGGGGGCGTTGTACGCCTTCATGCGCGTGACGGACGACCTGGGGGACGACCCGGCCGAGCCGCTGGACCGGCGCCGGCTGGCGGTGGCGAACTGGCGGGAGCGCACCGCGGCCGCCCTGCACGGCGAAGCGATCGATCCCGCCGCCCCGCACGCCGCGGCGCTGATCGCCTTCGCTGACGTCGCCCGCCGCCGCGGCATCCCCCCCGGCCTGCCGCTGGACGTGATCGACGGCGTCGCCGCCGACCTCGCCCAGCCGCCGGCCCGACTGACGGAGCCGCGGGTCTTCTTCGAGCACGCCGCCGGGCGGGACGACTACTGCTACCACGTCGCCGGGGCGGTCGGCCTGTGCTGCCTGCACGTCTGGGGCTGCGACGAGTTGGACGGGGCGGCGCGGGAACCGGCGCTCGCCTGCGGCCGGGCGTTTCAGCGGACGAACATCCTCCGAGACGTTGCCGAGGACGCCGCCGCCGGACGGGTCTACCTCCCGGCTGATCGACTCGCCAAGTTCGGAGTGGAGCCGGCGGATCTCGTCAGCCGCCCCGGCGACGCCTACCTCGACACGCTGCGGGACGACGAGCCGATCCGCCGCCGGATCGAACGCCTGCTGCGGTGCGAAGCGGACGAAACCGGGGCGGAGTACGCGAACGCCGAGCCGCTGTTCGACTTCGTCTCCCCTCATGGCCGAGGCGTGCTGCACGCCATGACCCGCATCTACGGCGATCTGCTGAATCGGGTGGAGAAAGCCGGGATCGACGTGCTGGCCCGCCGGGTGCGGGTGCCGACTTGGCGGAAGGCCGCGGCGGTGGCCGGCGGCTTATCGGAGCGTTGGCGGCCCTGACAGGGTCGGCCGTCAACTCGACCTCCATGAGGGTGGATAGCGTGCCGAGCAGTTCGGATCCAAGCTCTCGCGGGGCGGTTGACGCCCCGCGGCGTGCCGAATTTCCCGCTTTCCCCGCTGTCGTTTATCGGGCGGGGGGCAGCGCGACGTCGACGCTGACCGGAAGATGATCCGACCCGATGCCGGGCGGGGTGCCGTAGTCCAGGGTGACCCACTCCCCGCTGACGAGCACGTGGTCAAGCGGAATCCGAAGCGGCCAGCCAAAGTCCACGCCCAGCCGTGTCGCCGGGAACGTCGGCAGCAGCCCATACCCGTCGCGGGCGTCGGCCAGCTGCGCCTCATCCACCAAACGGCGAAAGTGCGGCGACCACATCGTCACGTTCAGGTCGCCGGCGACGAGTACCGGCGTGTCGACGCCGTTGACGTACCGGGCGAGCTCCTGCAAATGTTGGTTGCGCTTCCGCCAGGTCTTCGAACTGATGGGCGCCGGCGGGTGCGTGGCGATGACGGTCGCCGGCTGACCGTTCACCTCCAACCGAACGATGATGCTGGAGGACCATTTCTCGCCGAAGCTCTCAAACGTCACGTCCTTCAGCGGCCGGCGACTGAGCAGCAGCGTACCGAACCGCTCTTGCGTGGGCGTATCGACGATCTCGTAGCCGGCCGACAGTTCACGAATCTCGGCAAGCCACTCGCGATCGACTTCGAGCAGCACCGCCACGTCCGGTTTAGACTCCGCGAGCAGCTTCCGAAGCGGCGCGAAGTCTTCGCTGGAAACGCGAACGTTGAGCGTCATCAACCGTAGGTCGCGGTCCGCGACGCCGGGCGGGATCTCGGGGCCGCCGCCGATCATCCACGGCAGGATCACCCACAGGTTCAGCCCGGCGACCACGCCCGCCACCGCCAGCCACCTCCACGACCGCAGGGCCAGCAACGCGGCGGCCAGTAGCAGTGCGAGCAGCGCGTACTGCAGCCGCCACTCGTTCGTCAGGTCCAGAAGCCACGCGTGCTCGCCAAAGTAACCGAGCGCCGTGGCGAGCAGGAGAACAGCGGCAGCGGCGCCCAGCAGGCGGGCCGACCACCGCCGCAGCGGACCGACCCTGCGACGCTCCCGACCCGGCGGGTTGTCATCGGATTGATCATCGGCATTGGCGGGGGTGGGCGTGTCTGTCATCGCAACTCCTTTGTATTGGGCCCGTCCCTCGCAGTCACCGCCGGAGGGATCCGAAACGCACGCGTCCGGGTGGGGCGCCGGTGCGTTCAGGCCGCGGGGCCGGCGTCGCGGCCGACCTCCTTCAACCCCTCCTGCGCCCCGCATTGCCTCCGGCAATAATCCGTCAGTCCCACGAGGGCGGCAGCGTGCCCAGCCGCACTGCTTCGCCGCGAGCCGCGGCGGGGGTGTCCGGCGGGGGACGGCGGGCGGCGTCGCGTTCGGCGTCGGTCAGCACCCGTTCGATCAGCCCCGCCTGTTCCAGCCGGTCGAACGGGGAGTCCGGCGCCAGTTCGTGGTACCGCAGATCGAGCTTGCGGGCGGCGTCGCCGGTCACGCCGGCCTCCTGAAGCAGGCGCCGCTTCGTCACCCAGTCGAGTACGCCGAACAGCCGGTCCGGCTCGTCCGCCAACGCTTCCAACCCGTCCAGGGCGTCGCCCCAGCGCAGCACCAGATCCCACGCCGCCTCCGGCACGCCGGCGGGCTCAGCGGCGGCGACGGATTGCAGATGGTCGCGAACGGCGTTCAGACAGGTCCGCTGGATCTGTAACGCCGTCGCCCGGCCGCCGCCGACCAGGCGGACGGTCGCTGTCAGCGTCGAATCGGCGGCGAAGCGGTGCAGGGCGGCGATCGGCCGCCGCGGCGTCGGCGGCCTCCAGTCGGGGCGGGCCTCCAACAGATCGAGCATCAGGCAGGTCGTGCCGAGCTTGAGGTACTCCGCCGCCTCGCAGCGGTTCGAGTCGCCGACGTTTACAGTGATCCGCTGCCGCCGTTCGCCCAGTTTCGCCCTCAGCGACGGGTCCATGAACTGGCCCATCGCCCGTTTGAACTGCGGGCCGGCGCTGAACGCTCCGCGGCAGCCGGGAAGATCGGAGATGCCCACGACGAACCGCAGGGCGGTCGCCTTGGCGGCGACGCGGAAGCGACCGCGGCGGTCCACCGCGCCAGCCCCGGCGAGCAGCGCCCGGCTGGCGAGGAACGGCATGAGGCGGGGGGCGTCCGCCAGCGGGCCGCGTCGCACCGCCGGCAGGCCCACGGCGGCGAGGGGGAGCAGCGCCGCCTGCAACACCGGCACGACGATCCGTTCGGCCCATGTCGGAGCGCCGAGGCTGACGGTCTCGTTCGGGCCGCCCGGCGGACGACGAGCGGCCCGTCGGCGCTGTGCCGGCGTCTGCCACGGCCTGACGAACGGCCAGACGACAACCCAGACGAGTGCCAGTACGGCGGCAGCGGTCAAAAAACCCGCCAGCGCCACGAACCAAAACAGCGTCGCAGCGCCGGCGAACGCCCGGCTCCAGTGTCTCCAGGCCTCCAATCGCTCCGCGGGGAGAACGATTTCGTAGTTCTCCTGCCCGCCGAACGAACGTTCGAGGGCGTCGCGGTCGACCTTCAGTAGCGTCGCGGATCCGCCGCATGAACCCGGAGGGAAGGCCGCCCGGATCGCCTCGCCCAGCCGGCGGTCCTGCTCCCGGGAGGCGGCGAGGGCGGCCCGGGAACCACGGCACTCCGGCGTCGCCCCCTCGACCAAGCCGGCGTCCGGGGCGTTCTTGATCACTTCGAACCAGACCGCCCCGCCGGTCGGCAGGAAGCGGCCCCACTTGGCCATCGCCCCGCCCGGCATCCCCAGCGGGCCGTCCCGCCCCAGACGGGCGAGCAACCGGGCGAAGATCATCCGATTCGGAACCCGCGGCCCGCCCGGCTTGGCCGGGCAGTACCGGATCGCCAGCTCGGACTCCACGCCCGTCAGTCGGTCCAGGGGGCGGCGGACGTCGGCCGGGGAGGGCGGGGCGTTCACGGGTTCGGCCCCGACTTACTCACCCCCGTGACGCACCGCGGTCTGACCGAGGTACTCGGCAGGACGATCGTCGGCGTCCGCGGCGGCGGCCCGGGCGATGCGGGCCAGGGCCCGCGCCACCGCCCGGTTCGGGGCGACGGCGCCGGACCCCGCGCGGGTCGCGGGGGGCACCGAGACGGTCGACGGGGCGGGTCGGGGCGCGGCGGGGGCGGTCGGCATCGGAGGCTCCTGTAAAGGGGTAAGGACGCTCGGCAGACCCGCGAACGCGCGGGGCGGTTCGTCGGATCATACCGATCCGGCGGTCGCCCGGGGGAAACCTCGGTCGCTCCGCTCGAACGCCGTCGCCGGATCAGCAGATCCCCCATCCGGCCGCCGCGTTCGACTCCGTAAAATAGAACGCTCCCCGCTCACCTCGCCCGGAGCCTGTCCGATGTCGTTCGACCCCGCCCGCCTCGTCGCCGACTACGACGACGGCCGCCTCTCCCGCCGCGGCCTGATCGCCGGACTGACCGCCCTCGGCGCCGCCGGCGCCCTCGCCGGCAACGTTCGTGCACAGGAGGAGGCCGCACAGGAGAAGGGGGGAGACGCGGCCGAGTCCGGCCCGCTGTTCTCCGGCCGCAACGTCGACCACATCGCCTTGGACGTGACCGATGTGGACCGCTCCGTCGCCTTCTACGAACGGCACCTCGGACTGCGGAAGATTCGCGGCGACCAGAACAGCGCCTTCCTCGGCCGGGAGAACGGCGAGTTCTTCGTCGCCCTGTTCAAAGCGGAGCAGCCCGGCCTGAACCACTTCTGCTTCGGGATCGACGATTACGACCCGCAGCAGGCCGCCCGCAAACTGAAGGCGGAGGGCCGCGAGGTGCGGCAGACCTCGGGCCGCACGTACTTCAAAGACCCGGACGGCATCGAAGTGCAACTCGCCCAGAAGCGGTCGCTATGAGACCCGTGCTGGCCGTCGTCCTGCTGGTCGTGACGGTCGGCGGGCCCGCGGCCGCGGTGGGGGAGGGCGACGCATCGGGGATGAGGCGCATCCGCGTCACGGCGGACGGGCGCTCGTTCGTGGAGGCGAACTCCGATCGGCGCCTTGGCGCCGCCCTCACCGCAGCGTGGCTGGACCAGTTTGAGCAGGGCCCGCCGACGCAGGAGCGGTGAGGACGAGCGAGGTTCAGCCGGCGGCCCGCAGTTCCTCGAACGCGTCCATGTCCAGCAGCACCTCGCGGGCCTGCGAGCCGTTGTGGCCGGAGAGGAAGCCGTCCTCGGCCATGTGGTCGATCATGCGGGCCGCCCGGCCGTAGCCGACGCCCAGCGCCCGTTGCAGCAGGCTGGTGGAGCCGCGGCCCTCGCGGACGACGCACTCGACGGCCTGAATGTACATGTCGTCCCGGTCGCTGCCGTGCAGGCCGCCGCCCTCGCCGCCGCCGCCGGGTCCGCCGCCGGTGGTGGCCTGTTCGATCGATTCGTCGTACTCCGGTTCGCAGTCGCCGAAGAAATCGATGACCCGGTCGATCTCCGCCCCGCCGACGTACGCGCCCTGGCTCCGCACCAGCGAACTGGTGCCCGGGGTCAGATACAGCATGTCGCCGTTGCCCAGCAGGCGCTCCGCGCCGGACTCGTCCAGCACGACGCGGCTGTCGGACTTCGAGGCGACCTGGAAGCTGATCCGGGCCGGCAGGTTCGATTTGATCAGGCCGGTGATGACGTCCACCGTCGGCTTCTGCGTGGCGAGCACAAGGTGGATGCCCACCGCCCGGCTCTTCTGAGCGAGTCGGATAATGTGCGACTCGACCTCTTTGCCGTTGGTCATCATCAGGTCCGCCATCTCGTCGGCGACGATGACGATATACGGCATCTTCTCGGTGAGGGCGTCGGCCTCCTCGTGCAGCTCGGACAGGCCCATCTTGTCGAGCTTCTGGGCCCGGGACATTGCGTTGAAGTCGGTCAGGTGCCGGACGCCGCAGCGGGCCAGCAGGTCGTAGCGCTCCTCCATCTTGTCGACGGCCCAGGCGAGCACCGCCTCCGCCTTCTTCATGTCCGTGATGACCGGGTGCATGAGGTGGGGAAGGGTCTTGTACGGGCTGAGTTCGACCATCTTCGGGTCGATCATCAGCATCTTGACCTCGTCCGGCGTGCGGGAGAGCAGCATCGACAGGATCAGCGTGTTCAGGCAGACCGACTTCCCGGTGCCGGTGCGGCCGGCGATGAGGAGGTGGGGCATCTTGGCGAGGTCCACCACCAGCGGGGCGCCGGAGACGTCCTTGCCGAGGAAGATGGGAATCGCCATCTCGTCGGCGCCCTGGGCAGTCTCGGCGATCTCCCGCAGGCGGACCATCACGCGGGTGTCGTTCGGGACCTCCACGCCGACGGTGTTCTTGCCGGGGATCGGGTTCACGATCCGCACCGCCGGCACCCGCAGGGCGACGGCCAGATCGTCCGCCAACGCGGCGACCTTATTCACCCGCAGGCCCTTTTCGAGTTCCAGCTCGAACTGGGTGACGACCGGACCGGTGTCGATCTCGGAGACCGTCACGTTCAGCCCGAAGTCGGAGAACGTCCGCTCCAGCGTTTCCGCAGCGGCCTGGGCCTTCGCCGCGAGTTCCTCGAACGGGAACGGCTCCGGCGGGGCGAGCAGATCCGTCGGCGGCAGAAGGTGCTTCCGCGTCCCGGCCGACTTCGCCGGCCCGGCGGGCAGGTTCACGCGGAAGGCCTTCTTCTCCTTCACCGGCACGCGTTTGGGCTCCGGTTCGGTCGGAACCGGGGCGGGCGCGGCCTTCGCCTGCGGCTTCGGGGGAGTGGGGATCTCGACGGGGTCCGCTTGCTTCTCCGCAACGACGGCGGCTTTGCGGGCGGCTTTCTCCGCCCGCTTGGCTTCACGTTCGGCGGCGCGCTGCGCGGCGGCGGCGCGGCGGTCGGCCTGCCAGCGGCTCACGCCGTCGCGGACTCCGTGGAACGCCCGGCCGGCGGCGGTGAAGGGGACCGCGGCGGCTCCTCCGGCGGTCGTGGCGACGGCGCCCATCACGGCCAGATCGCCCGCCAGCAGCAGACCGGCCGCCACCACCGCGGCCAACAGCACCCCGGCGCCCACCGCGGAGAAGTTGTCATTGAGAACCGCCGAGCAGCCCGCCCCCAGCAGCCCGCCGCCGCCGGTCGGCACGCCCACGTTCGCCCCCGGCAGCAACGCCGCCAGGCCGGCGCAGACGCCAAACAGCGTCAGCCCCCAGCCGACCAGCTTCAGCACCGGTTCGGCCGTCGCGTCCCGGGCGAACAACCGCAGGTCGACCCAGGCCAAGCGAATCCAGAACAGCCACGCCCCCAGCCCCAGCAGGTTGCGGAGGTGCCACGCCGCCCGGGCGCCGGCGGGGCCGCAGAGGTTCGTCGGCTCCTCGTGGGACGGCCAGACCGTTCCCCCGGCGAGGTCCGCGGGGTCGAAGCTGAACAGCGCCAGCCCGAGGAACGCGGTGACCGCCAGCAGGGCCAACGCGGCGAGGTCCTGGCCGAGGCGTTTGACGTCGATCACGGGTGATGCGGGGCGGGGGAACGGAACTTACGCGCCGCCAGCCCGGGGGCGCTGGAAAACCTAGCCCCCGGAAAGCTCGCATGCGGACCGTTCGCACCAAACCCGCGCCACCGCACCCCGGCACCGGCCGTCCCGTCCGGTTTGGCAAACCTTGCGGCCCCCCCGGCCAGCTCTTCCGGCCGGTTATGCCGGCCGGCCGGCGGCGACCCAAGCGTCGATCCAGTCGACCAGGTCGCCGGCGACGGCCGGCTTCGAGCCTTCCCAATGCATCACGACCTCCCCGCTCGGACCAATCAACTCCGCCGCGGTACGGTCGCCGCCGATGCTCGCCGGGCCGTTGAGCACGACGCGGTCGCACTGCTTGGCCCGCAGCTTTTGCAGGGCGTTCTCCCGCGGGTTGGCGGCTTCGAGGGCGAAGCCGATCACCCACCGCGGCGTCTGTCGCCCCTCCGCCTTCCGCTTCCCCAGGGCCGCGAGCACGTCGTCGGTTTGAATCAGTTCGACGGAGACCGGGGCTCCGTCCTTCTTGATTTTCCCCTCGACCCGCACGGCTGGGCGGTAGTCGCAGACCGCCGCCGCGGCGATTACGCCGTCGCAGCCTGCGAACGCCTCCTCGGAGGCCGCCCGCATCTGGGCGGTCGTCTCGACCGGCACGAACTCGCACCCCGGCGGCGGGGCGAGGCCGACGGGGCCGGAGACCAGCACGCATTCATGTCCCGCCGCGGCGAGGGCCGCAGCGACGGCGTAACCCATCTTTCCGCTGCTGGCGTTGGACAGATACCGCACGTCGTCCAGGTACTCCCGCGTCGGCCCGGCGGTGACGAGGACCCTCATTCCTCCTCCTCCCGTCCCCCAACCGGCGTCAGGGCGGCGGCGATCGCGGCGAACAGGGCCTCTGGTTCCGCCATGCGCCCGGCGCCGACGCGGCCGCAGCTCAGCCAGCCCTCGCCCGGCCCGACGAGGCCGTGGCCGTCCTCCCGCAGCGTGGCGACGTTCCGTTGGACCGAGGGCTTCTCCCACATCGCCGTGTTCATGGCGGGGGCGAACAGCGTGGGGCATTCACAGGTCAGCACGAGCGTGCTGAGCAGATCGTCCGCCAACCCCAGCGCCGCTTTGGCGAGGAAATGGGCCGTGGCGGGAGCGACGACGAACAGCTCCGACCGCTCCGCGAGCCCGATGTGCTCGCCGCGGGGGTGCTCCTTGGGGGCGTACATCTCGGTGTAGACGGGGCGGTTCGTCAGGGCCTCGAAGGTCGTGGCTCCGACGAAGCTGCCGGCCCCGCGGGTCATGACCACGGTCACGCCGGCGCCGGCCTGCACCAGTTTGCTGCACAGGTCGGCGGTCTTGTACGCCGCCACACCGCCGCACACGCCGAGCAGAATCTCGCGGCCGCGCATCGCCGGCCCTCTCCGAGCGGGAACGAAAGCGGGCGGTGCGAAACTCGCACCGCCCGCGGAAGAATCACCACAACCGAACCGATCGGTTCACAGATCGTCCAGCGAGGGACCGAGGTCCGCCACGCCCGGGCCGCCGTCACTTTTGGCCGGCTGGCGAACCTGCACCCGCTGGGAGGAATCGAGGTAGATCTTGTCGGTCAGAATCTCCTGCACGACGATCGCCATCGTGTCCTTCGTCTGCATCTCGACGAGGGGGCGGGCGCCGCGGTTGAGGGCGACCATCCGCTTCTGGATCAGCGTGGACAGTTTGAACCGCCCGCCAACCTTGTCCACGATCTCTTCCTGTTTGAACGCCTCGAGCATCGTGGGGGGGTGGCCTTACTGGGGGTTTTCGGAGGGGTGGGACGCCAGGATTTCGCACAGCCGCGCAACGGCCGCCGACAAGTCGTCATTATAGACACGAAAGCGGTAGCCGTCCGCCTCGGCGAGCTCCGACCGCGCGGTTTCGATGCGCTGGCGGATCTCCTCCTCGCCCTCCGTGCCGCGAGACCGCAGGCGCCGCTCGAACTCCGCTTCCGTGGAGGTGCTCAGGAAGACGGTGACGGCCTCGGGGTAGCGGGTCAACACCGTGCGGGCGCCGGCGACGTCGATTTCCAACAACGCCCACGACCCTGCGGCCGCGGCGGTCCCGATTTCGGACCACAGCGTGCCGTACCAGTACCCGCGACCGTGGACCTCGGCCGTTTCGAGGAACTCTCCGGCGTCACGCCGGCGGTGGAACTCTTCGTCCGGCAGGAAATGGTAGTCCTGCCCGTCGACCTCCCCGGACCGCGGCGGCCGGGTCGTCGCGGAGACGCAGCAGCGAACCGGCTCGGAGCACTCCGCACACAGCGCCCGCACGACGGTGCTTTTCCCGCTCCCGCTGGGGCCGGAGAGAATTAGAATCCGCACGCCGGCCGGGTTGTGCGCGTCGACCGTCGCAGAATCGGCGACGGCGTCGGACACGGGCGAAACTTGCGGAAGAGGGGCGGGGGGAGTGCCGGGCTATTCGAGATTCTGCAGGATTTCCCGCAGTTTTTCGACCGCCCCCTTCATCCCGACCACGGCTCCGGCGAGATCGGCGTCGTTCGCCTTGGAACCGACGGTGTTGATCTCCCGGTTGATTTCCTGCGTGAGGAAATCCAGCTTGCGGCCGGGGGCGTCTTCGGAGAGCGCCGCGCCGAAAGCGGTCAGGTGCGTGCGCAGCCGGACGATCTCCTCGGTGACGTCAGCCTTATCCGCGTAGACGATGACTTCCCGCGTCAGGTCGGCGGGGCTCATTTCGGCACCGGCCTCCGCCAGCAGGCCGCTAATCCGGGCGTGCAGCTTCGCGCGGAACTCCTCCGCCAGGCCGGGGGCGCGGGTTTCGATCTGGGCGAGGTGGGTGCGGAGCGTTTCGATCTGCCCCCGTAATTCCTCCGCCATCGCGGCGCCTTCGCGGTCGCGGAAGGCGTTGAGGGCGTCCAGCGCCTCCTCGGCGGCCCGCAGCAGGAGGGCGGCGTCCGCCGCCGGGTCGCCGGGTTCGGCGGACTCCTCCCGCACCACGCCCGGCAGGCGGAGGTAGGCGGAGAGGTTGGACGGGGCAGCGAGGCCGGTGGCGAGGGCGTAGGTCTCCGCATCGGCCCGGTAGCCGTCGAGCACGTCCGCCGCCAGGGTGAGCCGCCCGGCCCGGCCCGCCGTTTCGAGCCGCACGCCGATTGAAACGGCGCCGCGGTTCAGCCGCTTGCGGACGGCCGCCTCGATGCGGGGCTCAATCTCCGCGAAGCCGTCCGGCAGGCGCGTCTGCACCTTGAGGAAGCGGTTGTTGACGCTCCGCACCTCGACGGCGACGGAGGTGCCCCCCGCCGACGCGGCGGCGGCGCCGAATCCGGTCATGCTCCGCGGCACGGGGCTACTCGTTCGCCGGCAGGGCAGGGCCGGCGTCGCCGGCCGCAGCGCCGGCGTCGGCGCCGCCGAACGCCTCGTCGAAGGCTTCGTCGCTGTCCAGTTCCGCGTCCGTCGCGGCCGGGGCGGCGGCTTCGTCCCCGGAGGGAAGCACGGGCAGATCGTCCTCAACCTCCCCGTCCGCCGGAGCGAGGGTCGCGGCGCCGGCGCCCGGGCCTTCCTCGAAACGCTCGGCCGCGCCCTTCAACACGTAGATGTTGACGCAGGCCAACACAATCCAGGCGACGGCCAGGCCGACCGTGATCTTGGTGAACACGTCGCCGGCCCGGGTGCCCAGCGCGCTCTGCCCGCCGGCGCCGCCGAAGGCGCCGGCGAGGCCTCCGCCGCGGCCCCGCTGGAGCAGGATGATGAGGATCAGGACGACGCTCAGCCCGGCGAGGGCGAACATCATCAGGGCGGCGTAGGGGATGTCCATTGCCCCGGGGGCTTTCAAACAGACGAACGCGGTGGTGAAGGAACGGCGCCGGGCCGGCGCCGGCGGCCGAGTTCGGCCCAGGTCAGACCTGGGCGAAGGCCGCTTCGACGATCGGGAGGAAGTTCTCCGCGGACAGGCTCGCCCCGCCGACCAGCGCCCCGTCCACGTCGGGTTGGGCGAGCAGTTCGGCGGCGTTCGCCGGCTTGACGCTCCCACCGTATTGAATGCGCGTCGCCGCGGCTAGGTCGTCGCCCCACCCCTCGGCGAGCTTGCCGCGCAGAAAGGCGTGGGCCTCCTGAGCCATCTCCGGCGTGGCGGTCTTGCCGGTGCCGATCGCCCAAACCGGCTCGTAGGCCAGCACCAAGTCGTCGTTCCCGCCGACCCCGCCGGCCAACTGATCCGCGGCGAGCCCCTTCAGACCGCCGGAGAGCTGCCGGGCCAGCACCTCGTTCGTCTGACCGGCTTCCCGTTCCTCCAGCGTCTCGCCGACGCACAGGATCACGCCCAGCCCCGCGGCAAGCGCCGCGGTCACCTTCTTGTTGATGTCCTCGTCGGTCTCTCCGAGGATGTGGCGCCGCTCGGAGTGGCCGAGGATCACGTAATCCACGTCGAGGTCGGCCAGCATCTGCGGGGAGACCTCCCCGGTGAAGGCGCCCTCTTTTTCGTGGTAGCAGTTCTGGGCCCCGAGCATCACGGCGCTCTTGGCCAGTTCGTCGTCCACGCAGTCCAGGTAGGGCAGGGGCGGAGCGACGAGCACGTCGACCGCGTCCCGGCTGGTGGGCACCGCCTCCGCGATCGCACGGGCCAACTCGCAGCCGGAGGCCGCGGTGGTATTCATCTTCCAGTTACCGGCGACGAAGGGGCGACGCATGGGGGGGCTCCTCAGCAGTTCACGAGATTGGCGGGGTGGGAGTATGGCGAACCTTTCCGTGGGCGAAAGTCGGTCGACGTCCGATCTTCCGCCGCGGCGGCCCCGCCGTGTGAACCCGCGCCCGGGTCTCACGGTCCGGGGCGTAGATCGTCACCCCGAACGACGCCCCGACCGCGGCGACCCGCCGCACGGTCTCCGCCGACAGCGGCGTCTGCCAGCAGAAAGGCCGCCAGCGGGCGTTGAACCCCATATCGAACGCCCGCAATTCGCAGCGGCCCCAGTCGATCCGCAAATCCGACGGCAGCGCCTCGATCACATCGAGAAGAAGCCGGAGCGACGTCTCCGGATCTCGGGGCGTCCCCTCGTCCTCGCACTCGCGTTCCAAGATCGCCTGCCATCGACCGGGCCGCACCTCGGTGCAGTGCAGTGCGTACATTCCACCGGCAACCAGTCCCTCACAGAGCGGTCGCAGATCGAAGTCCGCGTGCAGGTCGAGGTCCGTTTGTTGATACGGCCTCGTCGGAAGGGGCGGGTTCATACCGCCTCCCGCACCCGCGGGTAGCTGCCCAGCACGGAGACTGACTTGGCCACCCGGCCCAGCGACCGCAGGCAGGCGGCGACGGGCGGGTCGGCGGCGTGGCCGTCGCAGTCGAGGAAGAAGAGGTAGCCGGGCTCCCCACCTGGCAGGGGGAAGGATTCGATGAGCGACAGGTTGATCTCGTGCCGGGCGAAGACAGCAAGGGCGTCCGCCAGCGAACCGGGTTCGTGCGGGATGCGGAGCAGCAGGGCGGTTCGGTCGTCGCCGGTTGGCTCAGCGGGTTCGGTTCCCAGCACGGCGAAACGGGTCACGTTGCGGGGGTTGTCCTCGATCTGGGAGGCGAGGACCGTCAGCCCGTGCTCCACGGCGAGGCGTTCCCCGCCGACGGCCGCGGCGCCAGGTTCGGTCTTCGCCCGGGCGGCGGCGGCGGCGGTGCTGGACTCCGGCAGGATCTCCGCCCCCGGCAGGTTCTCCGCCAGCCACCCGCGGCACTGCGAGAGCGCCTGCGGTTTCGAATAGACCCGCTTCACCGCCGATCGCGGGCCGGCGCTCATCAGATGGTGGTGAATCGGCAGCGGCACCTCCCCGCAGATCACGACCGGGGAGGAGTCGGCCTCGGCGAGACGGGCGAAGGCGGCGAGGGTGTCCACCACGCGGCCGTCCGTACTGTTCTCGACCGGCACCAGGCCGAACGCGGTCTCGCCGCGGGTGACCGCGTCGAACGTCGCCCCGATCGAGGCCACCGGGCAGAGGTCCGCCGTCTCCCCAAACCTCAGGGCCGCCGCCCGATGGGAGAAACTGTGCTCCGGCCCCAAATACGCCACCCGTACGGGGGCGAGGCGGTTCCGCTCCGCAGCGAGCAGTTCACGACCGATCGTCCGCAGTACATCGTCCGGCAACCGACCCGGATTCCCGGCGACCAGCGCGGCGACCGCCGCGTCGTCCGCCTCCGCCGCCCACGCGGAGAGGGAGCGGGCCAACTCGGCAGGGGTCGGGGCGTGAGAATCCATGCCGGCAGTCTCCCGCCGCGGCCCCTCCCGCTCAACGCCGCGGACTGCCAATCCGGCACACGCCCCGGGGGAAACGCTTTCCCCGCAAGAGGATCCGCGCTTTGGCGCTGCGGTTGCTATGGAGTGTCCGGCGACCGTTCGGCCCGCCGGCCGGCCGCGTATCACTCACTCCACGTTCCTATCGAAAGTATTTCATGGCCGCTTCCGGCGAAAAGATTATCGGCATCGACCTGGGCACGACGAACTCCGTCGTCGCCGTCCTCGAGGGCGGCGAAGCCAAGGTGATCGAGAACCAGGAGGGCGCCCGCACGACGCCCTCCGTCGTCGCCTTCACAGAAAAGGGCGAGACCTACGTCGGCGAGCCCGCCAAGCGGCAGGCCGTCACCAACCCGAAGTCCACCATCTACTCCGTCAAGCGCTTCATGGGGCGCCGGCACAATGAGGTGAAAGCGGAGGAGAAGGCCGTCTCCTACGAGGTGACCGGCGCCGACGACGACTACGTGAAGATCAAGGCCGGCGGCAAGGAGATGACCCCGCCGGAAGTCTCCGCGGTGGTGCTGCGCAAGCTGAAGGAAGCCGCCCAGAACTACCTCGGGCACAAGGTCAACAAGGCGGTCATCACCGTCCCGGCCTACTTCAACGACGCCCAGCGGCAGGCCACCAAGGACGCCGGCCAACTCGCCGGCCTTGAAGTAGCCCGGATCATCAACGAGCCGACCGCCGCGGCCCTCGCCTACGGGTTGGACAAGAAGGCCGACGAAAAGATCGTCGTGTTCGACCTCGGCGGCGGGACGTTCGACGTCTCCGTGCTGGAGGTCGGCGACGACGTGGTCGAGGTGCTCGCCACCAACGGCGACACCCACCTCGGCGGCGACGACTTCGACGAACTGCTCATCGGCCACATCGCCGGGGCGTTCCAGAAGAACGAGGGCATTGATCTCCGCAAGGACCCGATGGCCCTCCAGCGGCTCCGCGAAGCGGCGGAGAAGGCCAAGAAGGAGCTGTCCAGCGCCTCCTCGACCGACATCAACCTGCCGTTCATCACCGCGGACGCCTCCGGCGCCAAGCACCTTCAGCAGACGATCACCCGGGCGGACTTCGAGCGCCTGATCGACCCGCTGATCGACCGCCTGAAGGGCCCGGTGCAGAACGCGCTGAAGGACGCCGGGCTGTCCAAGAAGGACATCGACGAGGTGGTGCTCGTCGGCGGCTCCACCCGCGTGCCGGCCGTGCACGCCCTGGTGAAGGAGCTGTTCGGCAAGGAGCCCAACAAGGGCGTGAACCCGGACGAGGTGGTCGCCCTCGGCGCCGCCACGCAGGGCGGCATCCTCACCGGCGACGTCGAAAGCGTCACCCTGCTGGACGTGACCCCGCTCTCCCTCGGCATCGAGACCGAGGGCGGCGTGATGACGGTGCTGGTCGAGCGCAACACGACCATCCCGGCGACCAAGAAGGAGACCTTCTCCACCGCGGCAGACAATCAGCCGGCCGTCACGGTGCGGGTCTTCCAGGGCGAACGGCCGATGGCGGAGGACAACCGCCTGCTGGATCAGTTCACCCTCGACGGCATCCCGCCGGCCCCCCGCGGCATGCCGCAGGTGGAGGTCACCTTCGACCTCGACGTGAACGGCATCCTGAACGTCTCCGCCAAGGATAAGGCGACGGGCAAGGAGCAGAATGTCAAGATCGAGCAGTCCGGCGGCCTGTCCGAGGACGAGATCAAGGCGAAGCTGAAAGAGGCCGAGGCCAACGCCGACGCCGACAAGCAGCGTCGCAAGCTCGCCGAGGCGAAGAACCAGGCGAACACGGTCGCCTTCCAGGCCGAGAAGCTGCTCACCGAGCAGGGCGATAAGCTGGACGAGTCGGCGAAGACCGCGTTGCAGGGCCCGATCGACAAGGTGAAGTCCGCCGCCGAGGGGGACGACGCCGGGGCGATCGAGTCCGCGATCAACGACCTCAACACCGCGATGCAGGCGTTCGCCTCTCAGTTGCAGAGCGCCGACGCCGGCGATCAGGCCGCGCCGGACGCGTCTGGCGACGGATCGGCCGCCGCGGACGAAGACGTGATCGACGCGGAGTTCGAAACGAAGAGCTGAGGCCAAAGCGAGCGGGGGGCGTCAGCCCCCCGTGTTTTCTTTCGCTCCCAAAACGAAACGACCCGGACGCTGCGAGAGCGTCCGGGTCGTTTCATATGTCGCGGAAGCGTTCTCAGGACGCAGAGCGTCCGGCCGCTCCGCGGCCCCGGCGTCCCGACGCCGAGCGTCGGGACGAGAGCGAACGAATCAGGCGGAGACCCGCGTGAACGGTTCGTCAAAGGTCTCGCGGGGCACGAAGGGGCTGATGCGGCGCGCCTTGGCGAAGATTTCGTCCTTCTCCTCCGCGCTGTTGGCGGCGACGTACTTCACGCGCAGCTTCTTCAGCTTGATCTTGCGATGCCGGCGGCGGGCCAGCTCTTTTTGCCGCTCGGGTTTGGGCATACCGGGTCTTCGGACGTTGAACGAGGTGGCGGCGAGAAGCCGCGGGGGAATGCGGGGGGCACGCGCGGGGGCGCGGGGTCGGGCAGGGTAGCCGCCGCGGCCCGCCGCGACAACGGCCGGGCCGGTCCCCGTTGACGGCGACGACGGTTTTCGCCTACGCCCGCCCGATGCCCCGCGCCCTCCCCGCCGCCGTTCTGCTCTTCGCGGGTCTGTTGTTCGCGGGACCGCGGGGCGCCGCCGCGGAGATCACCACGGAGCAGCTCCACGAGCACAGCGCCCTGGCCAGGGCGTTGAACGCCCGCGTCCATCCGCCCGCCCCGCCCTCGGGCGTCCGGCTGCCGCCGCTCGATTCCCCGGTCCCCGCCGGCGCGGCAGCCCCGCCGGCGCCCCCGGAACCGTCCTGGCTGAAAATGCTCTCGCCGCGGTCGGCGCAGGGGCAGGTCACGCAGGTGGTCGGCGACGGACTGTCGTTCGCGGAGGTCTCCCTGCAGAGCACGCACGGCCTACGGGGCGTCCCTCCGTACGTCACCGTCACGCCGGCTCTCAGCGTGCTGGCCGTCGACGACCCTGACCTCGCCGATTTCCCCCCGCCGGGGCCTGATCTGCCCTCACGGCTTTGGGGGGCGAGCGCCGGCTTCACCGCGATCATGCCGCTCTCGGAGCAGTGGATCGTGCAGGCCGGGGTCTCGCCGGGCTTCTACTCCGACCTCGACAACACCTCCGGCGACGCCTTCCGCATGCCGGGGCAGGCGGTGGGCATCTACACCTACTCCCCGCAAACGCAGTTCACCGTGGGCGTGGTGTTTCTGGATCGCGAAGACCTCTCCTGGCTGCCGGCACTCGGCGTGATCCACCGTCCGAACGCCCGCACGACCTACGAGTTCATCCTGCCCCGACCGCGGATCGTGCAGCAGCTCTCCGGCTGCGATCCGCAAACCGGGTGCTTCGGCTACCTCGCCGGCGAACTCGGCGGCGGCAGCTGGGCGATCGAGAGGGACGCCCGCCCCGGCGTGCCGACGGACGACGTGGCGACGATCTCCGACCTCCGGCTGCTCGCCGGGGTGGAGTTGAAGCGGGAGGGCCGCGTCGGCTTCCTCGCCGAAACCGGCTGGGTGTTCAGCCGGGAAGTGGAATACGAGAGCGGCATCGGCGACGCGGAGTTCGGCGACGCCTGGCTGCTGCGCTTCGGCCTGCGAAAGTGAGTCGGCGACCGCTCGCGACGCTGCTCTGCTGCCTGCCGCTCGTCGGCTGCGCCGCCATGATGGACGGCGGTTCGCTGACGCTGAGCTGGCGACTTGAAACTCTCGATGCAGCGCGGGTCGCCACGTCGCTCCGCCTCGTCACGGACAGTGGCACTAGGCTGGTCGACGATCCGGCGGCGATCGACCGTCTGCTGGCGATCTGCTCAGGCCGCCGGTGGAAGTCCTGGGACACAACCATGCCAGGCTTCTCTCCCCGACAGGAAATTATCCTCCTGGACGGCGACCAGACACTGAAGCACTTCTCCCTCTGGGGTTGTGCGCTTTGGACGAGCGACGGTCTCAGCAAGCCGCGGTTCACCCCGCTTGGGGCAGAAGACCGGCAGTGGGTCGAGTGCTTGTTCTTCCCGGTCTCGATGAACGCCGGCTGCCCGGAAGACGGCATCACACCGTGACCCAGCCGGCGCCGTCGCTGCTGGCGAGGACGGCGTCGGCGATCTGCTGGGCCCGCACGCCGTGGTGGAAGTCCGGCAAGGCCGGCCGACCCTGGACGATGGCGCTGACGAACTCCGTCACCAGGTCGTAGCGGAACACGGTGCTCGGTTTACCCGCGTGGGGGTCCCGGGGGCTGTCCGGGTGCTTCAGAAATTCCTCAGGCACGGCCACGTGCTCCAAGTCTTTCCCGCCGGTCCCCACCAGCACCTTGGACGGGTCGGTCAGTTGGTAAGCGGCGGAGCCGGTGGAGCCGTTCACCTCGGCCCACTCGTAGCCGACGCCGTCATTGTGGTGGCCCTTCATCAAAACGCTGCCCTCCCACACGCCGGTGCCGCCGGCCTTGAAGCGGCCAATGAGGGAGCTCCAGTCGTCCACCTCGCTGGGCGCGACCGGGGAACCGTCGGGCCCGACGGTTCGTTCCTTGAACCGGGCGACCGATCCGCAGACGGACGCCAGCTTGCCCATCAGGTCCTCGGCGAAGTCGATCCGGTGGATCGTCATGTCGTACAAATCGCCGGCCCCGGCGGTCTTCTTGTACTGCCGCCAGCCCCACGACTTTTCGCCCCAGTCCAGCCAGCGCTGGCTGCGGAAGTGATAGGGCGTGCCAAGCGCCCCGGTCTCCGTGAGGTGCTTGACGTACCGCATGCTGGGGGCGAAGCGGTAGGTGAAGGCCGTCATGTGCACGACCCCGGCGGCGTCCGCGGCGGCGGCCATCGCGGCGGCGTCCTCGGCGGTTAAGGCCAGCGGCTTCTCGCACATCACGTGCTTGCCGGCGGCGCAGAGGGCCTCCGTGATCTCGCGGTGCGTGAAGTTCGGCGTGGCCACGACCGCCGCGTCGACGTTCGGGTCGTCGCAGACGGCCTGGTAGTCCGTCACATAGCTGGCGTCCCCCCACTCACCCCGCCGTTGCTCCAGCAGGGCGGGGTTTGGGTCGCAAACCGCCGCGAGTTCGCAGCGGGGATCAAGGTCGATCGCCGGCTTGTGGTGGAAGTCAGAAACCTGGCCGGCCCCGATCAGGGCGATGCGGATTTTCGAGGACATGCGGGGAGGCTACAAAACGAACGCGAGGGCGTCCTCCGTCGTCCTGACTCGACCGTCGAGCTGCGCGTCGTACGCCCGATCCAACAGCGCCTTGAACTCCGGCCCCGGCCGCATCCCCGCGGCGATGAGGTCCGCCCCGGTCAGCAGCGGGGCGGGGGCCAGTTCCTCCCGGGCGTGAGCGGCGAGGTACGCGGCGGCGGCGTCCGCATCGACCGTCGGCCGCCCGTCCGCCCGTCGCAGCGCGGCGGTGAGGGCGATCAGGTCGGCCGCGTGATCCCGGGCCAGCAACCGCTTTTTGCGGTGCGGGGGGAGTGCGTCGAATCCGTCGAGGGCCGTCGCGTCCGCCAGCAGATCGCCGGCCCGCTGGGCCTCGTCGTTCGACAGCCGCCAGGCCGCCGCGGTCTTTCGCACCGACCCGACCTCGATCAGCAGCGCGGCCAGCCCCAGCGGGAAGGGGACTGGCTCCGCTCCCAATGCGTCCAACACGGCGACGGTGCGTTCCCGCCGCTCCGCGGGTAGGGCGTCCACCGCGGGGGCCACGGGCCCCAGCAGCGCCACCTCCTCTAACAGCCGCACGCCCGCGGCCCGCTGCGGGTCGGCGAGGATTCGCCGCATCTCCGCCCCGATCCGCTCGCCGCTCACCGACGGCAAACCGTCAGCCTCGGATCGCACCGCGTCCGCCGTGGACGGGTCCAGCGTGAACTTCAGCGTGGCCGCGAACCGCACGGCCCGCAGCAGGCGGAGTTTGTCCTCCCGCATCCGCTCCGCCGGATCGCCAATCGCCCGCAACACGCCGGCTTTAAGATCCGCGGCCCCGGCGACGTAGTCAATCACCCCCCCCGTCGCCGGGTTTTCGAAGAGCCCGTTGATCGTGAAGTCGCGGCGCTGGGCATCCGCCTCGGGCGTGCTGAACCGCACGGCGTCGGGCCGGCGGCCGTCGGCGTAGCCGGTCTCTTCCCGAAAGGTGGCGACCTCGACCTGCTGGGCGCCGGGAAACCGCTGGCGGTCCGGCAGGACGACGATCACGCCGAAGCTCTCGCCCACCGCCAGCGTTCGCCGGCGCCCGAACAGTTTACGGACCGCCGCCGGCGGGGCGTCGGTGGCGACGTCGTAATCCTTCGGCGCCTTCCCGAGCAGCCGGTCTCGCACGCAGCCGCCGGCGAACAGGGCGACGTGCCCCGCGCGCGACAGTTCCCCCGCGACGTGAACGGCGAAGTCTCGATTCGGGTCGGCGGGGCGGTCGGTCACCGCCCCAGCGGACCCGAGGCGGTCTGGCGACGCAATCCTCCGTGCGCGAAGGTTCCGCGGGGCGAGGGTTCCTTGGGGGCGACGGGTTTCCGCCGCGCGCTACGGTTCCTCGCCCCCCCCGGCTGCGCGACCGACTGTGCGAACCTTCGAGCGCGACGGTTCCGCGATGACTGAACCCCCGCCTCCCACGGTTCCCGATCACGACCCCCTCCCTCCCGGGCGTTGCGCCCCCCGGTTCCACGCGTGAATCCATCGCGCGCGACGGTTCCCCGTCTCCGGTGGAGCCGATCACGATGGGTCTGCCGGCGGAAACCGCAGCGCGCGGAGGATTCGCGACGAACAGATTCGCGGAACCGCGATCCGGGGACGGTCCGTCCGAGTCCGCATCCTCCGGCGCCGACGGTTCCACGCCGTCATCAGATCGATCTGACGACGTCCGACTGCCCGACGGAACCGGCACGGAGCGTCGCAATCTCGCGACGCTCGCCGCTTACACCGTCGCCCTGCGGGTGAGCTGGATCTTTAAAACGGAAAGCGTGGTGATGCCGGCGCTGCTGGACACGCTGACCGCGCCGCTGGTGGGGGTCGGGGGAACCGGCGGCGCCGGGTGGGTGCAGGGGTTTTTGCCGCTGCTGAACCGGGCCGGGCAGAGCGTCCCGCCGATGCTGTACGCGGACAGCCTCCGCGACCGTCCGGTGAAGAAGTGGAGCGTCTGGGCGACGACGCTGGGCATGGCTCTCCCGTTCGCCCTCTTGGCCGTGCTGCTCTGGACGCTCCGCGAACGCTTCGCCGGCACGGCCGCGGTGGCGGGGTTCCTGGCGCTCTACGGGCTGTTTTTCGCAGCGACCGGGCTGAACCAGTTGGGGTTCAGCACTCTGCAGGCGAAGCTCATCCCGCCGGCACGCCGGGGGCGGCTGATCGCGGCGGGCGGGGTGCTGGGGTCGTTCGCGGCGGTGACGGTCGCCTACGGGTTTCTCGCTGGCTGGCGGGCGGAGGGCCCGGCGAGCTTTGCCGCCCCCTTCGCCGCGACCGCCGCGGGAATGCTGCTCAGTTCCGCGCTCGTGCTGTTCGTGCGGGAGGCGCCGGACGAACCGGCCGGGAACCGTGGGAGCCGACGGTTCTCCGTGCGAGGCCAGGCCCGCGACGCCGCGGCCGTGCTCCGTTCCGACGGAAACTTCCGCAGAATCGCCGCGGTCGCCAGCCTGTTCGTGACCGCGCAACTCGTCTTCCCGCACTACATCGTGTTGGCCCGCGAGTCCCACGGGGCGGGAAGCCTGCCGTTGATTCTGTTCGTCGCGGCCCAGAACGTGGGGGCGGGGCTGTTCAGCGTGGCGGTGGGATGGGTCGCGGACCGCCGCGGCAACCGACTGGCGGTGCGGGGTTGCCTGATCGGACTCGCGGCCCTACCGCCGCTGGCGTTGGTTTTGGCCCGGCAGGAGGACCCCCGCCTGCTGGCCGCGCTGTTTTTTCTGCTGGGACTCACGCCGGTGGCCTTCAAGGCGGTGACCAACTGGACGCTGGAACTGACCGAGCCGGAGAACCATCCTCGGTACGTCAGCACGCTGAAGCTGTGCATGGCGGCGCCGTTCCTGCTGGCGGTGCCCGTGGGGGCGTTGGTGGACGTCGCCGGTCACGGCCCGGCGTTCCTCGGCGTGTCGGCGCTGGTGGCGGCGGGGTGCGGATTGACGTGGCTGGCGCCGGAACCGCGAAGCTTCTTCACGGAACCGTCCCCGAAACGCAGTTGAACCGGGGGAAAACGGGGGCGAAGATGCGGAGCGCCCCACAGCGGGGCCGCCCGCCGGTCGGGCGCCGTCCGATCGCAGGGAGGTCCGCGTTCGCCCCTGTCGCCGCATGACCGCCCCGACGCCGCCCGCCGACCTGCCCCCCACGGTCGACGCCCCCGCGCCGGAACCGGATCCGACCCCGGACGACGACGCCTACGCCGCGGCGGGGGCAACCCAGGAGAGCGACGCGGTCGATCGGGCGTCCCAGCGGACGCGCATTTCCGACGCCACGGCCGAGGCGAATCGCGAAATTCCTGAACCCGACGGCGCCCCGGCGAAGTCGCGGCGGCTGGGGCCGTTCACGATGGGCCGCCGTCTGGGCGTCGGTGGGATGGGCGTGGTTTACGCGGCCCAGTACACCGAAGGCGACGGCCGCCCGGTCGCCGTCAAGGTGCTCACCCCCTCGCTGGCGGCGGACCCGAAGGTCCGCAAGCGGTTCAACCGCGAGATGGAGATCTTCAAGAAGCTCCGTCACCCGCACATTGTCCGCTACTTCGGCGGCGGGCAGACCGGCGGGAAGCTGTTCTACGCCATGGAGTTGCTGACCGGCGGCAGCCTGGAGGACACCCTGCGGGAGGCCGGCCCCGTCGACTGGCGCCGGGCCGTCGATCTGGCGGCCCAGACCGCGGACGCCCTGCAGCACGCGCACTCCCGCGGGGTGATCCACCGGGACCTCAAGCCGGCGAACCTGTTCATCGACGCTCGGGGGAACCTGAAACTGGGCGACTTCGGCATCGCCCGGGACGCGAACGCCACCGCCCTTACCGCCGCCGGCCGCACCGTGGGCACCTACGCCTACATGGCGCCGGAGCAGATCAGCGCCGCCCGGGAAGTCGGTCCGAAGACGGACCTGTACGCCCTCGGCTGCGTGCTGCACGAGATGCTGACCGGCAAGCCGCCCTTCGCGGCGCAGAACCCGGCCAAATTGCTGCACTGTCACATGACGGAGCCGCCCCCGCGGGTCCGCAGCCCGGACTGCCCCCGCTGGCTGGCGGATCTGGTCGACTCGATGCTCGCCAAGGACCCGGCGGACCGGCCGTTCGACGCCCTCGCCGTGCGGGAGTTATTGCGGGAACGGGCCGAACAGGAGGCCAACCGCAGCGTGATCGGCCGCACCGCCGCCGCGGAGGTCACGGTTCCCGGGGCGACGGTCGCGGAGGTCCGCAAGAACCGCGACTTCGCCCGCAAACTGCTGGGCCGCAAGAAGAAGCGGAAGAAAGGCCCCGCCGTCCCGGTGTACGAGCGGTCCTGGTTCCTCGCTCTGCTGCTGCTGGCGATCGCCGGCGGGGTCGCGTGGGCGGTTTGGCCGGCGGGGGAGGAGGAGCTGTATCGAAACGCCGCGCAGCTGATGGCCAGCGAGGACGTCAACGACTGGCGCACCGCCCGCGAGGAGTACATCGATCCGCTGCGGGCCCGTTTCCCGGAGTCGAAGCACGAGCCGGAGCTCGCCGCCTGGATCGACCGGATCGAGGTGGACATCCTCCGTCGGCAGATCCGCACGCAGATGGCGAATCCGTTCTTCAACGCCCGGAACGAGCTGGAAAGGCAGTACCAAGAGGTCGAACGCCTCGCCGATTTCGGCGACTACTGGGGCGCCGCCGACCAGGTGGATCTGCTGCTCGATCTGCTCAAGGACAACGCCTGGACGAAGCGGGAGGAGATCGGCCCGGAGAACGCCCGGTATTACCGGCTGTTGCTCGAACAGCGGGCCGGGGAACTGGAGGAGGAGTTGAAGGACGACACGCTGGGCCGGCAGCAGTTCGTGGCCGACGCCCTGCGGGCTGCGGAACGCGCCTACGCCGACGGGCGGGCCCCGGAGGCCCGGCAGAAGTGGAACGGCGTCATTGAACTCTACGAATCGACGCCGGACTTGGCGCCGCTGGTCGACTGGGCACGCGCCCGACTGGAGGGCGAATCCCCGCCGCCGCCGGCGTTCCTCAACGAACCCCCGCCCGAAATCGCCCCGGAGGAACCCGAGACGCCTCCCGCCGACGACGACGCCGCTTTGGAGCCCGCCGCGGCCGCCGAGTCGGCAGGGTAGCGCCGCCTCGTCCGCCCGCCCGGGGCAGGGAACCGAACGCTACAAAAACAGCCGCCCGAGCGACGAGTCGCTCGGGCGGCTGCGGAAGAGGTGGTGGGCGGATTCGAACCGCCGAATGATGGATTTGCAATCCATTGCCTTAGACCACTTGGCTACACCACCTTTTGGTCTGACTGGCCGGGCGAACCGGCTGTGCCTGTTGTATCGGACGAACCGCCGCGACCCCTTGAGCGAGTTCGGCGATTTTTCCAATCGACGGACTCGCGTCCCATCGACAGACACGCGGACGGCGCTGCGGTTCGGGATCGTAAAGTCGCCTTCCGTGACGGTCAAGACGATCAGGCAGGTTCTGCCGGAGAGGTCGGCATTCCGGCGAGGCGGGGTTCCGTCCTAGGGTCCCTCGCGGGTCGCTCGGCACGGGCGGCCCGCTTCATCGCCGAGCCCCACGCCGCAGGACGCCCCCGTGACCGCCGCCGCCCCCGTCGCACCCGAGGCCGCCGTCGCCGCCCCGGGTTCCGAAACCGAATCGCAGCTCGTTGAAACGGCCCAACTCGCCGTCAGCCAGTGCAACTGGGTCGTCGGCCGCTGTGCGGCGGAGTGGACGAAACGCTACGCCCGCGGGCGGACCGACGCCGACTTCGCGGCCCTGGTCGGGCTGTCGGCGGATCAGGTCTACCAGCGGCGGCGGGTCTGGGAGACCTTCGCGGACGTGCGGGACCGCTACGAGGCCGACGCCGCTCCCGGGACCCCGAAGCGGGGGCCGCGGTGGTCCCACTTCTATGTAGCCCTCACCTGGGACGACGCCCCGGAGTGCCTGGAGTGGGCCGCGGAGAACGAGGCGACCGTGGCGGAAATGAAGGCCTACCGTCGGGCGCTGCACGGGGAGGACCTGTCTTCCCCGGCGGCCCGCGGCCCGGCGGACGACTTCGCCGGCGACCCATCCGTCATCCGCCTGCCGACCGATCCAGTGCCGGTGCGGGACCCGGACGAGTTCGGCGGCCCCTCGGGCGAACGGGCGCCGTGGGATGACGAGGACGAAGAGGTCTCCCGGCCGCAGGCGCTCGCCGCCCACCGTGAAACGGGTCCCGGGGGCGACGACGACGGAGACGACGCCCGGCCCGGGGACGGCTACGCCCCGTTCTCCTCCGGGGCCGTGACTCCGCCGGGGGGCAATTCCGGTACGGACGCGGAGGACAAAACCGACGCCAACGCCGCACGACTCACCAAGACTCTCCAGCGGATCGACGCAACGCTCACCGAGGCGGTAATGGACTCTTTCCGACGCCTGCCTGACTCCCGCCGGGAAGACATGGCGGAGTCCGCTCGGGCCGTGTTGGGCAAGCTGCAGATCCTGGCGAGCCTCGACGAGGCGTGAATCTCGCCTGATCCCGGCGCGATCTGCCCCGGGGGCTATGGGCGGGGGGGCGGTTGCGGGGCACAATGCCCGCCCCGCCCCCGGTTCCGCCGCCAGAGATGTCCCAGTTCGACGCCGCCCGGTCGCCCGATCCCCGGTCGCCCGCTGAGGATCCGCACGACGGCGGCGAGGGGTTGTTCCGCGCTGAGCCGGCGGACGCCCCGTTCCGCTACCCGGGGCAGGGGCGGGCGGCGGAGCAGTTCGTCGAGGGCGTCCCGGACCACGGATACGACGAGGCCCCCCCCCGCCGACGAGGAGGGCGGGGGGTCTCGCCCTGGCTGGTGTTCGTCCTGCTGGTGATCATTGCCGGGCTGATGTTCCGGCTGGGGCTGCTCAGCGGGGGGAGCGTGCTCGATCCCAGCGCCGTGCCGCGGCCGGTGACGCCGCGGGGGGAATTGGCGCCGGCGGAGCAGACGGTCACGGAGATCTACGAGCGCGTCTCCCCCAGCGTGGTGCACCTCGTCGGCACCGTGCCGGAGTACGGCGTCGATTCCACGGGGCGGCGGGCGCGGATCGCAGACCGGCAGGTCTCCGGCAGCGGGTTCGTCTGGAACGGGGAAGGGCACGTCGTCACGAACGCCCACGTCATCGCCGGGGCGGAGGACCTCCGGGTCACGCTCGCGGACGGCACGACCTACAACGGCCGCCCGGTCGGCGCCCTGCCGGGCCGGGACATCGCGGTGCTGAAGATCGACGCCCCGCCGGTCGCGCTGGTGCCGATCCCCGTGGGCGAGAGCGGCGACCTGCGGGTCGGGCAGGCGGCGTTCGCCATCGGCAGCCCCTTCGGACTGGATCAGACGCTGACCACCGGCGTGGTCAGCGGACTGGACCGCGCGATTCCCTCCGGAGCCACCGGCGCCGAGGCGCTCGGCGCCGGGCCGCAGCGGATCACCGGCGCGATCCAGACGGACGCGGCCATCAACGTGGGCAACTCCGGCGGCCCGCTGCTGGACTCCGCGGGGCGGCTGATCGGCATGAACACCGCCATCTTCACCGACAACGGCGGTCGCAGCGGCGGCATCGGCTTCGCGGTGCCGGTGGACGACCTGAACCGCTTCGTCCCGGAACTGATCCGCACCGGCGAGGTGCGGCCGGTGGGGATCGGCGTGGGCCTCGTGATCGACGCCGGGATGCGGCGCGACGTACGGATGGGCCGCATCCCGCGGGAGGGGGCGCTGGTCGGCCGCGTCCTACCGGGCAGCACCGCGGACCGGGCGGGGGTGCTGGGGACCCGCTTCGGCGAGAATCGCACGCTGCCGGGGGACCTCATCATCGCGGTCGACGGCCGTGATATCGGCAGCGGTTCCGACCTGCAGGACGTCCTCCGCCGCCGCAAAGCGGGGGAGACCGTCGTGTTGACAATCCTCCGGGCCGGGCAGCCGGAGCCGCTGACGTTGCCGGTCACCCTGCAGGAACTGCCGGAGTTCGAATCGCCCTGACCGTGGGTCGGCCGGTCTCGAACGATCGGCCGGTCAGCGGGCGACGGCGGCGAATCGCACCTGCTCCGCCGCGTCGGCGTCGGTTTCGGCGGGGTCCACCCGCAGGGAGACTTCGCCGTTGACGATGTCCACGACGGTGCAGATCAGGTCGCCCACCTGCACGCTGTCGCCCACGGCCAGTTCCACCTCGACGACCCGGTTCAACTCCAGATCAAAGCTGCGGGGGAGGCGGCCGGCGGACGAAGCGGGGCGGGACATACAGATCGCGATACGGGCAGGCGGGGCGGCCGACGGCCGAGGGCGGTTCGTATAGGGGTTGGCCCCTCGGGAGGGAACCCAGGTTCGGCCGTTCTCGCCGCTTCACCCCCGCCGGGCTCCTGACCGGCAGGCGGCAGACCGCCACAATCATGGCGTTCCCGCCGATCTGGAGAAAACGCCCGCGATGGCCGACGCGACCGCCGCCCCCGCCCGCCCCGACGCCAGCCCCGCAGACGACGCCGGTCCGCTGGAGCCGGCGCCGCTGCTCAAACGCATCCGCTGGGGCGGAACGAAGCTAGGTACGTTGCTAGGCAAGGAGCTGGGCGAGGGGAACGATTGGGCCGAAAGCTGGGAGGTCGCCGATCACGGCGACGATCAGACTGTCGTGACTGCCGGGCGGTACGCCGGCTGGCCTCTGGGACGGCTGGTCGCGGAGCGCCCGCGGGTGTTGTTCGGCCGGCACGCGACGAAGCCGGACGACTCCCCGCGGACGCAGTTCCCGCTGCTCATCAAATTTCTCGACGCGTCGGACACGCTCAGCGTGCAGGTCCATCCCAACGACGAACAGGCGGTCCAATACGACCCGCGGGAGAACGGCAAGACGGAAGCATGGGTCATCGTCGACGCGGAGCCCGGGGCCGTCCTGTACGCGGGGCTGAAGCCGGGGACGGACGCCGACGCCCTCCGCAGCGCCAGCGAGGCCGGCACGGTCGCGGACCTGCTCCACCGGTTCGAAGTGCAGGCCGGGGACTGCGTGTTCATCCCCGCCGGTACGGTGCACGCGATCGGGGCGGGGGTCGTGCTGGCGGAGATCCAGCAGTCCAGCGACCTCACGTTCCGCCTGTACGACTGGGGCTACCGCGACCCGCGGGGGAACCCGCGGCAGATTCACCTGGACGAATCGATCGCCTGCACCGACTTCGACCGCGGCCCCGTCGATCCGGTCACGCCCCGCCCGCTGCCGGGGCCGTCGGGGCGGAGCGAACGGCTGGTCGAGGGCGACTACTTCGTCATCGACCGCCATCAGGCGGGGGAGCCGTTTCCGCTGCCGAGTGACGACCGCTTCCGGGTGGTGATGACGCTCGTCGGCTCCGCCACGCTGAGCGGCGGCCCTGAGCCGATCGCCCTGCAGCCCGGCAAAACCGTGTTGGTTCCGGCCGCGTGCGGGCCGCTGACGGTGGAGCCCGGCCCGGGGGGCGTCACCCTGCTGGACAGCTACCTGCCGAACTGACGAACGATTCCAGGAGCTCGGCCGGCATCACTTCGCGTCCTTCTCGAAGGCCCGCACCCGGGCGAGGAGGAACTCCCGCATCGCTTCCAGCCGGTCCGGGTCGGTCACTTTGTTGCCGCCGGCGTCGGTCACGTAGAACACGTCGACCACCTGATCGAGGTGCGTGCTGATCTTCGCCAGGCGGACGGTCAGATCCTGCTCCGCGAGGGCGGTGGCGAGCGCGAACATCAGCCCCGGGGCGTCCGTGGCGAACACGTCGAACACCGTGCAGGCTTCGCTGGAATCGTTGTCCGCGGTCACGCTGACGGACTCGCCGGTCACCTCCGCGGGCAGCGGGGCGGCGGCGCCGAAGGGGCGGGAGGCGGCGATCGCGGCGGGCACGCGGGCGCGGGAGGCGGCCGCGGCGGCGGCGTCGTCCGCCAGTTCGGAGAGGGCGGCGTCCCGCAGGGCGTCGGCCACCTGCTTCACCCGCCAGTCCGGCACCGCCGTCGGCGCCGTCGCCGCGATCGGGGCGAGGCCCGGCGGCGGGGTCGGCATCGGCGGTTGGAAGTCGCGGTCCAGCACGCGGAAAACGTCCAGTACGCTGCCGTCCTCCAGGCTCTCCACGACCGCGTCCACCACTTCCAGCCGTCGGGACGCCAGCGCCCCGGCGAGGCGGGCGAACAGCCCCACAGACGCCGCCGCGGCGATCAGGCGGTACTCCGTCGTGCCGGTCTGCGGATCGAACACCCCGTCGGCGACGGCTCCGCGGACCGGCAGGTTGCGGAGTTCGTGCAGGTCGTCGCAGAGTCGTTCCAACTCCCGCAGCCCCACCAGATGCGGCGAGAACTGACGGAGCTTGTACTCCGCCCAGGCCCGCACCGTGGCCCGCTCCGCCGTCTGTCGGGCGGGATCGACCGCGGCGGTCTCCCGCCGGGCGAAGGCGTCGGCGGCGGCCTGCAGGCGCTGTTCGGCATGTTCGTGCGAGGCCGGACGGCCGCCGTCCAATACCCGCCGGGTGTCCTCGTAGAAGTTCGCCAGCAGGTCCCCCTTCCAGGCGGTCCAGGCCTCCGGGCCGACGCCCCGCAGGTCCGCGGCGCTGAGGACGTACAACATCCGCAGTCGCGGCACGTCGCCGACGTCCCGGGCGAACCGGAAGATCGTCGCCGGGTCCGCCGTGTCCCGCCGCAGGACGAGGTGCGTCATCTTGAGGTGGTGGGCGACGAGCCAGACGAGGAGGTCCCGCCGTTCCTCGCTCAGCCCCAGCCGGGTGGCGACGTCCCAGGCCCGCTCGGCGCCCTCTACGGAGTGATCCCGGCCGGCGCCCTTGCCGCAATCGTGCAGCAGGACGGCGAGGGTCAGCAGGCCGGCGTCCTGCACGGCCCGTCGAGCCGCGGAGACCGCGGCGTCGCACCCGCCCCAGGCCGCCACGCCTTCGACTTCGGACTCGATGAACGGTTCCGCGGCGTCCGGGAGCGGGTCCAGCAGCATGCCGCAGGCCGCCTCCACGCACCGCAGGCTGTGCTCGTCGACGGTGTAGGTGTGGTACTGGTTAAACTGCGTCAGGCAGCGGACCTGCTCCATCGGCGGAAGCAGCCAGCCGAGCGCCCCGTGGCGGTGCAGGCTGCGGACGGCGGCTCCGACGTGCACCCCGGCCGCGAGCAGCGCGTCGAACTCCGCGGCGACGGCCGGGGGCACCTCCGCCGGCCAGCGGGGCACCGCCTCGCGGATGGCGTCGGCGAGGTTGGGGGAGGGCAGGGAGCCGGTCTGCGCCGCCACTCCGAAGATCGACAGCGTGCGGGCCGGGTCCGCGGCGACCGCGGGCTGCCGATCCTCCGGCAGGTCCAGCGTGTTCGGCCCCGCGGTGAGTTGCTCCTCCGCCCCCCGCACCGGCCGTCTCAGGGCCCGCTTGAGCCGCGTCTGCCAGCGCCGCGGCCGGTGCCGGGAGACGAACCGATCGGTGAGTTCGGCCAGACGGCCGGTGCGGGTGAGGAAGTTCCGCATGAACTCCTCCACGGCCCGGCGGGCGTCGGCCCCCCGCTCCTCCGGCCCGGGGATCAGATCCAGCTGGTCCGTGCGGGTGAAGACGTCCCGGCCGCGGCCGGCGGCGAGGTGCAGCCCGCACCGCACGTCCAGCAGCGCGTCGACCGCGGCGATCCAGTCGTCCCGGTCCGCGGCGGTGAGGGCGTCGATCCGCACCAGTTCGTCGGGATCGGTCGTGCCGCAGGCCGCCGCCGCCACCCAGCGCAGCAGGTGCGAATCCCGCAGACCGCCGGAGGCCCGCTTCAGGTTCGGTTCGAGCAGGAACGGCGTATCCCCGTGGGCAATCCGTTCGAGTTGCCGGGCGGCGAGGACGTCGCGGCAGAACCGCACCGACCGCCCCCGAATCCAGCGGTGGGCCGCCGCGACGAACCGGGCGGCGCGATCCGGGTCGCCGCAGATCAGGCGGGCCTCCGTGTAGGCGGTGGCGGTCTCGATGTCCGCCCGCATCGCGGCGAGGGCCGTGTGCAGCGTGTGGGAGGCGTGCGCCAGCGGCAGGCCGGCGTCCCACGACGCCCGCACCAACCCGCGGACCACCGCCCGGTGCAGTTCCGTGGACCGCGGCCCGCGCACCCCCGCCGGGCCGAGGAGCAGCACGTCGACGTCGGAGTGCGGACACATTTCGCCGCGGCCCGTGCCGCCGGTGGCCACCACCGCCGTCGACCGCCGGGCCGGTTCGCGGTCCCGCTCCGGCAGCCCCCGCAGGGAGGCCTCGTACAGATCGCGGACGCACTCGTCGGCGAGGCCGGAGAGCAGGGCCGCGACCTCCCGCCCGCCGGCGCCGGCGTCGCGGGCCTCCCGGGCCTGCGTCAGCCGTCCCGACCAGCGTCGCGCCGCCCGGCGGGTCAGTGCCTCGGCGTCCCCCCGCGGCCCGTCGTCATCCCCCGCAGCGGGCGTGCCCGGGGCGGGCGAGACGGGGGCGGCCGAGGGATCCGTCACAGAGCCGCTTCACCCGTCTCGCCCGTGCGGATGCGGATCATCTCCGCGACCTCGTACACGAAGATCTTCCCGTCCCCGATCTGCCCCGTACGGGCGGTGCGGAGAATCGTGTCCACCACTTCCTTGAACTGAGCGTCGTCGACGACCACCTCAATTTTGCGTTTGGGCAGGAAGTCGACGGTGTATTCGGCGCCGCGGTACTGCTCCTTGTGGCCCTTCTGGCGTCCGAAGCCGCTGACCTCCGCGACAGTCATGCCCTGGACCCCGACGGCGGTGAGGGCATCCTTGACTTCCTCCAGCTTGTAGTGCCGGATAATCGCCTCGATTTTCTTCATCGAATCTCTGTCGTAGGGTCCGCTCCGCGGACCGTGCACGGCGAACGCTGAACGCGGCGAGGGGAGCAGGGGAAGCGAACGCAGGCAGCGGGCGAGTCGCGAGCGCGGTCCGCGGAGCGGACCCTACGACGGACCGGCGGAGTTTTTCAATTCCGACCCGGCCCGTCGCCGCTCACACCCGGTCGAGTTTGCTGTGGCGGCGGGGGCGGGGTTTGCGGGCCTCGCGCGACAGGCCGTAAACCTCCAGCCGGTGCCCTTCGACGCGGAAGCCGTGCTCCGCGGCGACGCGTTCCAGGATCGCGTCCAGTTCCGGGCTGCGGAACTCGATCAGCTCGCCCGTTTCCCGGCAGATCAGGTGATCGTGGTGCGGGTAGCCGTAGGAGTGCTCGTACAGATCGCGGTCGTCCTGCCGGGCGATCTTGCGGATGAGCCCCGCCTCCTCCATCGCGGCCACGTGCCGGTAGACGCTGGACCGGCTGACCCGGCGCCCGTCGCTCTTTGCGGCGAGCCGCTCGGCGAGGGTCTCCACGTCGAAGTGCTCGTGATCGGCGAAGACTTCTTCCACCGTAATCCGCCGCTCCGGAGTGAGCCGCTGCCCGCGGGTGATGAGGAACTCGCGAAACTTTTCCGTCGGCGAGACGGCCACCGGCACCGGCGGCAGGTCGGTGCGACCGCGCGGATTCGGCGCCGCCTCCTCCTGCGACGCGGCGCGAGACCGCGCGCCGTCCGCGGAACTGGAATCAGAGTGGGGGCCGAGATGCGACAAACGAACGACCGTGGAAGCGAAAAACGGGGGGGGGCGAACCGCGGGGGAGCGGCGACCAGTCGGGGCGATCCGTCGGGAACGTTCAGTCGAGGAGGTCCGCCAGCAATCCGTCGAGGGCGGCGTCGAGCCGATCCGGAGTATCGTAGGCGCCGGTGGCGATCTGCTCGCGAATCAACTCCAGCCGGGCCGCCCGCAGGGTCCTCGCCTCGTCGCGGGACCCGCCCTCGGCGGCCGGCGAGGAAGGGGAGTCGGTCGCGGCGTCGGCCGTCGCCGGCTCTGCGGCGTCACCGGGGGAACGATCGGGGCGGGGGGGCGACTCCATGGCGCAACGGTTCCCGGGGACGGGGTCGCCCGGCAGTGTACGCCCGCGCCGGAGTCCGGGGCAACGGGGCTTCGCCGCGGCCTACGCCGACAGGATCTCCGCCAACGCGTCCGCCGCGATTCGCACCTGCTCCGCCGAAACGTCCAGGTGCGTGCAGGCCCGCACCCGCCCCGGCCCCGCCGGCTCCATCCCCACCCCGCGTTCCCGCAAGCGATCGCACAGCTCCCGCGGCGTCGGCAGGTGCGGGGCGAGGGTGAAGAAGACGAGGTTCGTCTCCGGCGGCTCGCCGCTCACCCCTTCGAGGGCCGATACCCGCTCCCAGAACGCGCTCGCGTTCGCATGATCCTCCGCCAGCCGCTCGACGTGATGGGCCAAGGCATACCGGGCCGTGCCGGCGATCACCCCCGCCTGCCGGCAGGCCCCGCCGACGATCTTGCGGGCCCGCCGGGCGCCGCGCACGTCCGCGGCGGTTCCCACGAGGATCGACCCCATCGGGCAGCCGAGGCCCTTGCTGAAGCAGATCGACACGGTATCGCAGCAGTCGGCGATCTCCCGCGGCGTGCCGCCGCCGGCGACGACGGCGTTGAAGAAGCGGGCGCCGTCCAGGTGCACCTTCAAGCCGCGACCCCGCGCCCAACCGGAGACTTCCCGCAGCCGGTCCAGCGGCCAGACGCGGCCGCCGGCCATGTTGGTGGTGTTTTCCAGACAAATCGCCGCGGTGGACGACAGGTAGACGGCGTCCGCCCGCACGTGCGGGGCGAAGTCGTCGATCCCCGGCATGCCGCCCTCGCCGGGCACCAGTCGGCAGGTCACGCCGGAGAGGGCCGCCGCGGCGCCGCCCTCGTAATTGGCGATGTGCCCGGTCTCGTGGATCAACACCTCGTCCCCCGGCCGGGCGTGGCAGCGGACGCCGAGCTGGTTGCTCATCGTGCCGGACAGGCAGAACAGCGCCGCCTCCTTGCCCAGCAGGTCGGCGACCTCCGCTTCCAGCGCGTTGACCGTGGGGTCCTCGCCGGCCATGTCGTCGCCCAGTTCGGCCTCGCACATCGCCCGGTACATGCCGGGGGTGGGCTTGGTGACGGTGTCGCTACGGAGGTCGATCACGTCGTGCGGCATGACAGCATCCTATCGCAGAGGCGTCTCAAAGCCTCTGCGTTACATTGGGGGCATGCGCACGATCGACACCCGGACCGACGACTGGCGAGCCGCCCTCGACGCCCTACGGGACACGCTGGGCGTGGACGGGGACGTGGTCTCCGAGGCCGGCCGCGCCAAGACGATTGAGCTGTTCGGCGAGCCGCTTTCGCCCCGGCAGGTCGTGGACCGCATCTGCGACGACGTGCGGGCCGGCGGACTGGAGGCCGTGCTGGACTACACTCGCCGGCTGGACGGCAAGAACCTCACCGCGGAGACGGTCCGGGTCAGCGAGGCCGAGTTCGCCGAAGCCGAGGCCGCCGCCGACCCGGCGTTCCTCGACGCGATCCGCCGGGCCGCGGAGAACGTGCGGGAGTTTCAGTCTGCCATCCGGCACCGGGACGTCCCCGTCCGCCGCGACCTGCCCGGCGGCGGGGCGGTGCACCTCGTTCAGCGCTACGTGCCGATGAAGCGCGTCGGCCTCTGTGTGCCCGGCGGGGCGGCGGCGTACCCCTCGACGCTGCTGATGACCGCCGTGCCGGCCCAGGTCGCGGGGGTGAAGGAGATCGCCGTCTCCGTGCCGCCCACCGCCTTCGGCGGCTACAACGCGGACCTGCTGGCGACCTGCAAAGCGATCGGCGTGACCGAGGTCTTCCGCACCGGCGGCGCCCAGGGCGTCGCCGCCCTCGCCTACGGCGCCCCGACAAAGAACGGGGCAGGGGGGGTGAAGCCGGTCGACTTCATCGGCGGGCCGGGCAATCTGTTCGTGGCCCTCGCAAAGCGGCGGGCGTTCGGGACGGTGGGAATCGATTCCATCGCCGGCCCCAGCGAAGTGATCGTGCTGGCGGACGAGACGGCGAACCCGCAGTTCGTCGCCGCGGACCTCATCGCCCAAGCGGAGCACAGCCCCGGCAGCGCGGTGCTGATCACTTGGCACGAACCCCTGATCGTCGCGGTGCGGGCGGCGGTGGAGACCCAACTGGCGCAGCTCAGCCGGGCGGACCTGATTCGCCCGAGCCTGGAGGCGTACGGCGCCTGCGTGCTGGCCCGGGACGAAACGGAGGCCTGCGAACTGACGGACGAACTCGCCACCGAACACCTCCACATCCAAACCGCCGACCCGGAGCGACTGGCGGAGCGCATCACCAACGCTGGGGCGATCTTCCTCGGGCATCACACCCCGGTGGCGCTGGGCGACTACTACGCCGGACCCAGCCACGTGCTGCCCACCGGGGGCACTGCCCGCTTCGCCAACGGCCTGTGCGTGAACGATTTTCTGAAACGCAGCAGCGTGATCCGTTACGACGCAGCCGCCCTGCAGGCCGCCGCGGACGACGTGATCCGTTTGGCGGAGAAGGAAGCCCTCACCGCCCACGCCGCGAGCGTCTCGATCCGCTGCCGGTAACGCAGAGGCTCTACAGAGCCTCTGCGTTACGATCGGGGCATGAGCCTCGACGCCCTCCCCCAGACCCGCGCCGTTCTCGAACAGGGCCGTGCCGACGGCCTGCACCACGGGGTGCAGCTGTTCGTGCAGTACCGCGGCGAGATCCTCTGCGACGCGGCGACCGGCGAGGCGCGGCCGGGCGAACCGCTGACGGCGGACCATCTCATGTTGTGGCTCTCCGCCGGCAAACCGGTGACGGCGGCGGCGATCGTGAAGCTCTGCGACGGCCGCGGGGGACAGCCGTACCCGAAGATCGCGTTGGACGACCCGGTGACGCGACACCTGCCGGAGTTCGGGAAAGGGAACGGCGAACGGCGTCGTATCACCGTTCGCCATCTCCTCACCCACACCGCCGGCCTGCCGAACGCCGATCCAGCCTACCCGGAGGTCGACTGGGACGAATCCGTCCGCCGAATCTGCGACGCCCCCCTGGAGGACGATTGGATCGTCGGCCGCACGGCCGGCTACCATCCGAAGTCCTCCTGGTTCCTGTTAGGAGAGATCGTCAACCGAGTCACCGGCGAGCCGATGATCGCCTGGATCGAACGGGCGCTGCTGTCTCCCGCGTGTCTGGAGGGCCTGCGGTTTCAGTTTGCCGCGGAGGAACTTGAATCCCTGCGGCAGCGACTGGCGCCGATGTACCGCCGGCAGGGGAGGGAACTGGTCGACGCGGAGATGTCGACCGACGCCCATCTCACGCGAACGTCCCCGGGATCGTCCCTGCGGGCGACCGCCCGGAACGTCGGCGACTTCTACGCGGCAATCGACGAGAGCCGAGCCTACTGCGACTTCCCGCTCTTCAGTGAGACGGCCGCCGAGGCGATGACCGCCCGCCATCGCGTCGGGGAGTTCGATCGCACGCTCGGCCACGTCGTCGACTTCGGCCTCGGGGTGATCGTCGACTCGAACCGCTACGGGGCCGACACTGTGCCGTACGGGTTCGGGCCGCACTGCTCGCCCCGGACGTTCGGGCACGGGGGGAGCCAATCTTCGATGGCCTTCTGCGATCCCGAAAACGACCTCGTCGTCGCCTGGGCGACCAACGGGATGTGCGGCGAACCGAAGCACCAGCGCCGCAATCGGGCGATCAACGCGGCGATCTACGAAGACCTCGGTCTCGCCGGTTAGCCGTCCTCTTCAAGAGGGCGGCTAACGCAGGTCGTTCGTCATTTTCAAGCGGGCGCGAGCCAGTTGCGCCCAGGGGCCGCGGTCGTCGTGGGCGAGGTAGGCCCGGTAATGCGGCTCCGCCCCCTCGTCGCCGAGGGCGTGCAGGCTTTCGGCAAGATGAAAGTGGGCCTCCGGCAGGTCGCCGTGGATCTCCAGCGCCGTGCGGAACGCGGCGGCGGCGGAGCGGTGTTCGCCCCCGCTGGCCCGCACGCAGCCGAGTTGCACCCAGGCTTCGAGGTACCGCGGGTCGTGCTCCGTGGCGGCCCGGTAGCGTTCGGCGGCGGCGTCCGGACGGCCGGTGCGGAACAAGGCGTCGGCGAGGTGGAAGTGGGCCTCCGGGTGCGTCGGTTCCTTCGCCAGACAGGCCCGCAGGGCGGGCTCCGCGGCGGCGGGGTCGTCGGCGTCCAACCGCTCCACGCCCAGCCGCAGCCACTCGGCGGCCGAGCGACGGGCCGCCCGCCCGCCGTCCGGGTCCGGCAGGCGGAGCAGGGCGGGGGAGGGCGGTTCGTCGGGGGCGTCGCCGGTGCGATGCGGGTCGTCCGGGGCGAACTCCAGCACCCGCTGACCGGTCGCCGGCTCCCGCAGACCGGCGTCGTCGCGGATCAGCAACCGGCCGTCGCGGGCCAGCAGATCGAGCCGCCCTGCCGCGACCGCCTCTTCGCCGAACACCTCGGACAGCGCCGACAACCCCGCGGCGAGGTCCGCCTTCGACACCCCCGCCGCCAGCAGCTTGGCCAGGGTGCGGGTGCGGGCGACCTCGGCAAAGTCGAAGTAGGGCAGCCGGTGCACCGTCTTGACCGGGCGGATCAGGCCGTCCCGCGCCCAACTGCGGATGCGGCCTGGCGTGACGTCCAGCAGGCCGGAGAGCATCGCCGGCGTGTACAGCCGCCGCACCCCGGCTGCCAGATCGCCGCCCAAGGGAGAACTGAGGCCGGCGAGCCGCAGCCAGTCGCTCTCGGCGAGCAGCCGCACGGTCGCCTCGCCGGTCCGGTTCCACTCGGCGGCGTGTCGGAACTTCACCGTGGGGGCGCCGTCGTCCGCCAGCGGCCAGCCCTCCTCGCCCACGACCAGCAGCGTCGTGCCGCGGGTCAAATGTTCCGTGAACGTCCCGCCGAGGTCGTCCACCAGCCGGGCGGCCGCGGCGTGCGTCATGCTGGCCAGCGTGCCGGTGAAGGCGACGACCTCCCCGGCCAGAGGGGGCGGCTCCGCGGGCTCCGCCGACGGCGAGTCGACGGGTTCGTCCCGGCCCTCTTCCCCGTCGACGTGCTCCGCCGCGGCGGCCGGTTCGGCGGGTGGGAGGGATACCGCGGGCACGGGGGAGCCGGGCGGGGGAGCGGGAGGGTGTGGCGGGCGGCCGCGTGTCGGACCGGGATTCTCGGCGGTAGTTTAGGCGTTCCACCCGCCCCGCGCGATCCTCACCGGCCCCCCGATGTCCTCGTCCGCTCCTCACTCCGGCCTCCAGACCGCCTCGCTGCCGGAGGCCGATCCCGAAGTCTTCGCCGCGATCGAGCGCGAACGCGGCCGGCAGGTCGACGGCCTCGAACTGATCGCCAGCGAGAACTACACCAGCGCCGCGGTGATGCAGGCGCAGGGCTCCTGCCTGACGAACAAGTATGCCGAGGGCTACCCCGGCCGCCGCTACTACGGCGGGTGCGAATACGTCGACCAGATCGAAAACCTCGCCCGGGACCGGGCCAAGGAACTGTTCGGGGCGGAGCATGCCAACGTCCAGCCGCACGCCGGCAGCCAAGCGAACTTCGCCGCCTTCACCGCGATCCTGCAGCCGGGGGACACCTTCCTGGCGATGGACCTCGCCCACGGCGGGCACCTGACGCACGGCATGCACCTGAACGTCAGCGGGCAGTTCTTCAAGCCCGTGCACTACGGCGTGCGGCAGAGCGACCACCGGATCGACTTCGATCAGGTCGCCAAGCTGGCCCGGGAGCACAAGCCGAAGATGATCGTCGCCGGCGCCAGCGCCTACCCGCGGGAGATCGAGCACGCCCGCTTCGCCGAGATCGCCCGGGAAGTCGGCGCCAGGTTGCTGGTCGACATGGCCCACTACAGCGGGCTGGTCGCGGCGAAGTTGCACGACGACCCGGTCGCGGTCGCGGACGTCGTCACCAGCACGACGCACAAGACGCTCCGCGGCCCCCGCAGCGGCGTGATTCTCTGCCGGGAGGAACTGGCGAAGGCGATCGATCGGCAGGTGTTCCCCGGCAGTCAGGGCGGCCCGCTGATGCACGCGATCGCGGGCAAAGCGGTCTGTTTCAAGGAGGCTCTGCAACCGGAGTACAAGCAGTACGCCCAGCAGGTGATGGACAACGCCAAAGTCCTCGGCGAAGCCCTGGCGGCCGGCGGCGTGACGCTGGTGTCCGGCGGCACGGACAACCACCTCCTGCTCTGCGACGTCACCACCGTCGGGACCACCGGCAAGATCGCGGAGAAGGCCCTCGACGCCGCCGGGATCACCGTCAACAAGAACATGATCCCGTTCGACCCCCGCAAGCCGATGGACCCGTCCGGCATCCGCTTCGGCACCGCCGCCCTGACGACCCGCGGCATGAAACAGGACGAGATGAAGCGGGTGGCCGCGTGGATCCTCGAAGTGCTCTCCAATCCGGAGGACGAGGCCCTCTTGCAGCGCACCCACGAAGCCGTCACCGAGTTCGCCCGCGGCTACCCGGTCCCGGGCGTCAGCGCGGCGGCGTGAGGGTCAGCGGCGTAAGCGCCGCATTCAGGCTTCCGCTGCGAAAGCCCTCCAGATCGAGGGTGACGTAGCGGAAGCCCAGTCGTCTCAGTTCCTCGCTGACCGTTGCCGCCTCGCCGACGACGCGGGGCAGGGCGGGGCGGGGGACTTCGACGCGGGCCAGGTCGTTCGCCTCGCAGCGGACGCGGCACTCCCGTAGGTCGAATCGTTCTTTCAACCACGCTTCAGCGGCGTCGACGCGGCGGACGCGGGCCTCGGTCACCGGCACGCCGTAGGCGATGCGGCTGCTCAGGCAGGGGCTGGCCGGCTTGTCCCAGACTGGCAGGCCCCAGGCCTTCGCCAAGGTTCGCACCTCGGCCTTCGTGACGCCGCACTCCAGCAGGGGGCTGCGAACGCCGCGGTCGCTCGCGGCCCGCATGCCGGGGCGATGGTCGCCGACGTCGTCGGCGTTCGCCCCGTTGACCACGGCGTCCGCGTTCAGTTCGGACAGCCGCTCGCCGAGGCGATCGTAGAGCTCGCTTTTGCAGTGAAAGCAGCGGTCCGAGGCGTTGGCGAGGTAGTCCGGGGAGGCGAACTCGTTCGTCCTCAACACCCGATGCCGAATGCCGATCGCCGCGGCGACGGAGGACGCGGTCTCCAACTCGCCGGACGCGAGGCTGGGGCTGTCCGCGGTGACGGCGACGGCGTCCTCTCCGCAGGCCAGCGCCGCGGCTTTGGCGACGACGGCGCTGTCCACCCCGCCGCTGAACGCCACCGCGACCCGGCCCAGTGTGCGCAACGCGTCCAGCAGCCGATCGCGTTTCTCGGCGAGCTCGGGGGGCAGGGGGGGGGATTGAGCGGCGGGCATCGGCCGATTCTAACGGCAGCGGCTCGGATCGCGGCGAACCTTGCGGTCCGCAATCCGGTTACAATCACTGTTCCGCACCGCCCGTCGCCTCCTTCCCAGCCCCTGCCGATGCGCCCGCCCCGTTCCCGTCTCCTCGCGGCCGCCGTCGCCCTCGGCGTCGTCGCCGCGGTCGCCGTCACGCCCAGTCCCGCTGAGGGGCGGACCGACCTGACCCGGGCCCAGCGGGTCGAACTGGCAAGCTTGAAGCGGGATGCGGTGCGGCTGGGCGGCCTGTTGCGACGCGGGGTCACCGACGACGCCAAAGAGCTGCTAGCCGAGGTGGAGGCCCGCTTCGCCAAGCTGAAGGAAGACGCCGGCGGTCTGGAGGGCGAACGCTACGCCGAGTTGATCGAGGAAGACCTCGCCGAAGCCCGCACCGCCCTCGAGCCCGGTGCCGCGCCGATCGTCGAGGAGCCGCACCCGGAGATAACGGACATGCCCGCGGACGACGCCGCCATGCCCGCCATGAGCATGAACCGAGACGGCGGGGCGATGGCCGGCGCCGCGACGGACGGCGGCGGGGCGGGGGGGCTCACCTTTTCCAAGGACGTCGCCCCCACGCTGGTGAACTCCTGCGGGCGCTGCCACATGAACGGCCAGTCCCGCGGCGGGTTCTCCATGAACAGCTATCAGGAGCTGATGGACAGCGGCTACGTCGACACCGACGACCCGGAGGGCGGCCGGATGATCCGGCTGATGGGACAGGTCGAGCAGCCCAAGATGCCGCCCGGCAACGCTCGCATCAAACGGAGCCAGTGGGAGAACGCCCGTGACTGGGCGGTCGCCGGCGCCAAACTGGACAAAGGCGACCCCGGCGCCCCGATGCGTCTGCTGGTCCCCACGGAAGCCCAGTTGCTGCGGGCAGCGATGGCGAAAATGAGCGACGAGGAACTCGCCGCCTCCCGGCGGGAGCGGGCGAACGAACTGTTCAAGAAGGCATTGCGGCGCTCCACGCCCTCGGTCGTCGAGGTCCCCGCCGGCGAATCGGCCGCGACCGGGGGGCTGATCCTGATCGGCAACGTGGACGAATCCCGGCTGGAGCAGATCGCCGGCTGGATCAAGACGGACGCCGCCCGCCTCGCCCCGCTGGCCGGGGAAGACGGCCTCGGCGGCCGCGGCCCGCTGACCGTGTTCGTCATGAAAAGCCGGTTCGACTACCAGGAGTTCCACGCCGCCGCCCACGGCCTGTTCGAGGTGCCGGCCAACGTCACCGCGGACGCCACCGTGCCCGCCGACGGCAGCGACGCCTACATCGCCCTTCAGGATCTGCGGGACGACGCCACCCGCGACGACCCGGGCATGCGGGCGAACGTGATCTTCGGCCTCGCCGAAGCCGCCATGCAGGGCCGGGGCGGCGACGTGCCTTCCTGGCTGTCCGCGGGGCTCGGCCCGGCGCTCGCCTTCGAGGTCGACCCCCAGAACCCGGCCCTGCGGGCGATGGCCGACCAGTTGCCGGGGGCGCTCTCCCGGCTGTCGAAGCCGGACGACCTGCTCAAAAACGGAACCTTCGCCCCGGAGGAGATGCCCGCCGTCGGCGCCGCGCTGGTCTCCGTGCTGCGGAGCAACGGCGGCGACAAAAAACTCGGCCAGTTGCTGGACGTGATGGCCGCCGCCGCCCCGGCCGAGGAACCGGCGATGATGAACAACAACATGCGTCGCGGCGGGTACCGAGACCGCGGCGACGGCGGGGCCGCCGCCCTGTGGCAGGTCTACGGCGCCGCCCCGGCCCAGTTGGCCGCCCGGTTGGCGGCGGCGGCTCGCTGACGCTGGGGGCCCACGGCGGGCGGCGATGAGTCGCGGCGCCGGATGGGAATGGGGCGGGGCGGGGGCGTACACTGCCCCCGTCCCGCCCCGTTTCGTTTTGATTCCTCGCCCCAGATGCCTTCGCCGGACGTGCTGATCGTCGGCGGCGGGGTGATCGGGCTGAGTTGCGGCGTCGAACTCGCGCGCCGGGGACGATCGGTCCTCCTGCTGGAACGCGACGCCGTCGCCTCCCGGACCGGCGCCGCCAGTTGGGCCGGCGCCGGCATGCTGCCGCCGGCGTCGCTAGAACACGCTGAGAGCCCCCGCGACCGGCTGCGGGCTCTCTCCCACGCGCGCTGGGACGACTGGACCGCGATGCTGCGAGGGTCGACCGGCGTGGACATCGGCTACGAACGGCACGGGTCGCTGCACGTCTCCCACCCGGATCTGGGCGGCGATTTCCCCGCGGACGCGGCGGAGCACGCCGTCGCCGCGTTTCACCGCCACGGCATCCGGGCTGAGCGGATCTCTGAGGACGAACAACGGCTCGACGCCCCGTTTCTGTCCCGCGACGTCGCCGCGGTCGTGCGGCTGCCGGACGCCGGGCAGGTCCGCAACCCCCGCCTGCTGCGCGCGTTGCGTGCGGCGGGGGGCGAGCGACTGGAGATCCGCGAAGGGGCGCCCGTCGGCGCCGTCCGTCTGGCGGGCGGGCGGGCTGTCGGCGTCACGACGCACGCCGGGGAGTGGATCGACGCCGGGTCCGTCCTGCTGTGCGGCGGGGCGTGGACCGGCGGGCTGCTGACGGACACGGGGTTCGCCGCCCCCGTGCGTCCGGTGCGGGGGCAAATCGCGCTGCTCCGCACGCCGGCCCGGCCGTTCCTCCCGGTCGTGGAATGCGGAGCCCGCTACCTCGTGCCGCGGGCCGACGGCCGGACGGTCGTCGGGGCGACGCAGGAGGAGGTCGGCTTCCACCCGGTCACCACGGCGGCGGGCCTCGCCGGACTGCTCAACTTCGCCGCCGCCCTCGTGCCGGCGCTGGGGGAGGCGTCGGTGGAACGCTGCTGGGCGGGCCTGCGTCCCGGCACGCCGGACGGCAACCCGCTGCTCGGCCGCGTGCCGCATTCGGAGGGCGGCGAGTTCGAGAACCTGTTCCTCGCCGCCGGCCACTTCCGCGACGGCCTGCAACAGAGCCCCGGCACTGCCGCGATCGTCGCGGATCTGATCGAAGATCGCCCCCCGCAGACGCCATTGGGGGGGCTCGCCCCCGGGCGGTTCTCGACGGCGGAGAACCGGGTATGAGGGCGGTCGTGCAACGGGTGTCGGAGGCGTCGGTGACGGTCGACGGCGAGGTCGTGGGCGCCGTCGGCCGCGGCTTGCTCGTCCTATTGGGCGTGGAGGAGGGCGATGCCGAAACGGACGCGAAGTGGCTCGCCGCGAAGATCGCCGGGCTGCGGATCTTCCCCGACGCGGACGGCAAGATGAACCGCTCCGTCGCCGATGTCGCGGGAGACGCCGGGGAGGCGGCGGCGGGCGAACCGCCCGCGGGGGCCCTGGTGGTCAGCCAGTTCACGCTGCTGGGCGACTGCCGGACCGGACGCCGGCCGAGCTTTACCGCGGCGGCCCCGCCGGCGGAGGCGGATCGGCTCTACCAAACCGTTTGCGAGCGACTGCGCGGCGGCGGGCTGTTCGTCGCCACGGGGGTCTTTCGGGCGGACATGGCGGTCTCGCTGACGAACGACGGCCCGGTCACCCTGCTGCTGGACAGCCGCAAGCGGTTCTGAGGCGGGCGCCCGGGCTCTCCGGGATCGGAGCGGCCCGCGAAACCCTCGCGCACCAACCGCCCTTCCCGTCCATCCGGTTGATCCGATACCGTGGTCGGATTCGCTCCGGAGGACCGGGGCTGCGCACGCCGTTCCGTCAGGACGACTCGACCCATGTGGTACGACCTCGCCGTCGCCGCCATTCTGCTGTTCTGCATGATCCGGGGGGCCAAAAAAGGCTTCCTCTGGCAGCTCGCCGGGATCGCCGCGGTGGTGCTCTGCTTCGTGTTCGCGGAGACCGCCTCCTTGGCGATCGCGCCCTACCTGAAGATCGACCCGCCGCTGAACCGGTGGGTCTCGATGCTGCTGCTCTACGTCGCCTGCTCGTTCCTCTGCTTCGCCGTCGCCCGGGCGATGCAGAACGGACTGGAGAAGGCGAAGTTCGAGGACTACGACCGGCACCTCGGCGGGGTGGTCGGCCTGCTCAAGGGAGGCGGCATCGCCGTCGTCGTCACGTTCTTCGCCGTCACGCTGTCGGAAACGCTGCGTCCGATCGTGTTGGCGTCCCACAGCGGGCATGCCGCGGCGGTGGTGATGGACAAGCTCTCGCCGGTGTTCCCGGAGGAGCTGGGCAAGGTTCTCAAACCGCACCTGGACGAGTTCCACGGCTTTGAGGAGGAGTTCCACGGCGGTCAGCTCGCCGACGGCAGCGACGACCCCGGCAACCTGTTCGGCGACGACCCCTTCGGCGAAGGCTCCGGCGAGTTCGGCGACTTCGACGGGTTCGGCGAGACCAGCCCCGGCGATCCCTGGGTCGAACCGCGAGGCGACTCGACGCAGGGGCCGCTCGCGGGGGGTGGTTCGAACCCGGCAGGCGATGGCTCCGGCCGCGATCCGTTCGGATGGGGCGTCGACCCGCGGACCAATGCGGACCGCCTCAACGGGCGTCCGGTCAGCGGCGACGGGTCCTTCGGCGACTCGACCCGCGGCGATTTCGGATCGGCGCCGGGGGAAGGGGGCGACTGGTTCGACGACGGCGGACTGAACGCGGACCGCCTGCGGAACGAAGCCGGCACCGTGGCCCGTGACCTGTGGAACGACGTGCCCGAGGAGACGCGGCGGAACCTCACGGACTCGCTGACCGAATCGGCGACCAACGCCGCCCGCCGTCGGGTCGAGGACGGGTTGGGCGTGCGACTGGACAACTTCCTCAGCGACCCGGCCCAGCCCGGCGCCGACCCGGCCGCGACTCAACCGACGCGGCAGGAACTGATTGCGGAGATCGCCGCGATCTACAACCGGGACGAGAACGTGCAGGCGATGATCCGCCAGCAGTCCGCCCGGACGCTCGGTCCCGTGCCGGAGGACGCGGCAATCGACGTGCTCCAAGACTGGCTCGCCGACCTCCGCGGCCCGGCCGCCGGGCCGGACCCGGACCCGGTCACCACCAAGGCGACCACGCTGCGGGAGCGGATCACCCGCCGCCTGACCGCCCGCACGGCCCGGCCGGGGGAGACGGCGCCGCGGCGCTGAGAACCCGGTCCGACCGCCGGCCGCAACGTCGCGGCCGCGGCGGCCGATCGCCGCAAACCCTATCCTCACAGGGCTGGAATCAGACCCAGCTTGACATAACGGGCATTATCGGACGTTGTTCGTATCCCGCGAACGGGACGGCGAATCACTCCGCGGCGACCGCCTCGGCCTCCGTCGGGACGGCCTCCCCCGCGGCGGCAAGTTCCTCGAACTGGCCGATCCTGCGGAAGCGTTCGTAGCGGCGGTTCAGCAGTTCGTCGGCCGGGAGATCGGCGAGTTCGCGGACGGCCCGGCCGAGAGCCTCCTTCAGCGCCCCGGCCGCGGCCCGGTGATCGCGGTGGGCGCCACCGGGCGGCTCCTCGACGATCTCCTCGATGATGCCGAACCTCAGCAGGTGCTCGCTGGTGAACTTCAGGGCGTTGGCGGCCCGGTCGACGTTCGCCGGCGTCGCGCCGCCCTCGGCCCGATACAGGATGCCGGCGCAGCCCTCGGGGCTGATGACGGAATAGTAGGCGAACTGCAGCACGGCGACGTGATCGCCGATGCCGATGCCCAGCGCTCCGCCGCTGCCGCCCTCGCCGATCACGCAGCAGACGATCGGCGTCTTCAGCCGAGCCATCTCGCGGAGGTTCAGCGCGATCGCGTAGCTCTGGCCGCGCTCCTCAGCGCCGACGCCCGGGTACGCGCCGGGGGTGTCGATCAGACAGACGATCGGCAGGCCGAACTTCTCGGCGAGCCGCATCTTCTCCAGCGCCTTGCGGTAGCCTTCCGGGTGGGCGCAGCCGTAGTAGCACTCGGTGCGTTCCTTGAGCGTGCGGCCCTTCTGCTGGCCGACCAACAACACCCGCTGTCCGTCCAGCTTGGCGAAGCCGGTGAGGATCGCCCGGTCGTCGCCGAAGGCCCGGTCGCCGTGCAGTTCGACGAACTCGTCGAAGACCAGCTCGATATAGTCGCGGGTCTGGGGCCGCTCCGCGTGGCGGGCGACCTTCACCGTTTGGGCGGCGTCGAGGCCGCCGAACACCTCGCGGGTCTTCTCTCGAATCTCCCGCCGCAACGCCCGGACGGCGTCACGCAGGTGCGTCGAGGGATCGGGATCCGCCTCCAAGGCGGCGAGTTTTTCTTCGAGCTGGCGGATCGGCCGCTCGAACGGCAACAGGGGGGCGGGGGGCATCACGCGACCGGACGGAACGGGAACCCGCCAGCGGCGGGGTCGCCGAGTCTACGACCGCGGTCCCGGATCGCCCAGTCCACCGCCCCGCTCCGCGGCGCCCCGACCGCCCCCCTGCGGAACGGCGGTTCACGGCGGCGACGGGGTCGCCTCAATCGTTCAGAGGATCTCCGGCAGTTCGGTCATCAGCGGAAGGTCCTCTTCCTCGGAGGCGTTCTTCTGACTGGCGTGCTGCTTCTGGCTGGCGTGCTGGGCGTCCGTCGGACGGGTCAGGCCGGGAACCTGCACCTGCGGGCCCGACGGCACGATTTTGATTGCCGGCTGCGCCTGCGGAGCGCCCGCCGGCGCCGGCGGGCGCTGGGACGGCTGACCCGGTCCCGGCTGGCCCGGCGGCCGTTGGCCCTGCGACGGCTGACCCTGCGGCGGCTGGCCCGGAGGCCGTTGGGCCTGGGGCGGCTGAACTTGGTTCGGCTGCCCCTGGTTCGGCTGTCCCTGTGGCGGCGGATAGGCCCCGGGCGGGAACTGGCCCGGCGGCGGCCCTTGGGCGTAGGGTTGCGGAGCGTATTGCGGCTGCGGAGCGAACTGCGGCTGCGGGTAGTACCCGGGCGGCGGATAGCCCGGTGGGTAGCCTTGGGGCATACCGGGGGGCGGGGCCTGCGGCGGTTGCGGTTGCCGCTGCGCCGTGCGGGCGGCCGCCTTTTTCGCCTCGCCGCCGACGTCCGCGCGGCGAGCTTGCCGGGCCGCCGCCTTGGCCGGCGCCTTGATGCCCTTTTGCGTCCGGACGGCGTCGGCCCGGCTGTCGAGCAGACTGGCCCCCTGCAGCTCCTCCTCCTCCTTCCGACGCTTAATCTCGGCGAGCAGTTCCTGCGGGTCCTTTTTGAAGAGCGTCGTGCTGCGGAATTCTGCGAAGACCTCGGTCGGCGACTGATGCCGATCCTTGGGCTTTTTGGCGAGCATCTTCGCGAGCAGCCGATCGGCCTCCGGGGTGACGTTGTCGTTGAAGAAACTGGCCGGGGGCACCGCCTCCTTGAGGTGTTGCCGGAGCATGTGGCTCGGATCGTTTCCCGCAAACGGGGGACGGCCGGTCAGCAGTTCGAACAGCGTGATCCCCAGACTGTAGACGTCCGTGGCGGCGGTCTTCGGCTTTTTGAGGATCGTTTCCGGGGCGATATAGGTGCGGGTGCCCCGGATCACGGAACTGCCGCCGAACAGCGCCGCCAAGCCCCCCGCCGGTTTTTCGCACAGCGAGAAGTCGATCACCCGCACCTCGCCGGTCGGCGTGACCAACAGGTTGTCCGGTTTGAGGTCCAGGTGGAGCCAGCCCTTTTCGTGCATGTGGGACAGGCCCTGGCAGACCCCCTCCACGATCTTCTGCACGTTCGCCCGGAGTTCCGTGGGGTTGTTCTTCAGCCCCGCCTTCAAGTTCGGATACTTGAAGAGCTCCATCACCAGGTACACGTTCGTCTTCGATTTGAAGAACCCCCCGGTGTGAATCACGTTCGGGTGATTCATCGAGGAACCGACCTTCTGCTCGTGCTTGAGCGTCGCGACCTGATCCTTGTCCTTGATCAGCGAGGGCTGAAGCAGTTTGAGGGCGTGCGTTTGCCCGCTGGCCCGCTCCAGGGCCTCCCAGATGACCGTGGCCCCGCCGGAGGCGACCTTCTCCACGAGGTCGAATCCGTCCACGGCGCTGCGGCCGCTGCCCTCCATGGAGGAAGCGGCTTCAGCGTGAACGTCGGGGGGCGCGTCGGATTCGGCCATCGCCTCACCGCCTTCGTCGATTGCACAAACGACCGATCCGGCGGCGCGCCGGATCGGGAAACCATTTTCCACTATAGCCCCGCCTCGGGGCCGGAGGCGCGATTCGTCGGAGGCGAAGCCCGGGTTCGAGCCGGTTCGGCCCTCCGTCGCGGCCTGCTCAGAAGCCGTCGGCCCCCCCGCCCTTGCGCGGATCGGCGGCGGCGGAGAGCGTGCCGTCGGCGTTCCGCACCGCCATCTGGGCCGCCCCGAGCGCCGCCCGCTCCCGAACCTCGTGACCGAGCGGCTCCAGTTCCCGCCGCACCTGTTCGTAGGCTTCCGGCTCCACCTCCAGCCAGTTCGGCGCCCATTGGTGGTGCATCCGCGGGGCGGTGATCGCCGCGGCGGGGCTCATCCCGCCCCGCACCCGGTTCAGCACGGTCTGCAGGGTGGCGGTGATGATCCGCGGCCCGCCGCTGGCCCCCGCGGCCAGCACGGCCTGACCGTCGCGGACGCCGATGGTCGGCGACATGCTGGAGAGCGGCACCCGCCCCGGCCCGACGGCGTTCGCCTCGCTCTGGATTAGTCCGAAAGCGTTCGGCCTGCCGGGGATCGCGGCGAAATCGTCCATCTCGTTGTTCAACACCACGCCGTCGGCGGTCGCCACCAGACTGCCGAAGATCAGGTTGATGGTCTCCGTGCAGGCGACGGCGTTGCCGGCGGCGTCGATGACGGACAGGTGGCTCGTCCCCGCGTCCGGCGTCGGGGCGATGCGGCCGTAATGCGCGGGGGGAAAGGTGCGGGTCGGGTCGATCTTCGCCGCCAACGCCGCCGCGTACTCCGGCGACGCCAGCCGCGCCGTCGGCAGCGGCGTCCCCTGCCGGACGGCGTGGTACGGGTCGCCGAGGAACGCCGCCCGGTCCGCGAAACTGTGCTTCAGCGCCTCGACCAGCCGGTGCCGGCCCGCGGCGGAGTCCGGTTCGACCCGCCCGGCGATCCGCTCCCGGGCCGTGAGCAGATTGAGCGTCTCCAGCATCGCGATCCCGCCCGAGGAGGGCGGCGGCATCACGTGCAGCGTGACGCCGTCGAGCGTCCCCGCCAGCGGTTCCACCAATCGCGGTTTGTAGGCGGCGAGATCCGCTTCGGTCAGCCCTCCGCCGGCCGCCTGCACGGCGGCGACCAGCGACGCGGCTCCCTGCCCCGCGTAAAACGCTGACGGCCCCTCCGCGGCGATCCGTTCCAGCAGGGCGAGCTGCGGCGAAGGAACCGGCTCCCCCGTCCCCGGCAGGACGCCGGCGAACAGGTAGTCGGTCCAGAACGCGGCGAACCGCGTCTTCAGGGCCGGGTTCGCCTCAAACCCCTTGATGAAATCGGCCCGCTGGGCGCGGTCGTGCTCGTCCAGCGGCACCCCCTCCCGGGCGAGGCGGACGGCCGGGGCGCAGACGTCCGCCCACGCCAGTTCGCCCCACTCCGATTGGGCGAAGTGCAACCCGGCGACGGTGCCCGGCACGGCGACGGCCTTCCCCCCGCGGCGGCTGCCCTCGGGGTCGTCCAGGAACATGTCGCGGGTCGCCGCGGCGGGAGCGACCTCCCGGTAGTCCAGCGCCCGGCACACGCCGCCCTCGTCCGGGCCGCCGTCGGCGTCGTAGAAGAGGAGAAACCCGCCCCCGCCCAGCCCGCAGGAGTACGGCCGCACCACCGACAGCGCCAGACTCGTCGCCGCCGCGGCGTCCACCGCGTTTCCGCCGGCCCGCAGGGCTTCCGCCCCCGCCGCCGCGGCGGCGGGGTGATCCGCGGCGACCGCGGCCCGGGCGAAGGTCCCGCTCCCCGCGGGCACTGCGGGTTCGGACTGGGCGAGCGCGGCGATCAGCAGCAGGGAGACGCACATGACGGTTTCGGACCGATCCGGGGGCGGTACTATCAACCCCCGCATCATCCCCTTCCCGACCCGCCCCCCCAAGCCGCGGCGCCATCTCTGGCAAACCCCGCGCCCCGATTCGGCCCCCGTGCAGCTTCCCGTCCTCACCGCCGCCCCGTCCCCTGCCCCCGCAGCGAGCGCCGCCGCGACGGACGGCGCCGCCCCGACCTGCCGGTTGGTGACGCTCGGCTGCAAGGTGAATCAGTACGAAACGCAACTGGTCCGCGAGACTCTGCTGGCCAATGGCTACCGGGAAGCCGGCGACGGCGAGGGCGCCGACCTGTGCGTCGTCAACACCTGTACCGTGACCGCGGCGGGCGATAAGAAGGGCCGTCAGCTGGTGCGGCGACTGGCCAAGGACAACCCCAACACCCGCACTGTGGTGATGGGCTGCTACGCCACCCGCGATCCGCAGGCCGTCGCCAAATTGCCGAACGTCGCGGAGGTCGTCCCCGACAAGCGCGAGCTACCGGACGTCTTCGACCGCCTCGGCCTGCTGAACCGGCCGGACGGGATCAGCGCCTTCGACGGCCGGCACCGGGCGTTCGTCAAGGTGCAGGACGGCTGCATCCTGAAGTGCACCTACTGCATCATCCCGCAGGTGCGGCCTGGGCTGCGGACCCGCCCGGCGGCGTCGATCGTGGAGGAAGTGAAGCGACTGGTGGCGAACGGCTACCGCGAGGTCGTGCTGTCCGGCATTCACATCGGCCACTACGGGGTCGAATCGACCCGCGGCCGCAGCGGGAAGGCTCCCTATCGCCTCTGGCACCTGTTCCGGGAGCTGGATCGGATCCCGGGCGACTGGCGGATGCGGCTCTCCAGCGTGGAGGCCGCGGAGATCCACGACGATTTCCTCAAAGCCGCCGCGGACTGCGAACGCCTCTGCCCGCAGTTCCATCCCTCGATGCAATCCGGCAGCGACACGGTCCTCAAGCGGATGCGGCGCCGCTACCGCATCGGCCGGTTCCTCGAAAAACTGGACCGTATGCGGGATGTGCTGGGCGAGGTCGCCTTCACCACGGACGTGATCGTCGGCTTCCCCGGCGAGACGGAGGCGGAGTTTGAAGAAACCCTCGCCGCCTGCGAGCGGGCCGGCTACGTAAAGGTGCACGTCTTCCCCTTCTCCGCCCGCCGCGGCACCCCCGCCGCGACGATGCCGGACCAGGTGCCGGGGGACGTGAAGAAGGAACGGGTCGCCCGCCTCGGCGAGTTCGAGCGCGGCCTGGCCCGTGAGGTCTACCGCTCCCGCGTGGGCCGGCCGACGGAGGTTTTGGTCGAACGCCCCGTCCCCGACCGTCCCGGCTGGGTCCGCGGCACGGACCGTTTCTTCTGCCCCGTCGACCTGCCCGGCGACTTCGCCGCGGACGAGAGCCGGTTGGTGCATGGGATGGTCGAGGCCGAGAGCGAATCCGGCCTGACCGCCCGACGGGTCGACCGATGACCGCCCGCCTGATCGCTGTTGAGGGCGTCGACGGGTCCGGCAAGGGCACGCAGTCCCGGTTGCTGGTCGACGCCCTGATCGCCGCCGGCCGTAGCGCCTCCCTGCTGAGCTTTCCCCGCTACAGCGAAACGTTCTTCGGGGCCCGCATCGGCGACTTTCTGAACGGTCGGTTCGGCTCGCTGGAGGCGGTGGACCCGTTCCTCGCCTCGCTGCTGTTCGCCGGGGATCGGTTGGAGTCGCTGCCGGTCCTCGCAGCGGCCCTCGCGGAACACGAGTTCGTCGTGCTGGACCGCTACGTCGCCAGTAACGTCGCCCATCAGGGGGCAAAGCGGGAGGGGGCGGAGCGGACGGAGTTGATCCGCCGGATCGAGCACGTGGAGTTCGCCCTGAACGCCCTGCCCCGCCCCGACGCGACCGTCTGGCTGGACCTGCCCGTTCCGCTGGCGACCCAGTTGATCGCCGCGAAGGCCCGGCGGGACTACACGGACAAAGCGGCCGACCTGCAGGAGGCGGACTCCGCCTACCTGTCCCGCGTCGCCGCCGTGTACGCGGAACTGGCGACGGGCGACGGCTGGGTGCGGGTCCCCTGCTCCGCCGCGGGCGCGGTGCGTCCGATGGCGGCGATCGCCGCCGACGTATTGTCAGCCGCGACCGGGGAATGCGGGTTCCCCGATCGCGGCTAACGCCGCCCCCGACCTATGCGGGCCGCGGCAAACCTTCGACGTCCGGGAGCTCGGCCAAACTTTTCAGGCCGAACGTCTCGAGAAACTTGGGCGTCGTTTCGTACAGGAACGGCCGGCCGAGGGTCTGCTCCTCGCCGGCGGTGCGAATCAGTTTCTTGTCGATCAGCAGTTGTTTGAGCAGGTCGGCGCTCTGCACGCCGCGGACGGCGTCGACGTCGGCCCGGGTGCAGGGCTGGCGGTAGGCGACGACGGTGAGCGTCTCCAACAGCGGGGCCGACAGCGAATGCACCGTCGGCCGGGCGTGCAGCCGATCCAGCCACGGGGCGAGATGCCGCCGGGTAAGCAACCGCCAGCCACGGGCGACGCGTTCGACGCGGAACGCGGTGCCGGCGGCGTCGTTGCGGGCGTTGAGGGCCTCCAGCAAGGTCGCTGCCTCTTTCGAATCGATCAGCGAGGCGGCCTCCGCCAGCCGCCGGGTCGACAACGGCCGGTCCGCCGCCATCAGAGCCGCTTCCAGCCGGGCGAGTTTCGCCGTCGCCACGTTCTCCCGCCGCCGCGGGGCCGCAAACCGTGCGACGCGTACCCGCTCCGAAGCCGTCGACCGCCACCCCGGAGCGAATCGGTCAGGGGCGGAGAACGCCGAGCGGCCGCGATTCAACGGGCCGGTTCGGCGAGGGCCAGATCGCCGGTCTCCGCCCCGCCGGCGGTCGCCACGCGGAAGCGGCGCACCTGGGCGAGTACGTCGCCGGCCGCTTCGGCGAGCGTGTCGGCCTCGGCCTCGAACCGCCGGTCCACCTTCGGCCCGCCCGGCCCGGCGGCACTCGCCAGCGTGCAGCCGAAGTAGAACTGATCGCCGGAGGCTTCCTGATCGAGTCGCTCCGCCCCCAGCTCTTCCAGTTGAGCGATGATCAAACGCACGCTGGCGGCCGAGACCTCGTCGGCCTCCGCGGTGCGGGCGGCGGTCGGCCGCGTCGGGTCGGCGGGCACCAGGCTGGCGATCGGGGACTCGGCCGCGACGTCGCCCGAGGAACCGCTCGCGGTGGAAACGGCCCCGGGAAACAGCGGATCGTCGCCGAAGGTCTGCGTCGGTTCGCCGCCCGCCCAGCGGACGCCCTCGGCGGCGGGGGGGAGTTCGTCCGCGGCTTCGCCGAGGCGGCCGTCGACGCCGCCGGCGAAGGCGTCGTCAAAGCCTTCCTCCGCAAACAGGTCCGCTGCGTCCTCGTCTCCGGCTTCGCCCAAGGTCAGCCCGGGGCGACCGGAGGCCGCGTCCATCCCCGGCAGACCGATCGCGGCGAGGGTGGGGACCACCAGCAGCGGGGCGGTCAGCAGAAGCGTCGAAAATGGACCGTGGGCGTCACGCATCGCGGCCGCCTCCTGACGGACATTGGGATGCACGGAGTGCCGGCGAAACCACCGGCGGGAACGCGGGTCGGACACGAGGCGAACCGCCGGCGGCGGTCGATCGAGGAACCCGGGGAGAGGCGACCGCGAGGCGGCCGGGTCTCCGGCGGGGGAGGATGCAACCGGCGTACCGCTGGAGGCGAGAATCCGGGGGGATTCCTCTAGCCATGGCACGAGGGTTGCGTCGAGAGTCGGGGCGCGGCGAACGGCGCCCGGACGTCGGGCGAGGAGGATCGCTCCGGAGCCGGAAAGTTCAAGGCCCCTGCGTCAGATTCCTCCCCCCAGTTGTAAGACTGACATCCGCCGCGACCCAGTCGCCGCCCGCGATTCCCCCCGGCGAATTGCCGGGGGAGCGGGCGGCCCGGACAATCCTTCGGCCCTCCACGCCCCGATTCCACCGCCATGAGTCGCCCGGTCGTCTCTCGCCCGCCCCGCCCCGTCGGATCGTCCCGGTCCCTCCGGTCGTCCGCCCCCCCGCCCGCGGCGTCCCCGCTGGTGCGGTGGGCCGCGCCGATTCTGCTCGCGGCGCCGGTCGGGCTGGCCGTGTTGATCGGCGGGAGCCTGCCGGACGTCGCCCGCGGCCAGGACGCAGGTCAGCAAGGCGCGGCGGCGAAGGCGCACCCGCTGGAGAAGGCCCTCCAGTACGCCAAGGTGAGCCTGAAGGCGGCGGAGTCCCTGCCCTCCTACACCGCGACGCTGAAGCGCCGCGAGATCGTGGACGGCAAGCCGGTCGAGAACGAGGCCCGCATGAAGTTCCGGGCGGAGCCGTTCAGCGTCTACCTGCAGTTCACCAACCCGGAGAACGCCGGCCGGCAGGTGCTCTACGTCGAGGGGGCCAACGACGGCAAGATGCTGGTCCGGGAGGCCGCGGGGATCTCCAGCCTCGCCGGGACCGTCAGCCTCGCGCCGGACAGCGCCCTGGTCTCGGCGAACAGCCGTCACCCCATCACCCGGGCCGGTCTGGCGAACCTCACCCGCAAGATTGTGCAGCAGTGGACGACGGAGTCCCGCTACGGCGAGTGCGACGTCAAATACTACGCCGACGCCCAACTGGACGGACGTCCGGTCGTGGTGATCGAGTCCAGTCACCCGATCCCCCGGCACGAGTTCCGCTTCGCCCGCACCCGCTTGTGGATGGATAAGGAAACGAAGCTGCCCGTTCGCCTGCAGCAGTACGAGTTCCGCCGCGGCGGCGGCGAACCGGTCCTCGCCGAGGATTACACCTACACAGACATCAAAGGCGACGTCCGCCTCACCGACCGCGACTTCCACCCGGCGAGCTACAAGCTGTGAGCGCCACGGCCTCCTCTGACGACGAACTGGACGGCCCGGCGGGGCTCACCCTCGCCCGCGGTCTGGAAGAACTGACGTTCGCCCCCGGCGTGGGGGACGTCCTGCAGGGCCGTCTCCCGCCGGTGGCGTTCGTGCCGACGATGGGCGCCCTGCATGCGGGCCACGCGACCCTGATCGAGCGGGCGGCCGCAGCGATGCGAAGGGTGAAGGGCGGAACGGTCGTCGTGTCGATCTTCGTGAACCCCACGCAGTTCGGGCCCGGCGAAGATCTCGAGCGGTATCCCCGCACGCTGGAGGCGGACCTGAAGCTTTGCCGGGAGGCCGGCGCCGACGTCGTGTTCGCCCCGAGCGTCCGCGACATGTACCCCGACGAGCACCTGCACCCCGGCGGGATCGCCACGACCGTGCGCGTCGGCGGACCGCTGACGAACACGCTGGAAGGTGCCCACCGGCCCAATCACTTCGACGGCGTGGCGACCGTGGTGCTCAAGCTGCTGAACATGGTCCGCCCGGCCTTCGCCTTCTTTGGGGAGAAGGATTGGCAGCAGTTGGCCGTCGTCCGCACGATGGCGAACGACCTGAACCTGCCGTACCTGATCGAATCCGTGCCGACGGTGCGGGACGCCGACGGCCTCGCGCTGTCCAGCCGGAACCGGTACCTCTCGCCGGAACAGCGGAAGACCGCCGCGGAACTGCCCGCCGCCCTGTTCGCCGCCCGGGACGCGATCGAAGCGGGCGCGGTTCCCGCAGACGTGGAACGCACGCTGGCCGACCGGCTGACGGCCGCCGGCTTCGCGGTCGATTACGCCGCCGTTCGCTGTCCCACGACGCTCCGCCTGCCGCCGGAGTGGCCGCCATTCTCTGTGCGAATCCTCGTCGCCGCCAAGCTGGGCGGCACGCGGCTGATTGATAACGTGGCCGCGACGCAACGCGTCTGAGGCCCCCTGCCCTCTTCGTTCTTCACGTCATCCCACGGACGGGCCGCGATGCTGCCGATTCTGCTCCGCATCCATCCCGACGAGTGGTTCGCCGCGCGGATGGAGGACGGCGTGCCGATCGTGGGCGTCTGGCTGCCCTGCCTGCTGTGGGCGCTGTACGCCGCGGTCAGCCTGCGGCTGGCCCGCCGGGCGGACGAGACCCGCGGAGACGGCGACCCGACGGAGGTCGTCGCCCAGCGGTGGGTGGCGCTCGCGGGATTCGGGGCGCTGCTGTCGTTGCCGCTGTGGATCGGAGCCGTGCTGCCGAAAGACTTCGCCGGGGTGCCGGTGTTCGGCTACGGGGTGATGATCTTCTGCGGGTTCGCGGCCGCCGGCTGGACCGGCCTGCGGCGAGCCCGCCGGGCCGGGCTGCCGGACGGGCTGGTCTACGACTTAACATTCTGGGCCTTCGCGGCGGGCATCGGCGGGGCCCGGCTGAACTACCTGCTCCGCTTTCACGACCGCGTCTTCGCCGCGCCGGAGGGGCGTTCGCTGAGCCTTCTTGAGGCGGCCTATCGGGCGGTGAACCTGACCGACGGCGGCCTCGTGCTGCTGGGCGGGGTCGTCGGGGCGGCGCTGGCGTTTACGCTCGTCTGTCGGCGGTGGAAGGTGAGCGCACTGCTGGTCGCGGACGTCGCCATCCCCAGCGCCTTTCTCGGGCTGGCGTTCGGGCGGATCGGCTGCCTGATGTACGGCTGCTGTTGGGGCGATCGCTGCGAACTGCCGTGGGCGATCCATTTTCCCGAGGGCGGCGTGACCTACGAGGCCCTCGTCGGCCGCGGGTTCCTCTCGCCCGACGCCCCCCGCACCTACGGCCTGCACCCGACGCAGCTGTATAGCTCGTTCAACGCGCTGGTCCTGTCGGCCCTCACCGCCGCCTACTTCCCCCGCCGACCGCGGAACGGGGCGGTCCTGGCGCTCGCCCTGCTGACCTACCCGCCCGCCCGGGCGACGCTGGAGGCGCTGCGGGGGGACGACACCGGGTTCCTCGACACCGGCCTGACGCATGCCCAGACGGTGGCGATCATCCTGTTTGCCCTCGGCGTCCTGCTCGCGGCGTGGCTGACCTGGGGTCCCAGAGAACCAAACGGGACTGCTTCGTCCGCCGTCTCCGGCTCGGGGGGCCGCGGTCCGGGGAGCGTGGCGGGGTGACGCGGGGACCGGCAGAATCGGCGTGATCCGGCGTTCGCCGGCTCCCGCGGGTTCGCGGGAACTTTACCCCTCGCTGCGACGTCCAACGATCGCACCCGGCCGGAAGGCCCGCCCCATTCCCCACCCCCCGCCGACCGCCGACTCCCCCGCCCCGCCCGCCGGTCCCCTGTCGACCGCCCCCTGCCCGATCGACGCCGCCCTCATCGCCCGCGCCGTGGACGGCCGGGCGACGGCGGCCGACCGGCGGGCGGCGTTCGGGGGACTGGTGGATCGGCACGCCGATCGCGTTCACGACACCCTCGCCAAGCTGCTGGGCGACCCGCACGAGGCGTCGGACGCGGCTCAGGAGGCGTTTTTGAAGGCCTGGCGGAAGTTACACACCTTCCGGGGGGACAGTTCATTTCGGACCTGGCTGACCCGCATCGCGTTGAACGCCGCCGCCTCCCGCCGCCGCACCGCCGCCCGCCGCGGCACCCGCACCGGCCTCCCGCCGGGACCGCGGGAGGACGTGCGCGCCGCCGCCCCGGACGCGGCGACCCTCGGGGACGAACGCGACCGGGCCGTGCGGGCCGCCGTCGCCGAACTGGCCGAAGAGTTCCGCGTGGTGGTCGTGCTCAAGGAGTTCGAGGAACTCTCCTATGAGGCGATCGCGGAGATCGTCGACGTTCCAGTCGGCACCGTCCGCAGCCGTCTGCACCGGGGCCGGGCGGAGTTGAAGCGCCGGCTCGCCCCGCTGCTGCGGGAGTCGGCCGGTAAATCGCGGACCGCGGAGGCGCCGCGATGAGCGAACCCCTTCCCCCCGCCGCCCCGGATGGACCGCAGCCTGAGCCTCTGGACGACGCGGCTCTGACGAGCCTGCTGACGGCCCTGCCGCGGACCCCCGCCCCGGCCGGCTTCCGCGACGCCGTCCTCGCCGCAATCGCCGCGGACGATGTGGACGCCGAGGAGAGGTCCGCCGACACCCCCGGTCTGGACGAGGCCGCCGAGGGACCGTCCCCGCAGATCGCCCCCGCCGCGGCCCCGACGCCGCCGCCCCGGTGGCGGCGGGCGGCGGGCGTTCTCGCGGGGCTGGCGATGACCGCGGCGGCGCTCAGCGGCGTGGCGGTGCTGTGGTCCTGGTCGACGGAAGACCGGGCCGTGGATGTGGCCGTGCGGGACTCCGCCGCCGTGAACGCGCCGGCCTCCCGTTGGATGGGCGAGAGCGAAGGGGAACTGTCGTTCGCCCCCGCCCCCGCGTCCGCCCCGCTCATGGAAGCGGCGCCCGCGCACCTTGCGGACGAAGAGCTTGCCGAAAGCATCAAGGCCGACTGGGACGCGGGCGGCGGCATCGCCCCCGACGCGGCGGACGCCTTGGCCGTCGCTCCGGCGCCGCGGGCGTTGACGGAAGACGTGGGAACCGACGGCGCCGATTTCTCCGCCGTGCGCGTCCTGCGGGTGCAAACGCCCTCGGAACTGTCGAATCAGTTGGCGGTGCTGCAATTCGAAAGAACCGCATTGCGGAACGCGATTCCGCCGCGGCTCGCCGAGTTGGAAAGCGGGTTGGAGGGCATGATCGATCAAACCGCGACCGCACGCTCCGCCCCGGCGGAGTCCGAGGGGTCCGCCGGGGCGGCGGCGGGGGCGCCGGCCGGCGGGTCGCTGGCGGACCGCCCGCAGAGCGGGCCGGTCGGGGTGCTGGTGATGGCGGAACCGGATCGTTTCGAGGCGACGCTGCGCGAGTTCCGCACCGATCTGGCTCTGAACGCCGCGACCGCCGGGGCGACGATCGCCGACGCCGGCCCCCTGCCCCGGGGCGCGGCGGGCAAGTTGCTGGAACAGGCGGAGCCGAATCGGGACGCCGCCCTGCAGTTTGAAGCCACTCTGAGCGCGACCGGAAGCCCCAGTGCCGCCTCGAACCTCGAAATGGAGGCGCCGACCGCGGCCCGACCGCTGGGCAACGCGATGGGGGGCCTTGGCGGCGGGGCTCAGCCCGCCGACGGGGAGGCTTTCGAAGGGGACGCTTTCCACGGGGGCGTTCGGGGTCCGGGCCAGGCGGGGGACGCTCCGTTTCGCGAAGGAGAATCCCTGTCTCGCAACGCCCCGTATCAGCTGCGCATCGCCCCGCCGACCGCGGAGGCGTTCAGTCGTTCTCAGGATCCGGCTGCGAAAGGTTCGCGCCCGCAATCGGCCCCCTCGGAGCCCGGCGAGTCGGACGACGCCCGCCCGCCGAGCGAGATGCAACGCCGGGGACTTGACGCTCTGGAGCTACGCACGCTGGCTCGCAGGCGTGGCAACGACGCGCGGGTGCCGGTCCTGTTGCTGTTCGAACCGCCGCCGGAACCGGCGGCGGAGTCCGCCGCCGAGCCGCCGCGCTGACGACCGCGGGTTCAGCACATTCGTTACAGCTTCTCACCGTCGCGGGCCGACAGGTGACGAGGAACGAGAGTCGTACGGCCGCCCGGCCGGCGCCTCCCGCCCGGGCGATGGCACGCTGCGGAGACCCCGCACCCCGTGCCTCGCCGCCCCCGCCGGTGCGGCGAGCGTCTTCGCCCCGCCCGGCCGCCGCGAACTGAGCTGGACCGATGCGCCGCACCCCCGCGCCCCGCCCCACCGCCGCCCCGCTCCGCCCGACGGCGTTCGTCCGTCGCCGCCTGGCCCTCCGGGTTGCCGGGGCGGCGTTGTGCGCCGGTTGTCTGGCGCCGGTCTCTGCGTGGGCCCAGTCGGGGCCGTCGGGGGGGATTCTCGGTTCGGTGCTGCCCTCCAGTCAGAAAAACGAGCGGGGCATCATCGCGAAGATGTTCCACCTGCCGTCCAAGAACGCGTCCGCCGGGCGGGCGCCGGGCGGCCCGCCGCCGCCGCCGCCGGCGCCGCACCTCAAATACGATTTCCGCGCCGCCCAGGCCCGGGCCGCCGCCCATTCCGCCTCGCGGACCGCCGCCCCGTCAGTCGCTCGCGTCGCCCCGGTTCAGCCGACGGACGCCACGCCCCATTTGGACGCCGCCGCCCCGCAGCGGACGGCCCAGCGGGCGCCGGCCCCGGAGTCCCCAGCGCAGTCGCGTTCGATCGCCGTGTCCGCGGAAGCTGCCGTCGGCCGGGTCTCCATGGCTTCGCCCGCCGTGGGAACCCGGCAGCAGGGCCAGTACATGGCGCCGCGGACCGCCGGCGTCGCGGCGGCCCCCCCGTCGGACGCGACCGCAATCCGGGCCCCTGCCCCGCCGACGCTGGTCGCGGACGACGTGAACTTCTTCCCGGAGCAATCCGAAGCTGAGGCGGACCACCGCTTCGTCCACCCCCGCACGGTCGCCGTGCGGGCGCCGGAACCGGAGCCGGCGACCCCGACGCTTGAGCCGTCGCCAACCCCGGCCGCTCCGGCCCGCGTGCCCGCCCCGGACCGCGTCGCGGTTGCCCGCATCGCCGCCGCCCCGGTCCGGCAGCCCGCCCCCGTCGTCGAGACCGCGCCGTTCGAGGTCGAGGAAGACGCCGCGGAGGAGAGCGGCACCCCGTTCAGCGGCCTGTCGCTGACCGCCTCGGAACCGCCTCCGCAGTACCTGACGCCAGCCGCCGCCCCGGTTGAAGCGGAATCGCCCCCCGCCGCGACGCCGAAGCTCGAGGCGACGCCGGAACTGCTCGCTGTCGCCCCCGCCGAGGACGAAGGCTTCGCCCTGTCCGCGGCCGACGACGAGGAGGAAGCCGGGTGGGATCTGGCGGTCTCCGCCCGGCAACCGGCGGCCCCGGCCCCGGTGCAGCAGTCGAAACCGGCCCCCGCGACGGTCGAGGAGCCGGCCGTCGCTCAAACAACCGAGCCCGAACCGACCCGCACTGCGGCGACCGCTCCCCCGCAAGCGCCGCAGGTCACCGCGTCCTCGCCCCAGCCGCCGGCCGCCCAGCCGCCGGCCGCCCAGCCGACGGCCGCCCAGCCGACGGCCGCCCAGCCGACGGGGCCGGGCCGGCCGGACCCGACGAAGCTGCTGGAGAAACTCGCCGCCCGGGCGGACCGCTCGCTGCTGATGGGCTTCTGCCCGGTGACGCTGCGGGACGACCGGGACCTCGCCGAGGGCGACGACCACTACACCGCCGAGTTCGAGGGCGTCGATTACCGCTTCGCCTCCGCCGCGGCCCGCGACAAGTTCGTCGCCGACCCAGCCCGCTATGCCCCCGCGGCCGGCGGGCGGGACCTGGTCATCGCCTCCACCGGCTGGGGCGAGACGGTCGGCAGTCTGGCCCACGCCGCCTGGTACAAGGGCCGGCTGTACCTGTTCGCTTCCCGCGAATCGATGCGGCGGTTCGTCGCCAACCCCCGCGACTATCTCGACGGCTGAGGCTCGACGGCGGCTGAGGCGAGCCGGGCGTCGATTTGTCTACAGTGCGGGCATGACCGCCCGCCTGCTCTCCGCCGCCGACCCCGCCGCAATCGGCGAGGCGGCGGCGGTTCTGCGTGAGGGGGGTCTGGTCGCGTTCGGCACGGAAACCGTCTACGGGCTGGGGGCGAACGCCCTCGATCCGACCGCCGTGGCGAAGGTCTTCGCTGCCAAGGACCGGCCACGGTTCGACCCGCTCATCGTGCACCTGCCGGGCGGCGACGACGCCCCGGGACTGGCGACCGTCGTCGCGGATCTGCCGGACGACGCGCGAGCGCTGGCGGAGCGGTTCTGGCCCGGTCCGCTGACGCTCGTGCTGCCGAAGGCCGCCGCCGTGCCGGATCTGGTGACCGCGGGGCTGGGCTCCGTCGCGGTGCGGGTGCCGGCGAGCGAACCGGCCCGGGCGCTGCTGCGCGCGGCCGGCGTGCCGGTCGCGGCCCCGAGCGCCAATCGGTTCGGCGGCATCAGCCCCACAACCGCCGCCCATGTCGCGGAGGGATTGGGCGAGGCGGTCGACCTGATCCTCGACGCCGGCCCCTGTGAAGTGGGGATCGAATCGACGGTGGTCGGGTTCGAAACGGACGCCGGCGGAGCACGCCGCCCCGTCGTCCTGCGCCCCGGCGCCGTGACCGCGGAGGCGCTGGGCGCGGCACTGGGCCGCACGATCGAGGTGCGCACCGGCAACGCCGATCCGGGGGCGGCCCAGACCTCGCCCGGGTCGCTGTCGCGGCACTACGCCCCGCGGACGCCGCTCACATTGGTCGACGATGCGGAGGAGGTTGAGGCCGCCGGCGCGTGCGGCCTGCTGGCGTTCCTCCCGCCTCCGCGGCCGGAGCGGTTCGCCGCCTGCGAAACGCTCTCCGCGACCGGCGATCTCACCGAGGCCGCGGCCGGTTTCTACGCGGCGCTCAGGCGGCTGGATGCGCTCGGCCTGCCCCGACTCGCGGCGGTCCGGTTCCCCCCGCACGGCCTCGGCGCCGCGCTGAACGATCGCCTGCGTCGAGCCGCGGCGGGTTAGCGGGCCTCACCAACGCTGCTGGGCGACGAGCAGCTCCCGGGCCGCCGCCGCCGCGGCCTCCCACTGCCCGTCCTCGGCCAGATCCAGCGGGCCGAGCAATGCGTCCCGCTCCTCCGCCGTGAGCGCGCCCGCCGCAAGATCCGCCTCGATCAGCCCGCGGGCCGTCGCCGCCTGCTCCGGGCGACGGTACTCGGTCAGGTTCTCGATCAATTTGGCCCGTTCGTACGCCTGCGGCCCCAGCGTCGGCGGTCCACACCCAGCCGCGAGCAGCGTCGCCCCACAGCAGGCCAGCCCAACAACGAGTTGCCGCAGCGGCCGAGGACGTGACGGTTCAGCGTTCATCGAACACCTCTCCCTCGGCGATGCTGGAGAGGGCCGCGAAGACCTCCTTGCGGGCCGTCTCGGACCAGAAGCGGACCGACCCGTCGCCCAGCAGCAGGTTCCCCCCGCCGGGGTGGTCCGCGACCATCTGGCCGACGTGCAGCGCCGGGAAGTTGGGCGGGTGAATAATCGGGTTGCCCAACACGTCCCGCTCCCCGGCGGCCGGCCCGCTGTGGACCAGCGTGAGGACGGCGGCGGTCTCCGCCGCGTTGTCCGGGGTGTGGACGCTGGGGTGCACGAAGGCGCCGGGCACGACGCCGACCCAGGTTTTGTCGCTGAGCGAAGAGGCGTGCTCCCCGCAGAAGACGGTGTTCGTCAGCCCGTCCCGGACGGTGGCGAATCGGGTGTCGGAGTTGCGAAAGAACGGCCCGTCGGCGACGCGGGCGACGTTCCCGCCCACCGGACTCCCCTCGAACGTCCCTCCGGGGCCGGAGCAGTCGCCCCAGCACTCCTCCTGGCCGTGACTGGCGACGTAGTGACTGCGGCCCAGCGTGATCTCCCGGCCGTTCTTCCGCAGCGGCTTGCCCGCTTCATCCACACATTGGAACGGCCCCGCCGGCCCGGAGGATGACGGACAGAGGAAGCTGGGAACCTGCAACGATACGACCTCCGCGTAGTCCTCCTGCCAGAGCGGGCCGCCGCGGGTCGTGACGTCCGCCGCGTTCGCCTGATCCAGCTCCGGCAGGATCAGGGCCGCCCAGCCCCAGCCGGGCGCCGCGTCCCAGGTGAGGGGATCGAGCGATTCGTGGTCGCCGGACGGGAACGCCTCCGGCCTGCTTGAAACGTACCCCGGCGGCAGGACGTTCCGGCGGTCGTGATAGTTGTGCAGAGCCAAGCCGATCTGCTTGAGGTTGTTCTGACACTGCGAACGCCGGGCCGCTTCCCGAGCCTGCTGGACCGCGGGCAGTAGCAGGCTGACCAGAACCGCGATCACGGCGATCACCACCAGCAGTTCGATCAGCGTGAAGCCCGTCCGCGAGGGCCGCATCGGGTCCGGCCGCGCCTGCCAGCGTCGGGTGGGAACGGGAGCGGTGCGTCGGAACATGGACGGATCAGCCTTTCAATCAGGAACGAAGAACGAGCCGAGCCGACAGGCGTAGCAAGGGCTACAAGGCACCCCGCCGATCGTAGCCTTCGCTACGACACATGCAAGCATGTGCGTTCCGGCGGGCGGCCCCGGGCGGAGGCGCCGCCTGTCCGCAGCGCGGCGACGTCCGCCCCAGGCGGGGCCGGCCGAGTCTGCAGCCTTCCCCTGCCGACGAATCCGGCTAAGGTGCGGGTCGACACGGGTGTCCGCCGGCGCGTCGCCGGGGGATGAAACGGGAAGGTCGGTGTAGCTTCCGGACGACGCGTCCGGCTTGCGGTTCCGCTGCGGCGGAACCGGGCGACTCCGCCGCGGACCCGCCGCCGTGACCGGGGACGCCGTTCCGATTTGCCACTGATCGCTTTTGTCCCGTGCGTTGCAGGGCGATGGGATTGGGAAGGCGGGGACGGCGGACGATCCGGGAGCCGGAAGACCGGCCCGTTGTCGGTAATCGCCACCCCCTCGGGGACGGGGGCCGCGCGAACGTCTTCACCGCAGGTGCGCCGCGCCCCCCGACCGGGGCCGAATCCGTCATCCCGCCGCTGCTCCGCCCGCCGCTGCGCGGGCCGTGCGCGTTCGTCCCATGCCGGGGCGACTCGTCGCCGGTCCGACGTCGCCCCCGCGGAGCCCCTGAAGACCGATCGCGCGGCTCTCGCAGCCGTCGATGTCGCTCCCGTTTCGTCCGCCGCCCGATTCGTTAACGCCCCCCGCGTCGCGGGGGGGGCGAGGCGGGTTCACGCTGATCGAACTGCTGGTGGTGATCGCCGTGATCGCCCTGCTGGTCGCGTTGCTGTTGCCTGCAGTGCAGCAGGCCCGGGAGGCGGCCCGCCGGACGGCCTGCTTCAACAACCTCAAGCAGATCGCGCTGGGTCTGCACAACTACGAGTCGCTGCACCGCAGCTTCCCGATCGGCTGCGACGGGTGCTCGATCAAGACCTTCCCGCCGCCGCCCGGCTTCCGGCTGAAACGGATCGCCTGGACCGTACCGCTGTTGCCGTTCCTGGACGCCGGTCCGGTCGCCGACGGGTTCGACACCAGGCTGTCGCATGACGACGCCGCCAACGTCGTCGCGGCGGGCACGCGGCTGCCCACGTTCCTCTGCCCCTCCTCCGATCAGACCGACCGCCCCGGCCCCACCACCGGCGACCGGGACGGCGACGGGCAGCACGACCCCGGCGACGGCCTCGCCTGGACGGACTACGGCGGGCTGTACGGCGTGAGTTTCAACACCCCCCGCATCCTGCCGGAGCACGAGGGGGTAATGCTGTACGACCGCGTCGTCACCGTCGCCGGCGTGCGGGACGGGCTGTCGAACACCGCGGTGATCGGCGAGTGCACCGGCCGCGGCCTCGCCTTCGACGGGCAGTGGGCGAACGGCCACAACCTGTTCGACCACCGCTTCGATCAGCCGGTGAACTTCACGCGGAACAACGAGCTGTTCTCCGACCACCCGGACGGCGTGAACCTCGCTCGCGGCGACGGCGGCGCAGTGTTTCTCAGCGAATCGACGGACCAGCAGGTCCTGAACGCCTTCCTCACCCGGGCCGGCGGCGAAGTCGTCGCCGGACCGTGAGCGGCCCTCCACCGCCCCCCCCCCCTCCCTCCCCCTCTCGAAAACGCATGTCGAGCCCTCTGAAGAACCGACTTTCCCCCGCGCTCGCAGGCCTCTGGCCCTTGGTCGCGGCGTCCGTGACCCTCCTGGTTCCCCATCCCGCAGTCGCGGACCTGGTGACGTCGCTCGACGGGGTGCAGATCGATCGCTGGATCGGTTCGGGCGAGAACAGCGCGGGGTTCGTCCTCGATTGGAACGACGGCGCCGAGGCGGAGGTTTGGGGCTACCGCTGGTCGGGAACCGTCACCGGCGAGGAGATGTTCCGTGACATCGTCACCACGGACGACTCGTTGTTCGCGAAGTGGGACGCCCCGGGCAGCTTCGGCCGCCCGGTGTACGGCATCGGATACGACCGCGACCCGCAGAACTTTGCGCTCGACGACGGCACGACGTTCCCAGCGAACGGGCTGCTCGAAACCTCGCCCCCGGACGCGGACGGCATTGCCGCGAATGCGATCGCCGCGGAGGACAGCTACTTCGAGGGGTGGTTTACCAACGGGTACTGGTCCTATTGGAACGCTCAAAATCCGTTCGGCGCCCCCGGGGCGGACGGCTGGACCAGCAACTTCGGGGCGAACACGCGCGTTATGGTCGACGGCGACTGGGACGGCTGGTCCGCCGCCGTCGGCTTCTCCGCAACCGCCCCGGACGTTCCCGCCGCCGTGCCCGAACCCGGCACGTGGCTCCTCGTGCTGCTGGCGGCCGGGGGCGGCGGACTCGCGACCCGTCGTCGCGGTCTGGGACGGGCGGCCACCGATGTTTAAGCTGATCCCCATGCTCCGCACCGACGCTCCCCTCACCGCTCCGACGCGCCTCCTGATCTTCGGGGCGCTGATTGTCCTGACCTTCGGCCTGGCCCTGCTGCCGTTCGTGCTGGCGGGTCAGGGTATTGACCTGTCGAGCTACCCCTGGGGCTTCTCGCCGATCCTGCCGCTGGGGCTGTACGCCGCCGCCACCCTGCGGAGCCGAACCTGGGCCGTGACGCTGCCCGTGGCCGTCTGGGCGACGGCCTGCGGCGCCCTCTGGCTGTACACCGGAAACCGGGCGATCGCCTTCCCGGAGGTGATCCTCTGGGTCTTCGCCGGGCTGGCGCTGGCGGCCTGTTGCGGGTTGCCCCTGTCGCAGAACCGTCGCTGGTGGAGTGTCGGCATCATGGGATTGGGGGCGGGCGTGACCTTCTTCCTCGTCACGAACTTCGGCGCATGGCTGGGCGGCGAGTACGCACGCTCCTGGAGCGGCCTGTGGAAGTGCTACTGGCTCGCCCTGCCCTTCTTCCGCGGCACGCTACTGAGCCTCGTCGTGTTCCTGCCGGCCCTGTTCGCCCCCGCGACCCTGCGGCTCTCCTCTCCCGCCCCGCGCTCCGTCGCGGCCTCCGCCCCCCGTTCCGCCGCCTGATGAATTTCGCCCTCTGCGCCGCCCTCCTGTTTCCCGCGGCCGGCGCCGCGGAGGACGCCCCGCCGGCGCGGCAGGCGGTCGTGGTCGCCGGCACGGGCGAGGCGGCCTCCCACGGCGACGGCGGCCTCGCGACCGAGGCGGCCGTCAGCAACCCCTTTGGCGTCGCCGTCGCCCCGGACGGCGGCATCCTGATCTGCGAAGTCGACGGCCACCGCGTCCGTCGCGTGGATCCCGTCACCGGGATCATCACCACCGTCGTCGGCGCCGGCGAGGCCGGCAACGACGGCGACGGCGGCCCCGCGACGCAGGCCCGGCTCATGGAGCCCTATGAAATCACCTTCGACGCCCAGGGCCGCTGGCTGATCGTCGACATGCTGGCCCACGTCGTCCGCCGCGTCGATCCGTCCACGGGACTGATCGAAACCGTCGCCGGCAGCGGCGAGGCGGGCTTCTCCGGCGACGGCGGCTCGGCGACCAAGGCGAAGCTGAACCGTCCGCACTCCGTCGTGGTGGCGACGGACGGCACGATTCTGATCTGCGACATCGGCAATCACCGCGTCCGGTCGATCGACTCGAAGAGCGGCGTGATCCGCACCCTCGCCGGCGACGGCACGAAGGGGAAGACGCCGCCGGACGCCCCCTTCGCCCCGACGACCGCCCTCGCGGGCCCGCGGGCGATGTTCATCGCCCCCGCCGCGGACGGCGGCCCGGGCGACTGGCTGCTCGCCCTGCGGGAAGGCAACGCCCTGTTCCGGATCCCGGCCCCGGAGGAGGATTCGTCCGCCCGCCTGCTCCGCCGCATCGCGGGCTCCGGACGCTCCGGCCACACCGGCGACGGCAACCCGGCGCTCCGGGCGACGCTGGCCGGTCCGAAAGGGGTGACCGTTTTGCCCAACGGCGACGTCGTGCTGGCCGACACGGAGAACCACGCGATCCGGGTGATCGACGCCGCGGACGGCACGATTCGCACGATCCTCGGCCGCGACGCGGCAGGCAAGGTGCAGGGCGGCTTCACGCTGGCCCGCCCGCACGGCGTCGGGGCGATGGCGGACGGTTCGATCCTCGTGGGCGACAGCGAGAACCACCGGGTCCTCCGCCTCCCGCCGCCGGCCGAATAGGTCGGCGCCGGGAGAGGCTCCGGCGAAAATCGAGCGTCCGGAGGGCGAACATCATTGCCGCGGCGGTGTCGGGTTCGTATCGTCCCGCTCCCTCACGCGGCCCGCCTCGGGTCGCGTCCGCGGTTTCGACCGCAACAGGACGTTCACCAGCCCAGGTGGCGGAATTGGCAGACGCGCTAGGTTGAGGGCCTAGTGGGAGTTAAATCCCGTGGAGGTTCGAGTCCTCTCCTGGGCACTATCGCAGGCCGCACCCGGAGGCGCCGGGCGGCCGTCGGCGACAGCAGGGACTGATTGCCAAAGGTTTGCGGCAGTCGGCGCCGATCCCCTCGAGACTCTCCGTAGCACAGGGCGCCGCGCGTGGCGTGCCGGGCGGCGCCGGGGAACTTGCTAGAAGCCGATGCCGCCGCCGGTGGCCGGGGCGGCGGGGCGGGTCGTCCCCGAACGGTTCGGGACGGAGCCGCCGGGGGCGGTGTCCAGCAGCGGGTTGGCGGCCGCGGCGAGCACCGTGCCGTCCGGCAGGTCGCGGGAGGTCGAGAGGATCACCTCGTCGCCCTCCGCGAACGGGCCGCTGAGGAAGGCCCGGTCCTCCCCGACGCGGCCCAGCAGCCGCACCGGCAGGTCTCGCACCACGTTCTCCCGCACGACCTGCACCAGCCGTCCGCCGTCCGCGGCGGGGATCAGCGCCTCGGTGGGCACCTCCGCCACGGGATCGCGGGGCAGGATGGGCACGTAGACCGTCTGACCGTCGCGGAAGCGATCCCCGGGCAGCGTCACGCGGGCCAGCGCCGGGGAGGCGACGAGGTCCCGCACCGGTTCGAACCGTTCTCCCAGCGGCAGCAGGGCCGTAATGGTCGCCTCCACGTCGGTTCCCTCCACGGAGATTTTCGTCGTGCTGCCGACTTCTGGCGGGGCCGGCGGGGGCGAGCCGGGGGCGGCGTCCGGGGCGGGCTCGGCCGGGGACCGATCAATCGGCACGACGGCGACCAACTCCGACGTCTCCGCGAGGGTCACCAGCGGATCGCCCGGCCGCACCGGCTGACCCGCGACCACGTGCACCTCATAAACCGTGCCGGCGAACGGCGCCCGCGCGCTGCGACGGGAGGCCCGCAACTTCGCCAGATCGAGCGCCGCCTGGGCGGCCCGCACGGCCGCCTCTTTCGCGGGGCCGGCGCCGGCCTGGGCGACTTCCAGCAGGGCTTTGGCCTGCTCCACTTCCAACGCCTGCTCTTCCGAGTCGAGCGTTACCAGTTCCGCCCCGGCGTTGGCCGCTTTGCCGGGCTCGGCGATGACCGCGGCGACCGTCCCGAGGCCGGGGGCGACCAGCGTCACCTTCTTCGCCGGCTCCAGGTGCAGGCCGAACTGGTACGGCCGCGGATCGCGCGGGGCGACCGCCCGGCGGCGGATCACGACTTCCCCGCCCGCGGCCGGCTCGCGGCCGGCGGCGTTCGCCCCCCCGGCCGGCGACCGCCCCCCCTGCCCCGCAGCCGAGCTCGGCAGGACGCACAGTCCGGCGGCGAGCCCGCCGCAGAGGATCAACCGGCGGACGGGGTGTGAAGTCGGGACCATGGCGGGAGCTTTCGACAATCGGTCAGCAGGCGGAGCGAGCCGCGCCACGCTAAGTCCGCCGATCGAGCGGTGCAATCGGAGCGGTCGCCGGGTCGGAATCCTGCTCCCACCGCCTCCGGCCGCCCCCTACCGCTTCCGGCCGCGGACGACGTGGTAGCGACGAACCTCCTCGGAGGAGACGTCCGCGAAGCGTTCCCCCATCGATTCCAGAAACCAACTGGGCTGCTTTGTGACCATCAACACGACGCCGCCGGGCTTCAGCGCCGCGTCGGCGGCGGCGAGGAACAGGCCGGCGATGCGCTGGTGACTAAAGTAGGGCGGATTGCCGACGGCGAGGTCGAAGGTCCCCCGCAGCTCCGCCGGCGGGAGGGCGTCCGCGGTGAGGGAGGCGGTCACGCGGTCCGACAGGTCGTTCAGCGCCGCCCCGCGCAGGGTGCACTCCACCGCCCGAGGGTTGCTGTCGACGCCGTGCACCGTGATGCCCTCCCCGCGGGCCGCGGCGGCCAGAGAGACCACCCCGGAGCCGCAGCCCAGGTCCAGCACGCGGTCGCCGTCTGCCGGGGCCATCGCCTCGATCAGCGAGCGCCCGCCCGGGTCGATCCGCCGGTGACTGAACACGCCCGGCCGACTGACGGCTTTCAGCAGCGTACCGCGATCGCGGAAGGCGAACTCGCAGTCGTATTCCTTCTGCTTGCGCAGCGGGGCGTCCTTCGTGCCGCCGTAGACCACGCCCCGCGGCTTGCCGCCGGTGGGGTTTTCGTCCGTGACGACCGTGACCTTCGGGAACAACTCCCGCATGCGGTCGTGGGTCCAGCTGTCCGAGACGTTGTCCACCGAGATCAGCAGACGCCCGCCGATCCGCAGCCGGTTGTGGGCCTCGCGGAGCAGTTCCCGCGTCAGTTCGCTCTCCCCGCCGGCCGTGGTGGGCAGGGCGGCGAGGTCGAAGCCTTCGCCGGCGGAGTCAACGACTCCCGTTGACTCTCCATTCCGTGAGTCCGCGGGAGACAGCGGGAAGTCGGGGATACAGACGGTCTCCAGCCGGCCGCCGTAGGAACCTTGGACCGCGACGGTTTCCTGCGCGTGGTACGCGTCGAGCGTGTGACAGACGACGCGGCTGTCGGGCCAGCGGGCCGCGATCAGCCCGGCGAGCTGGCCGCGGGCGCGGGTCGTACAGAGGGCCGTGCCGACGGGTTCGTCGGGCAGGTTCTCAATGAGCAGTTGTTCGGAGTCGGGCGCCCGCACAGTCTCTTTCGCGAGTTTGCAGTTAGTCTGCGACGCAGAGCAGGCACTTCAGGTACTCGCTCTCCGGGATCTGCGGGGCCGTCGGGTGATCCGGGGCGGCGCCGCGGTTTTCCAGGATCCGCAGCGGCCGGCCCACCCGGGCGGCGACGCCGGCGAGCATCTGGCCGAACTTCTCCCGGGAGATCAGCCCCGAGCAACAGCAAGTCACCAGGACGCCGCCGGGGTTCAGCAGTTCCAGACAACTGGAGTTGAGCTGGTGGTAGCCGCGGAGAGCGTTTTCGACGCTCTTGCGGGTGCGGGTCATCTTCGGCGGGTCGCAGACGATCGCGTCGAAGCGTTCGCCGGAGGCCTTCAGCTCGTCCAACACCTGGAACGCCTTGCCGGCGGTCCAGGTGCAGGCGTCCGCGGAACCGTGGCGCGCGGCGTTCATCACGGCTAGGGCGAGGGCGGATTCGCTGGAGTCCACCCCCCGCACCGAGGCCGCGCCGCCGCGGGCCAACGCCGTCAGCCCGAAGCCGCCGGTGTAGCAGAACAGGTCGAGCACCTTCGCCCCGGGCGTGGCCGCGGCGATGAGATCGGCGGCGGCCCGACGGTTGTCGCGCTGGTCGAGGAACAGTCCGGTCTTCTGCCCGACGGCCAGGTCGACGCCCCACTGCAGGCCGTTCTCCTCCACGGCGAACCCCTCCGGCGGGGCCTCGCCGCGGACGACGCCGTCGTTCAGATGGATGGCCTCGGCCTCGCCCATGCCCTTCTCCGTGCGGATCAGGATGCCCTTCGGCGAGAATTGCGCTTCGAGCAGGTCGAGAACCGTCTCCGCGTGGGCCGCCAGCGGGCCGGCGGTGAACTGCACGGCGAGATACTCGCCGTAGCGGTCGACGGTCAGCCCGGAGAGGCCGTCCGCCTCGCTGAACAGTTCGCGACGGGCGTCCGTCGCGGAGGGGGCGCCGAACAGGCGGGTCCGCAGGTGCGCCGCGGAGGCGATCCGCTCGGCGAACAGTCCGCGATCAAGCGGACGGTCTGGGTCCCAGGAGTAGAGCCGCAGCTTGAGATTGGCGTCCGTGTGCAGCAGACCGCGGGCGACCCACTCGCCGGAGTCGGTGATGAGGTCCGCCACGCTGCCGGTCGTGAAATCGCCGGAGGCCTCGATGCGCTGCACCGCCCCGTCGAACACCCACGGGTGCCGAAAGTGGAACGGTTGCGCGCGACGGGGCTTGAGCGCCACGCGGGCGACCGGCTCGCCGAGCGTCGCCGGCCCGCCGGAGCCCGGCGCAATGCGGGGCGCGGGGGCGGCGGCCTGGGGCGGCGGCGGGGGGACCGGCTCCTCGCCGATCACCACCGTCCGCCGGCCGCGCGGGCCGTTGGACGAAGAAGAAGCTCCGGGATGGGTCACGCCTCGACCCCGGTCGGCTTTTCGCGGTCGTCGACCTCGGAGAGGTACGCCAGCAGGCGGTCGCGCTCGTTCGTGAGGTGGCGGACCCGCAACAGGCTCCGCACGCGGGTTTTCAGTTCCACGCCGTTGATCGGTTTTGAGAGGAAGTCGTCGCAGCCGGCGTCCACGGCCTTTTCAATATCGCCCGTCTCGTGCAGCGCCGTGACCATCAGCACGGGCGTGGCGGCGAGGGCGGGATCGGCCTTCATCCGCTGGCAGACCTCATAGCCGCTGAGCTTGGGCATCATGATGTCCAGCAGCACGAGGTCGAACGGTTTGCCGTCCGCGGCCGCGGCGGCCGCGACTTCCAGCGTCTCCGCCCCGTCGTGGGCGAACGCCACCTCGTGCCCCTGATCGGACAGCACGGCGTCCAGCAGTTCGCAGTTGGGGATGTTGTCGTCGGCGATCAGCAGCTTGGACGGCCCGGGCTCCGCGGCGCCGAGCAGTGAGTTCCTCGACGACGAGGCTCCGGGCGGCACGGCTCCGGGCGGGAGGGCGGCGGGGGGATCGGCCACGGGAGCGGGACGGAACGGGAAGCGGGAAAACGAGCCGAACGGCGCAGTGACGACGAGTTCGGTCGGGCAGTGTACCGCCGGCGGTGCGGGTCGTCGCGGCGGCGCCGGGGGAAAGCCGGCGCCGCGACCCGGTTCCGCTTTCGGGCGATCGATTCGGGCGGCATCATGCAGCGGGTCGCTCGACCGTCTCCCCCGCCAAGTCCGCTCTGTTCGCCCCCGCCGCGTCCCCTTGCCCGCCGCCGCCCCGCCCGACGCCGAGTCGTTTCTGGCCTGCCTGCGGCAGAGCGGGCTGGTCGGGAAAGCGAAGCTGGCGAAGTTCCTGGAGGACCGCGGCGGCTCGACCGCCAAGGATCTCGCGGCGGACCTCGTCGCGGCGAAACTGCTGACGCGCTGGCAGGCGGAGAAGCTCCTCGCCGGCCGCTGCCGGGGCTTTCGGCTGGGGAGCTACGAGCTGCTGGGCCTGCTCGGCAAAGGCGGAATGAGCGCGGTGTACCTCGGCGAGCACGTCGTGATGAAACGCCGCTGCGCCATCAAGGTGCTGCCCGCGAAGCTGGTCGGCGGGGGGTCGCATCTCGAACGGTTCATGCGGGAGGCCCGGGCGGTCGCGGCGCTGGACCACCCGAACATCGTGCGGGCCTACGACGTCGCCAGCGAGGGCGAGGGCAACGCGGCGACCCACTTCCTCGTGATGGAACTGGTCGAGGGCCGCAGCCTGTACGACCTGGTCAAGCGGGACGGCCCGCCCGCCCCCGATCGCGTGCGGCAGATCGGCTACGAGTCCGCCAAGGGGCTCGCCCACGCCCACGCCGCCGGGATCGTGCACCGGGACGTCAAGCCGGGCAACATCCTGCTGGCCAGCAGCGGGGCGGTGAAGGTGACGGACCTCGGCCTGGCCCGCGGCGGGGAAGATGAGGAGCACAGCCTCACCGTCGCCCACGACGAAAAGGTGCTCGGCACCGCCGACTACCTCGCCCCGGAGCAGGCGCTGGACAGCCACGCCGTCGATCACCGGGCGGACATTTACGGTCTGGGATGCACGCTGTACTTCAGTCTGTGCGGGCACGGACCGTTCACGGAGGGGACGCTGACGCAGCGGTTGATGGCCCACCAGACCCAGCCGCCCCCGCCGATCGAGTCGCTGGTCGAGGGGGTGCCGCCGGAACTGGCCCGGGCGGTCGCCCGGATGCTGGAAAAGAAGCCGGAGGACCGCTTCCAGTCGATGGACGAGGTGGCCGAGGCTCTCGCCCCCCCGGGCGTCGCGGCGGCGCCGGCTGCCCCGGCGGAGCCGGAACCGCCGCCCGAACCGGAGCTCAACGACTTTCTCGCCGGTCTGCCGGCTGAGCCCGGCAGCGAGGCGGGGTCCGGGATCCGCTCGGGCATCCGCCGCCGTTCGGGATCGAAACCGAAGTCCGGGGTCCGCCAGGCCCTTGCCGCCAAGGCCGGCGGGCTGATCGGCCGCGATCCGACTCCGGCGCCGGGCTCGGCGACGGACTCGCCCTCCGGCGCGTTCGGCGAGGAGGCGCCCTCCTCCTCGGATGGTTCGGACATTGGCGATTCGCACGTCCACGGGCCGGGCAGCGGGCGGTTCGATTTTCTCGGCGGGACGGACGTGGCCGACGGCGACTCCGGGGGACCGGGCTCCTCGCCGTCGCAAACGGGCTCCGGCTTCGACTTCACCGGGTTCGATCTCGATTCCGGCGCGCAGCCTGGGCCGGGGAGCGGAGCCGGCAGCGGCGTGCGTTCCGGCAGTGGGGTGCGTTCGGGCAGCGGACTGGGGTCCGGATCGCGCGTCGGACCGGGCTCCGGGACGGGGTCGGCCGTCGATCTGCCGGAGCAGAGCGGCAGCGAGCCGGGTTTGGCGGCCGCCGACCCCTCTCCCCTGCCCCGGCGCCGCGGCGGACGGGGCGCCGGCAAGGCCCCGGCGGACGCGGCGCCCCGGGCGAAGTGGCCCTGGATCGCCGCGGCGGCGCTAGGCCTGCTGACGGCGATCGCGGCGGCGGTGTGGCTCGCCGGGGGCGACGACGACTCCGGCATGACGGACGACGCCGATCCCGACGCCCCGACCGTGGCAGAGGACGCCGGCCCGCTGACCGTCGGCCCCGACGGCCGCTTTCCCACCTTGGCGGCGGCCCTGAATCACCTGGAGGAGAACGTCGACCCGTCCAGCGGGGACGCAGCGGTCGTGCAACTGCCCGCCGGGGTGCTGAACGAACGGCTGATCGCCAGCGGGACGAACTTCAGCTTTCCCTCCGACGTCACCATCCGCGGGCACGCCGACGGCACGACCCTGCGTTCGCCGGGGGCGGCGCCGACCGTCTCGATTACCGGCCCGCTGATCCGATTCGCACTGGAGAATCTGACCGTCGACGCCGCGGGCAAAGCGGTCGCCGTGGAACTCAACGGCGCCCTAACGGAGTCCCGCATCGACGGGCTGGCGATCAAGAACGTCGCCGGCACCGGGCTCCTGTTCCGCGGCGTGTCGGGCAATACGCTGGAGATCGTCGACCTCGCCGTGACCGGCGAGGGAGCGAGCAGCGGTGCGATCGGGGTTCAGGTCGCCGACGGGGGGATCCAGATCGTGACCTTCACCGGCGGTTCGATTCGGGAAGCGGCGGTCGGGTTCGACGTGATCGCCGCAGCGGAAAAACTCACGCTGGACGGAATGACGATCGGGCCGGGCGACGTCGGCGTGCGGCTCGGGTCCGACGCCGGCGAGGTTTCCCTGAAGGCCGTCACGCTGAAGAACCTGACGTTCGCCGGCGTCGCCCGCGGCGTGGTCTTCGCGGGCGCCCCGACCGACAAAAGCGCCGGCCTGGTGATCGCCGGGAGCAAGTTCGGCGACGCGGACCCGCCCGTCGATCCTGCCGGGTACGTCGACCGCATCAAATCCGCCCTCGACGCCGACGCCAGCACGGGAAACGCCGCGGACAAGCCGGGCGACGATCCACTGAACCTGTTTCCCTAAGCCTGGCTCCCGCGACGCATCGGCGGTCCTGACGCCGCTCGGTCGTCAGACGGACTGCACGGTCCACCAGATCGCGGCGGAGGCCACGATGATCGTGTAGACGAACAGGGCGCACAGCAGCCAGCCGATGAATCGGCCGGCCCGGCCGTCCTCCCGGGCGAACTGCCGGTACTCGTCCGCCGAGAACGGGTCGCCGCCCGCCGTCGGGGCGACGGCCGGCGCGGGGCGCTCGGGCGCGGCAACCGCCGCGGCGGGGGGGGCGTCGGCGGTCGGGGCGGGCGTCTCCGGCATCGCCGGACTGTAGCAGAGGGCCGGACGACGCTCACCTTTCCCAGCAGTGATTCCCCCGGACCGGCACATCCGCCCCGGTTCGCCCGCTTCGGTTCGCCCGCCGCGGTTCACGCCGCGTCGTGGGGGCGTTCGGCCGCCAGCAACGTTCCCAGCAGATCGTCCGTCGGGTGCGGGTGGCCGAGATGCTGCCGGAAGCCCTCGGCGTAGGCCGTGCCGATCAGTTCGCCCCGGGCGGCGCTCCAGCGGCGGGCGCCGGCGAGGTACTCGTCGATGCCGTGCTGTTTCCGGAGCCAGCCCCGCTGACTCTCGTGACAGGCCAGCAGTTCCAGCTTGCGCTCGATCTGATCGCTCACGTCGACCACGATCCCGGGCCGCCAAGGCTCGCCCAGCGGCCCGGCGTGCCCGACCGGGTCGCAGTAGTAGAGGTGCGGCATCCGCTCGGTGGGCGGTTCGCCGCATTCGTACAGCGGCACGGAGGCGGCGAAGGCGGCGTCGCGGACCAGGCGACTGGCGACCTCGTGGTCACTCATGTAGTCGATCGGCGGCGCCGTGAGGATCAGCTCCGGCCGGGCCCGCCGCACCGCCGCGGTGACGACACGGCGGCTGGCGTCGTCGTGCGTGATCGTCAGATCGTTCAGGCCGAGGCAGTCGTAGGTCGCGCCCAGCAGGTCGGCGGAGCGTTGCGCCTCCGCCCGGCGGACGGCGGCGATCTCCTCGCGGGTGCGGTCGGCGCTGCCGAGGTCGCCGGCGGTGAGGGTGGCCAGGGTGATCTCGCAGCCGAGATCGGCGAGGCGGCAGAGGGTTCCGCCGCACTGAATTTCCAGATCGTCCGGATGGCAATGGATGGCCAGCACGCGGGGCGGGCCTTCGGCCGGTCTGACGGCGGTCATCGGGAGCGGTCTGGGTATGGTGGGGGCCGGTCTATTCCTCAGCGCCCCCGTGCGTCGGCGAATCGTCCCCTTCCCCGCCCCGCGATACCAGCCACGCCCGTTTCGGCTCCGCCCATCGTGCCGCATCCTCTGCCGCTCACCCGCGTTCCGGCCCTGCTCTTCGACAGCGCCGCCGACGCCGACTCCCACGCCGCCCTCGTCGTCGCCGGCCTCGTCCGCGAGCGCAACAGCGGCGGACAACGCACGGTGCTCGGGTTGCCGACGGGGTCCACCCCGATCGGCGTCTATCGCGAGTTGATCCGCCTGCATCAGGAGGAAGGGCTCGACTTTTCGAAGGTCGTCACCTTCAACCTGGACGAATATTGGCCGATGCCGCCGGAGGACCGGCATTCGTACCACCACTTCATGCGGGAAACGTTCTTCGACCACGTCAACATCAAGCCGGAGAACGCCCACCTGCCCCCCGGCAACGTGCCCCGCCGCGACGTGGACGCCGCCTGTGCGGAGTACGAAGCGAAGATCCGCAAGGCCGGCGGAATCGACCTGCAACTGCTGGGCATCGGCCGGACCGGGCACGTCGGCTTCAACGAACCGGGCAGCCCCGCCGACGGCCGCACCCGGTTCGTGACGCTCGACCCGCTGACCCGGGCCGACGCCGCCCCGGGCTTCTTCGGCGAGGAGAACGTGCCCCTGCACGCCCTCACGATGGGCGTCGGCACGATTCGCGAGGCGCGGAAGATCCTCATCTTGGCGCTGGGCGAACATAAGGCGCCGGTCGTGCGGTCGGCACTGGAGGACGCCCCGACCGATCGGGTCCCCGCCACCCTGCTGAACGGGCACCAAGACCTCACCTATCTGCTGGATCGCGGCGCCGCCGCGGAGCTGACCACGATCAAGATGCCGTGGCGGACCGGCCCGATCGACTGGGACGACCGCACGGAGACGAAGGCCGTGGTGTGGGTCTCGGAGCAGGCGGGCAAAGCCCTCACGAAGCTGCAGACCCGCGACCTGCTCGAGCACGATCTGCACGAGCTGCTCCGCGAACGCGGCCCGGTCGAGGCGCTGCGGAATCGCGTGTTTGACCGGCTCGACGCGACTCTCTGCACGCACCCCGCCGGGGACGGCGCGCAGAAAAAGAAGACCGTGCTGGTGTTCAGCCCGCACCCGGACGACGACGTGATCTCCATGGGCGGCACGCTGATCCTGCTGTGCGACCACGGGCACGAGGTGCACGTGGCCTACCAGACGAGCGGCGCCACCGCGGTGTTCGACCACGACGTGCGGCGCCACCTGGACTTCGTGAACGCGTTCGGAAACCTGTTCGACGTCGCCCCGCTCGTGAACGCGGACGCGGGCGAGGAGCTGCCGGAACGTCTGATCGCCGCCCTGGCCGACAAGCCGCCCGGCGAGCCGGACAGCCCGGAGGTGTGGAAGTTGAAGGCCCTGATCCGCCGCACGGAGGCCGTCGCCGCCGCCGAAGAGGCCGGCGTGCCCCGCCGCCGCTGCCACTTCCAGAACCTGCCGTTCTACGAGACCGGCCGCGTGAAGAAGCAGCCGATCAGCGACGCTGACGTGCAGAACACGGTCGAGTTACTGCGGGCCGTGCAGCCGGATCAGGTCTATCTGGCCGGCGACCTCCGCGACCCGCACGGCACCCACCGCCGCTGCGCCCGCGTGGTCGGCCGGGCGTTGGAAGCGGTGCAGGCGGAGGGCCTGGATCCGGAGGTCTGGCGCTACCGCGGGGCCTGGCAGGAGTTCGAGCCGCACGAGATCGACCGGGCGGTGCCGATCAGCCCCGAGGTGACGGCCCGTAAACGCCGGGCGATCTTCAAGCACGAAACGCAGAAGGACCGCCCCGTCTTCCCCGGGCACGACGACCGGGAGTTCTGGGTCCGGGCCGAGGAACGAACCAAGGCGACCGCCGCGGCCTTCGACGCCCTCGGTCTGCCGGAGCACTTCGCCATCGAGGCGTTCGCCCGCGGCCCGCGATAAGCAAAATGGGGGGCGCACGTTCGAATGACGCGGCATTACGAACGTGCGCCCACTACTCACTTGCCACCCGCACGGTCGTTCACTACCGTTTTGAAAATGGGTGTGCGCAGGAACACCGGTGGCCGAACCCCCACCGCCCGTGTGCCGCACGCCGCCCCTCCCCGGGCCCTTCCCTCAGGGACGAGGGGTTCCCGCCGCACGATCAACCCCCACAGACTCATGGCCCGCGGAGATAAGCTCACCCCCCGACAGCAGGAGATTTACGATTTTCTGCGGAGCAAGATCATCGACCGCGGCTACGGCCCCACGGTGCGGGAGATCGGCAACGAGTTCGGCATCAAATCGCCGAACGGGGTGATGTGTCACCTGAAGGCGCTGGAGAAGAAGGGCCTGATCACGCGGGAGGAGAAGATGTCCCGCGCGATCGAATTGTCGCACAAACCCCGGGCGAAAACGGAGCTGCCGTTCGTCGGTCAGATCGCCGCCGGCGTGCCGGTGCTGGCCGAGGAAGACCTGGAGACGATGGATTTCGCCGACCTGTTCGACGGCGACGATAAAATGTGCCTGAAAGTGAAGGGCGACAGCATGATCGACGCCCATATCACCGAGGGGGATTACGTCGTCATCCGTCGCCAGCAGACCTGCCGTGACGGCGACATCGTGGTTGCCGCCGTGGACGGCTCGGAAGCGACCCTCAAGACGTTCTATCGCGAGAAGGACCGCATCCGGTTGCAGCCGGAAAATAAAGACATGGAGCCGATTTACGCCCGCGACGTACAGGTCGTCGGCGTGCTGGAGAGCGTGATCCGACGCGTCTGACAGGCGTGTCGCTGCCATTCAGTCCCTTTCCGCCGGCGAGGTTTCCTCGCATGCCCTCGCCCCTGCCTGCGGCGGCGTCGAACGGGAGAGGGGCTGGGACGGCCGCCGGTTCCTGCGGCGGTATCTCGGGGAGATGCTTGCCGCCGTGTTGGGAGGCGGCGCGTACGGCGTGTTGGCTTGGCGAGCCGTGGAGGTCCGGGCGGCGGACCCCCGCGTCGCCCTCTTCGGCGCCGGCGTCGGGGCTTTTTTCGGCGTGCTGATCTGGAAGGGCCGCTTGTTGTCGTGTTGGCCGATCGCGGGCGCGGGGGCGTTCGGCGGGCTACAGTTTTTCAGATGCTTCATGTGCGACGGCAGTCCGTTCGCCATGCCGGTTTTCGGCGGTCTGTTCGCGGCGTCTTGTTGGGCGATGGTGCGGACCGGCGTGACCTTGGAAGCCGTCGTCCGCCAACGGTGACCGCTCGCGGTCGCTCCCGTTGGCGATGAAATCGCTCGGGGAAAGCGATCCGCCGGCTCTCGGCGGTTTCTCTGCTGCGGCCTCCCCGTACACTCCACCGATGCCCGCCCCGCCCGCTTCCTTGCTGGACCTCGACGCCGACGGGCTGACGGCGTGGCTGGCCGAGCGCGGCGAGAAGCCGTTTCGCGCCAAGCAGATTCGCAAGGCCGTCTTCGACGGCCGTGCGGAATCGCTGGCGGACGTCACCACCCTGCCCGCCGCCCTGCGGGAACGACTGACGACGGAGCTGCCCCTGTTCACCGGGGAGCCGGTCCGGCATCAGGTGGCGCAGGATCGCACCGAGAAACTGCTCCTCCGCTTCGCCGACCCCAGCGGCAAGACGCCGGCCCACCACGTCGAATGCGTGTTGATGCGGGAGACGGGGCGGCGGACGGTCTGCATTAGTACGCAGGTCGGCTGCGCGATGGGCTGCGTGTTCTGCGCCAGTGGCATCGGCGGGGTGAAGCGGGACCTCACGCGGGGCGAGATCCTCGAACAGGTGCTGCGACTCGACCGCTTGCTGCCGCCGGCCGAGCAGGCCGGGGGGCGGATCACCAACGTCGTCGTCATGGGCATCGGCGAGCCGCTGGCGAACCTGCGGAACCTGACCGGCGTGCTGGAGGAACTGACCGCCCCGGACGGCTTCGGCCTCTCGCCGCGGCGAATCACCGTCTCCACCGTCGGCCTGCCGGCCCAGATGCGGAAATTCGCGGAACTGGGCAAGCCGTATAAGCTGGCCGTCTCGCTGCACGCCCCGAACGACGAGCTGCGGAGCGAGATCGTCCCGATCAATCGCAAGACCGGCCTGCAGGCCGTGCTGGAGGCGGCGGACGATTACTTCGCCGCGACCGGCCGCCGGGTGACCTACGAATACGTGCTGCTGGCCGGCGTGAACGACGAGCCGCATCACGCCGCGGAGCTGGCGGAGCTGCTCGCCGGTCGCACGGCCCACGTCAATCTCATCCCGATGAACGACGTGGCGGAACTGGACTTCGCCGCTCCCGGCAGCCCCGCGACCGGGCGGTTCGCGGCGATCCTCAACGACGCCGGCGTGCCGGCGACGGTGCGGAAGCGCAAAGGGGCGGATATCGACGCCGCCTGCGGCCAACTGCGGCGGGTCGCGGAACGCGAGCCGGTCCCGCTGACGCTCTGAAACCGGGGCGGGTTAGAGCATTGAGGCGACCCGGCACTGCAAACCCGGACGGCGCCGCTATCCTCTGTCGCGCTCCCCTTCCCCCTGCCGACCTCTCCCACGGCCCCGATGAGCGACGAGAACGACGGACCCGACACCCCCGCCGAAGTGGAGCGGCGACAGGAGCACGGCGCCGGCCTGGCAGACATCACCCCCAAGTTCGCGGGCAGCGGCAAAGGCTTCGCCACCGGCGTGGAGGACCGGGACGACCGCGACTTCGACGTCGTGGTGATCGGCACCGGCCCGGGCGGCGAGGGTGCCGCCATGCAGGCGGTGAAGCTCGGGAAACGCGTGGCCGTCTGCGAGAAGTACGCCCGCGTCGGCGGTGGTTGCACGCACTGGGGCACCATCCCCAGCAAGGCCCTGCGGTACGCGATCAATCAGGTGACCGAAGCGGCCCAGATGCCGGTCGTGCGGAACTCCTGCGGCAGCATCACCGCCTCCTTCCCCGAACTGCGGGCCAGCGCCGCGGGCGTGATCGACCGCCAGGTGGCGATGCGGCGGACGTTTTACGACCGCAACGCCGTCACGCTGCTCGCGGGGCACGCCCGCTTCACCGGGATGCACGAGTTCGCCGTCACCAGCGAGAACGGCCACGAGACCCGGTACACGTCGGACGCCTTCGTGCTCGCAGTGGGCAGTCGCCCGTTCCGCCCGGAGAACATCGACTTCTCCCACCCGCGGATCTTCGACAGCGACACGATCCTGTCGCTCGGAGAGACGCCGATGAGCATCACGATCTACGGCGCCGGGGTCATCGGCTGCGAGTACGCCAGCATGTTCCGGAACCTCGGCTGCAAGGTGAACCTCGTCAACACCCGGGACAAGCTGCTGGAGTTTCTCGACGACGAGATCATCGACGCCCTCGCCTACCACCTCCGCGATCGCGGCGTGGTGATCCGGCACCGGGAGTCGATCGAACACGCGGAAGGCCGCGACGACGGCGTCGTGCTGCACCTGAAAAGCGGCAAGAAACTGAAGTCCGACATTCTGCTGTGGGCCGCCGGCCGGAGCGGCAACACGGAGTCGCTGGGGCTGGACCAACTGGAGATCGAGCCGAACCGCCGCGGCCAGATTGAGGTGGACGAGAACCTGCGGACCAAGCACAAGCACGTCTATGCGGTCGGCGACGTGATCGGCTACCCGTCGCTGGCCAGCGCCGCCTACGCGCAAGGCCGCTACGCCTCCATGCACCTGATCGAGGGTCGCGAGGACCGCACTTCGCTGAAGGACATTCCGACGGGCATCTACACCTCCCCAGAGATCAGCAGCGTCGGCCAGACAGAGCGGGAACTGACGGAGGCGAACGTGCCGTACGAGGTCGGCCAGAGCATGTTCAAACATCTCGCCCGGGCCCAGATCGCCGGCACGCCGGTGGGGATGCTCAAACTCCTGTTTCACCGGGAGACGCGGGAGATCCTCGGCATCCACTGCTTCGGCCGCAGCGCCAGCGAGATCGTGCACATCGGGCAGGCGATCATGGCTCAGCCGAAGGGCCGCAACACGATCGACTACTTCGTGAACACGACCTTCAACTACCCCACCATGGCGGAGGCGTACCGGGTGGCGGCGTTGAACGGCTACAACCGGCTGTTCTGAACGGTCCCCGCCGGCCGACAACTGCTGCCGATCTGACAGGCCGTCCGCGGACGCTGCGAACTGCGGAGACGGAACTCTCCGTCTCGCATGCGGTTAGGAGAGGACGCGGCGGCTTGGTACGGCGTTCGCTACTCGTTGGAAATACGCACCGGCCCAGCCGGTCTGTCCGTTTCCCGTAGTATCTCCGAGTTCCGAACACCGATGGCGAAGCCCTCCGCCAAGATCAATATCGCCCCGCTGGGCGACCGCGTCGTGCTGAAGCGCGCCGAGGCCGAATCCACCACCGCCGGCGGGATCGTGCTGCCGGACGCCGCCAAGGATAAGCCGCAGCGCGGCGAGGTGGTCGCGGTGGGCGACGGCCACGTGAAGGACGACGGCACGAAGGTGCCGCTGACGGTCAAGGAAGGCGACACCGTCATCTTCAGCAGCTACGCCGGCGACGAGATCAAGATCGGCGACGAAGACCTGCTGCTGCTCCGCGAGAGCGACATCCTCGCCACCTGCTAGTCCCGCGCGTCGCCGGGCTCCGGCCCGGCGGCTTTATTCTCCACCCGTACATTCCCGCACACCAAAGAGTTATCCCATGGCGAAGATGATCGCGTTCGACCAGGAAGCCCAGGAAGCCATGCGCCGCGGCGTCGGCAAGCTGGCCCGGGCCGTGAAGGTCACCCTCGGCCCCAAGGGCCGCAACGTCATCCTGGAGAAGTCCTTCGGCTCCCCGACCGTCACCAAGGACGGCGTGACCGTGGCCAAGGAGATCGAGCTGCCGGACAAGTTTGAGGACATGGGCGCCCGCATGGTCAAGGAGGTCGCCTCCCGCACCAGCGACAACGCCGGCGACGGGACCACCACCGCCACGGTGATGGCCGAGGCGATCTATAACGAAGGCCTCAAGGCCGTCGTCTCCGGCGTCTCCCCGATCGAGATGAAGCGGGGCATGGATCAGGCGGTCGAGGACATCGTCGCCAAGCTCAAGTCGATGAGCATCGAAGCCCGCGACAGCAAAAGCATCGCCCAGGTCGGCACCGTCGCCAGCAACGGCGACACCGAGATCGGCAGCATCATCTCCAAGGCGATGGAAGCGGTCGGCAACGACGGCGTACTGACCGTCGAGGAAGGCAAGAGCCTGGAGACCACCTTCGACGTCGTCGAGGGCATGCAGTTCGACCGCGGCTACCTCAGCCCCTACTTCGTCACCGACCGGCAGGCGATGGAAGTGATGCTGGAGGACCCGTACATCCTCGTGCATGAAAAGAAGATCTCCAATATCCGCGACCTGGTCCCGGTGCTGGAGAAGGTCGTCCAGAGCGGCAAGGGCCTGCTGATCATCGCCGAGGACGTCGAGGGCGAAGCCCTCGCCACCCTCGTGATCAACAACCTGCGGGGCACCTTCAAGGTCGCCGCCGTGAAGGCCCCCGGCTACGGCGATCGCCGTAAGGCCATGCTGCAGGACATCGCCGTGATGGTCGGCGGCACCGCGATCTTCGAGGACCTCGGCATCAAGCTGGAGAACCTCCAGCTCTCCGACCTCGGTACCTGCAAGAAGGTCGTCGTCGATAAGGACAACACCACCCTGATCGAGGGCGGCGGCAAGAGCGCCGACATCAAGGCTCGGATCGAGCAGATCCGCCGCGAGCTGGAGAACTCCAGCAGCGATTACGACCGCGAGAAGCTCGAGGAACGCGTCGCCAAGCTGGCCGGCGGCGTCGCCCAGGTGAACGTCGGCGCCGCGACCGAGTCCGAGATGAAGGAGAAGAAGGCCCGCGTCGAGGACGCCCTGCACGCCACCCGGGCGGCCGTCGAGGAAGGCATCCTGCCGGGCGGCGGCGTCGCCCTTCTCCGGGCCAGCTCGCAGGTCAAGCCGGGTAAGAAGGAAGGCCACGACTTCGGCACCGGCTACCAGATCATCCTCCGCGCCTGCCGGGCCCCGCTGACGCAGATCTCCAACAACGCCGGCAAGGACGGCGCGGTGGTCTGCGAGAAGGTTCTCGCTCAGGAAGGCAACTTCGGCTACAACGCCGCGACCGACGTCTACGAAGACATGGTCAAGGCCGGCATCATCGACCCGGCCAAGGTCACCCGGACTGCCCTGCAGAACGCCGCCTCCGTCAGCACCCTGCTGCTGACCAGCGAGGCGTTGATCGCCGAGAAGCCCGCCAAGGGCAAGGGCGGCGGCATGAGCGGCGAAGACCTCTACTGAGCCGCGACTGGTCCGCGGACTCGTTGCGAGCCGTCCCCGAGACGGGATCGCAGGTTCAGGAAGCCCCCGGCGGAAACGCCGGGGGCTTTTTTCTTGTCCGGTCTGCGGCGGACGAAACGGGAGCGGTCGATTCTACCTCCTCCCCCGCCCCGTTAGACTCCGCCGCCTCTCGCCCGCTTCGCTTCGAACCGACCTCGATCTCATGCCCGCCTGCGTGCTCGCCTATTCCGGCGGTCTGGACACCTCCGTCATCCTCGGCTGGTTGCAGGACGAAGGCTGGGACGTGCACTGCGTCTACGTGGATATCGGCCAACCCGGCGAGGACAAGCAGGCGATCCTCAAGAAGGCCCAGGACTGCGGCGCCAAAAGCGCCCGCATCGTCGACGTCACGGAGGAACTCTGCCGGGACTTCGCCTTCCCCGTGCTCAAGGCCGGGGCGAAATACGAGAGCATCTACCTGCTGGGCACCAGCATCGCCCGGCCGCTGATCAGCAAGGTGATGTTGCAGGTCGCCCGGGAAGTCGGCGCCACGGCGTACGCCCACGGGGCGACCGGCAAGGGCAACGACCAGTGCCGCTTCCAGCTCGCCGCCGAGGCGCTGGACCCCACGGTCCAGATGATCGCCCCCTGGCGGATCAAAGCCTTCCGCGATCGCTTCCCCGGCCGCACCGAGCTGATCGCCTACTGCGAGGAAAAGGGCATCCCGGTCAAAGCGACCAGTGCCAAGCCCTACAGCAGCGACGAGAACTGCCTACACGTCTCCTACGAAGCCGGCGATCTGGAGGACCTCTCCGTGGCCGGCGTGGACGTGGTCGACTTCACGATGGGCGTCTCCCCGCAGGAGGCCCCGGACAAGCTGGAGGAGGTCACCGTCGGCTTCGAGAAGGGCGTGCCCGTCTCCATCAACGGACAGAAACTCGACGCCAAGGACCTCGTGGAGAAGGCGAACGAGTTGGCCGGTCGCAACGGCGTCGGCCGGATTGACATGGTCGAGAACCGCTTCGTCGGCATGAAGAGCCGCGGCGTCTACGAGGCTCCCGGCATGACGCTGCTCTACGAGGCCCACCGCATGCTGGAGGAGCTGACCCTCGACCGGGACCTGATGCACCTCCGCGATCAACTCTCGCCGATCGTCGCGGAGATGGTCTACTACGGACTGTGGTACACGCCGAAGCTGGACGCCCTGTTCGCCTTCACGGACAAGGCCCAGGAGCCCGTCACCGGCGAGGTGACGCTCGGCATGTATAAGGGGAACCTGTCGGCCCGCCGGCGCTCCTCGCCGAACAGCCTATACGACGCGGAGATCGCGTCGATGGAGGGCGGCGGCAGCTACGACCAGGACGACGCCACCGGCTTCCTGCGGATCACCGGCCTGCCCAGCCGCGTGCAGGGCACGGTCACGCCGCGCAGTTACTGAGTCCCCCCGCGGCGCCGCGGCTCCCGCGGCGTCGGCCCCTTCCCTGCCCCGCCTGCGAAACGCGGCGGGCTCGCGTTTGAACGGATCGCTGCGGGATGGGCGCCGACGCCTGGATCACCCTCGCCGTGGTGGCGGCGCTGTTCGTCAGCCTGCTGAAGAACTGGGCTCCGCCGGACGTGTTATTCCTCGGGGCCGGCGCCGGGCTGGCCGTACTCGGCGTGATCTCGCCCGCGGAGGCGTTCGCCGGGTTCTCCAATGCGGGGATGCTGACGGTCGCCGCCCTGTTCGTCGTGGTGGCGGGCCTGCGGGAGACGGGGGTGCTGGACTACGTCGGCCATCATGTGCTCGGCGCCGCCCGCACCGAACGCAGCGCTCTGGCTCGACTGGCGGCGGCGGTGCTGCCGATGTCGGCGTTCCTCAATAACACGCCGATCGTGGCGATGTTCGTCCCGGTCGTAATCGACTGGGGCCGGCGGCATCAGGTTTCGCCGAGCAAGCTGCTGATTCCGCTGTCGTTCTTCGCCATCCTGGGCGGCACCTGCACGCTGATCGGAACCTCGACGAACCTCGTCGTCAATGGCCTGATGGTCGACGCCGGCCTGCGGGGCATGAGCCTGTTCGAGATCGGCGCCGTGGGGCTGCCGTACGCGATCGTCGGGCTGGGCTACCTGTTTTTCTTCGGCGGCACGTTGTTACCGGAGCGGAAAGAACTGCTGGAGCAGTTGGAGGACGCCCGCCGCGAGTATCTCGCGGAGATGGCGGTGCAGCCGGGATGCCGGCTGGTCGGGAAAACGGTCGAGCAGGCCGGGCTCCGCCAGCTGCATGGGCTGTTCCTCATCGAGATCGACCGCGCCGGCGAGACCGTCGCCCCGGTCGGCCCGGACGACGCGATCCACGAGGGCGACCGGCTGACGTTCGCCGGGGTCGTCGGGAGCATTATCGATTTGGAGAAGATTCCCGGGCTCGTCCCGGTCGCCGACCCGGACTACGAGGTGCTCCCGAGTCGTCAGCGGAGCCGCCGGCTGTGCGAGGCGGTGGTGTCCGATAGTTCCCCGCTGATCGGCAAATCGATCCGCGACGCGGACTTCCGCGGCACCTACGGGGCGGCGGTCGTCGCTGTGCACCGGGCCGGCAAACGGGTCGAGCGGAAGATCGGCGACATCGTGCTTCGCCCCGGCGACGCCCTGTTGTTGCAGGTTCGGCCGCACTTTCTGCGGGCGTACCGTCACAGCCCGGCGTTCTATCTCGTCAGCGGCGTCGACGATTGGCGCCCGGTCCGGCGGGACCGCATGTGGCTCTCGCTGGGCCTGTTCGCGGGACTGCTGGTCCTGATGACCACCGGCGCGGTGCCGATCCTGTTGACCGCCGTGCTGACCGCGGTGCTGATGGTCGCCCTCGGCTGCATCTCGTCCGGGGACGCCCGCCGCAGTATCGAATGGCAGGTGCTGATTACGATCGCCGCGGCCTTCGGCGTGGGCTCCGCCCTCGAAAACTCCGGCGCCGCCGCCGCCGTGGCCACAGAGCTGGTAGAGGCCACCAGGCCCTGGGGGCCGGTCGCGGCGCTGGCGACGATCTACGTCCTCGGTTCGATCATCACGGAATTGATCACCAATAACGCCGCGGCGGTGCTGATGTTCCCCTTCTGCCTGGAGACCGCCAAGCAATACGAGGCCGACCCCATGCCGTTCCTCGTCGCCCTGATGCTCTCGGCGTCCGCCAGCTTTATGACGCCGATCGGCTACCAGACGAACATGATGATCTACGGTCCCGGCGGCTATCGCTTCGGCGACTTCCTCAAGATCGGCGCCCCGCTGAATCTGCTGTTGGGGGCCGTGGCGCTTGTGCTGATCCCCTGGATCTGGCCGTTCCGCTGACGCCGTGACGCCCGGACCGTCCCATTTCGGCGACGGCCCCCGACGCCGCGGGCCGTCGGCCTAGGATGGCGGCATGTCTCGCTACTTCGCCGTCTCCGACGTTCACGGCTGTGACGTCGCCCTGGAAACGCTGCTCACGTCGCTCGATCTGCGACAGGGCGACGGCCTCGTCCAGTTGGGCGACCTGTGCGATCGCGGCCCAGACACCGCCCGGGTTCTCGACCTGCTGATCGCGTTGGGCGAAGAGATCGACCTGCGGGTGATCCTCGGCAACCACGACGAGATGTTCCTCGGGGCGCTGGGCCGGCCGGGGTTCCGGGACGTCGGCCCGAACTGGCTGGCGTTCGGCGGCCGGGAGACGCTGAACAGCTACGGCGGCAGGCCGCAGGACGTCCCCGAGGACCACATCCGATTCCTCGAGAGCGCCGCCGGGCTGGTCGAACGGGGCCGCGACGTCTTCGTGCACGCCCTGATCGACCCGGCCCTGCCGCTGTCGGAACAGCCCCCGGAGGCGCTCCGCTGGGAGAAGCTGACCTACGAGGAGCCGCCCCCTGCGGAGGGCCGACGGGTCGTGTGCGGGCACACCGCCCAGTCTTCCGGCGAGCCCCGCGTCTGGCCGGGGTGGTGCTGCATCGACACCAAGGTTTACGCCGCGGACGGCTGGCTCACGGCGCTGGAAGTCGGCGGGGACGGCGGGGACCGAATCTGGCAGGCGAACCAACGGGGGGACGCCCGGGGGCCGTTCGATTTGGCGAGGTTCGAGGACCGCGGGTAGGGTTCCCGCCCCGGCCTCGAGCGCCGGCCCCCGCCCGCCCCTCCTGTCCGGCCCCCGCAATGCCCCGCCTAATTGCGACGCCCAGCCTCGTCGAGGCCGCCGGCACGCCGCCCAAGCGCATCGAGGAATTCGTCGGTCGCGTCAACAGCGGGACCGACGCGCTTTCCATCGCCCGAATGACCAGCCCGTTCGGGTGGAGCGAGCCCGGCCAGCGGCCGGACTTCGACGAGTACACCGTCGTGCTCACCGGCATCCTGCGGGTCGAAACCGCGGACGGCGACCCGCTGGACGTCGCCGCCGGTCAGGCGGTGCACGTCGCCGCGGGCGAGTGGGTGCGCTACAGCACGCCCCACGACGGCGGGGCGACTTACATTGCCGTCTGCACCCCCGCCTTCTCCCCCGACACCGTTCACCGCGACGCCGCATGACTTCCCCCCCGCTGAGAATCGCCGTCCACGGGGCCTCCGGGCGGATGGGCCGCCGGGTCGTCGCCGGCGTGATGGCCGCCGAGAACGTGACGCTCGCCGCTGCGTTGGATCACTCGGACTCCCCGCACCTCGGCGTGGACGCCGGTGAGTTGGCGGGCGAAGGCCCGGCGGGGGTGCCGATCACGGAGCGGTTCGGCGACGCCCAATGCGACGCGGTGATCGACTTCTCTACGCCGGACGGACTGATCGGCGTCCTCACTTCTTGCGTAAAGCGGAACCTGCCGATCGCGGTGGCGACCACGGGGCTCTCCGACAGTCAGATGGACGCCGTGCGGACCGCGGCGGAGAGCGTGCCGATCGTGTTCGCCCCGAGTTTCAGCACGGCGGTGAACGTCGCCATGCGGCTGACGGCGATCGCCGCCGCGGCGCTGAAGGACGTGCCCGGCGGGGCGGACGTGGAGATCGTCGAACGCCACCACCGCTACAAGGAGGACGCCCCCAGCGGCACGGCGCTGCGGTTCGCGGAGATCGTGCGCGGAGTGATGGGGCAGGACGAGTTCGCCCACGGCCGCAGCGGTCGCCCCGGCGCCCGCCCGCACGGCGAGATCGGCCTGCACGCGGTGCGGGAGGGGGACAACGTGGGCGAGCATTCGATCCTGTTCGGCATGCTCGGGGAGACGTTGGAGATCGCGGTCCGCGGCCGCACCCGGGACAGCTACGCCAACGGTTCGATCGCGGCGGCCCGGTGGGCGGTCGGCCGGCCGCCGGGGCTTTACGGGATGGACGAGGTGCTCGGGCTCAAGTGATCGGGGCGGTCGCGCCGATGCTGCCGAGTGTTCCCCCCCGCCCACGGCTCGCGCATGGACGCCCCCGCCGCACGCCCCGCCCTCTTTCGGTTCGAGCGTCTCGCGTCGCCCGCCGCGGAGGAGCTGCGCGCCGCGCCGCCCGCCGGACCGGCGCTGCGGCGGAACCCCCGCGCCGCCTCGGCGTGGCGGGGGCCGGTGCTGGCCTGCGGGGTGACGATCGCCGCCACCGCTGGCCTCGCCTACGCCGTGCTCGCCCCGGAGGACGGCCGCCGGCACAAAGCGGCGGTCCCGGCCAGGACTGACGCCGGCGTGATTCTGATCTCCGCCGAGGACGCCGCGGCGGAACTCTCCGCCGCCCCCGACGAGTCGGCGTCGGCGGACGTCGCGGCCCCGCCGGTGGTCACGGCGTTGCACCTGTGGGACGGCCGCCCGATCCGGGCCGTGCCGACCGACACCCTGCCGGAAGCGTTCGACGCCGCCGGCGGCCGGATCCCCCCGGACGGCGTCATTCGCGCCGGCGGCGCAGGGGGCGAGGCGCCGTCCTCCCACGCGGGGGCCGTGGCCCCCGCAGTTTGGCTGACCGGCGAGATCGCCGAGTAACGCGGCTCCCCGGCGCGAAGCGGGCGGCGGTGCGGTTGTCGGCAGATCGCGGGGGGACCATCATCGCGCCGCCCGACGGTTGCGCGATTCGTGACGGGGCTCCCCCCGGTCCGACTTCTTTGAGCGTGCGGCGATGGCAGCGGCGAACGGTTCCCCCACCGCAGGCACCCCCGAGCCCACCGGCGGCGGGGCCGTGTTGATCGCCCGGTTGGCGGTGATGATGTTCCTGCAGTTCTTCGTGTGGGGGAGTTGGTACGTCTCCACAGGGAACTTCATCCTCAACGGCTCCGGCTGGAACGACGCGGCCGGCGTGACCGGGTGGGCCTACTCCGTGGCGCCGATCGCCGCGATCCTCGCCCCGCTGTTCCTGGGCATGGTGGCCGACCGCTTCTTCGCCAGCGAGCGCGTGCTCGCCGGGTTGATGTTGCTCGGCGCCGTCGCCATGGCCGCCGTGCCGACGGTCCTCGGGCCGAACCCTTCGGACGACGACACGACCCTCTACCTTTTACTGCTGTTCGCCCACTCGCTCTGCTTCATGCCCACGCTGGGGCTGACGAACACGGTCGCGTTCTCGCACATCAGTAACCCCGAGAAGCAGTTCCCGATCGTCCGGGTGTTCGGCACGCTGGGGTGGATCGTCGGCTCGATCCTGGTCAGCAAGTGGGAAACGTGGTTCGGAGCCGCCGGCTGGACCGGCCCGGACCTGGAGGCCGGCGTCGGCCAATATTGGGTGACGGCCGTCGCCTCCGCGGCGCTGGCGGTTTACAGCCTGACGCTGCCCCACACGCCCCCGCCGGCGAAGGGGCAGGCCTCCACGCCCGCGGACCTGCTGGGCTTCGGGGCGATCGGGATGATGAAGGACCGCAGCTTCGCCGTGTTCATGATCGCCAGCGGGCTGCTGTGCATTCCGCTGGCCGGGTACTACGGCTTTGCGAACGGGTTCCTGGGCGACAGCGGCTTTGAGGACCCCGGGTTCAACATGAGCTTCGGTCAGATGAGCGAAGTCCTGTTCATGCTGGCGATGCCCTTCGCCTTCGCCCGGCTGGGCGTGAAGTGGATGCTCGCCGCGGGCATGGGCGCGTGGGTCCTTCGTTACGCACTGTTCAGCGCCGCCGCGGACGGCGGCCCGCTGGACGGCGATGGCGCGAAGGGGCTGATCTTGGCGGGCGTCATCCTGCACGGGATTTGCTACGACTTCTTCTTCGTCACCGGACAGATCTATACGGAAAAGCGGGCCCCGAAGAACCTCCGCGGGCAGGCCCAGGGCTTTCTCGTGCTGATGACGCAGGGCGTCGGCCTGCTGATCGGCGCCCAGTTGTTCGGGCTGCTCGCCGGGGCCTACACGACCGGCGAGGGCGACGCGGCGGTGCGGGATTGGCCGACGATCTGGCTTTGGCCGTGCATCGCCGCGGCGGTCATTCTCGCGCTGTTCCTCCTGCTGTTCCGTGACCGACTCAGCGACGCCCAGCGGGCGGGCCTGGCCGCGAGCGGCGAGGACACCGGAGCCCCGCCGCCCGCGACCGATCCCGGCGTCGGCGGCATGCCGGCCAAGGGGCAACGCTGATCGCCTCGACCGCACCGGCGCTCCCCAGCGACGCGGCCGTTGCCGAAACGGACGCGTCCCTCGACCGGCGGAAGCCGTCGCTGGGGTTGCGCATCCGGCTGGGCGTGCTATGGGCCCTCCAGTGGGGCGTCACCGGCGCCCTGCTCACCTATCTGCCCCTGTACTTCGAGGGTCGCGGTCTCTCCCGGGGGCAGCTCGGCAGCCTATTCGCCGTCGCGGCGGTGGGGCTGTGGGTGGCGCCGATTGCCGTGGGGCAGCTCTGCGACCGGCTGATCGGGGCGGAGAAGTACCTCGCCGTCGCCCACTTCTTCAGCGGCGTCACGCTGCTGACAGTGCCCTTCGCGGCAAACATCTTCTCCGTCACCGGGGAGGGGTTCTGGTTTCTGATCGCCACGGTCGGGCTCTTCAGCGCCCTGTATTTCCCGACGCTGCCGGTCGTCAGCGCGGTGACCTTCCGCCACCTGCCGGACCCGGACACCCAGTTCGGCCGCGTGCGGCTGTGGGGCACCGTGGGCTGGGTGCTGGCGGGGCTGTTCGTCTCCGTCTGGCTCGGGCAGCGGGAGGCGTTGGAGTGGCTCAGCCGGAACGCCCCGGCGATGCGGGACCGGCTGACGCACCTCGACAGCCTGCTCCGCCGGCTCGCCCCGGTGGACGACGCCGACTGCTTCCGCATTGCGGCGGTGCTGTCGTTCGCCCTGTCCAGCTTCTGCGCGTGGTTGCCGCGGAGCCCTCCCCCGAAACCGACCAGCGGCCGCTTCGCGCCGCTGCAAACGCTCGGATTGTTGAGGGATCGCCAGTTCGCCCTGCTGATCGCGGCGAGCTTCGCCCTGTCGCTGATCGTGCCGGTCTACACCCTGGAGGTGCCGGGCCTGCTGGTTCGCGAAGGCTACGACTCGGACTGGGTGCCCGCCGTGATGACGATCGGGCAGCTCTCTGAGTTCCCCGCCCTGCTGTTGCTGGGGTTCTGTCTGAGGCGGTTGGGGGTGACGATGACGTTCACCCTCGGCGTGGCGGCGTGGGCGCTGCGGTTCCTGCTGCTCGCCGTGACCGAGGCCACCGGCCCGGTGCTGGCCGGGCTGGCGCTGCACGGGGTCTGCCACGTGTTCCTGATCGTCGCCGTGCAGTTGTACGTCGACGCGAAGTGCCCGCCGGACCTGCGGGCGAGCGCGCAGAACCTGTTCGCCGTGGTGACCGTCGGCGTGGGGATGCCGCTGGGCTTTCTGATCTCCGGGACGCTGTCGGAGTGGGCGTCCGGCGGGACGGAAAGCCCGTCGCGGTTGCTGTTCCTCGCCGCGGCGATCGCGGTCTCCGCGGTGCTGGTCCCGGTCTGGATGGTGGGGCGGCGGGGACGGGCCTGAACGCCGCCGCCCCCCGCGTTCCCGCCGCCCGATCGTGTCTCCGAACTACTGCCGGACCGGCACCATGCGTGTGACGCCGACCATCGGGGCGGGGATCTCCGGGTGGGTGAAGCGGCGGCCGTTCACGCCGAAGTTCTGGCCCACGCGGCCGGCGAGACCCAGCCGCGGGTCGTCCTGCAGGTAGGCGGTCACCTTGCCGTCGGGAGCGACGAGGGCGAAGCGGGGGGCTTCCGGGTGCGGCGGGTTCGTCACCTCCCGCAACACGCCGACCGCCTCGAAGGCCATCGCTCCCGGGGGCGCCGACGCCCCGGCGGGGCCCGCGGACGGGCCGGGGGCGGGTTCGGTGTGGGACATCTGGTCAATCCCGCCCGGGGCGGCCAGCGAGGGGGCGTCGTCGTACGGATTGAACTGCTCCGGGCCGGTCGCCATCCGCGGCGGGGCGGAGAGGGTCGGGAAGCCCTCGGCCGTCTGCGGACCGAACCCGGCTCCGTACGGGGCACCCTCGTACTCCACGCCGTACGGCTGTTCGACCTGGGCGAATCGACGCAGGGTCTCGGCGGCCTCGGCGGTCAGCACCGCGTCGCGGCGGTCGGTGCGGGCGGTGAGTTGGACGTAGTCGTTGTATTCGCCGCGGATCTTCTTCAGCACGTCCACCCGCACCAACCGGGCCTGGGCAAGCCGGCGGACGGCGTTGGAGCTGGCCCGGTCGCGGAGGTCCCGCAGGTCGGCTTCGAGGTCGACGAGGTTCCAGCTCTGCGGATCGGCGTCCAGCAGTTCGTCCAGGCGGCGATCGAGCTGCTCCAGCCGGCGGCGGTCGGCGGCGACGGCCTCGGCCCCGTGGGCGGAGAAGCGATCGGCCCGCGTCGGGTCCTCCGGGCCGCTCGGCCCCCGCCCGGCGCCCGACGCGGAGGAGCGGGCCATCGGAGCCGCGGGCGCCCCAAGGTTGGCGAACGGATCGGTCGCGGCCGTCTGCGTGGCGGCCCCGAGCGAGGACGCTCCCGTCGGCGGGCCGCCGGCGTCGGCGGCCAGCAGCGGAGCGGCGGAGGCGCCGCCCGCCAGCGGCTGCGGCGCCGTGAAGGCGACTTCGACCACCCCGCTGCCCATCGCGTCGACCGGGGCCGGGGCGAACGGGTCAGTCCCGGCCACGACGGCCCCGTTGGGCGGCGGGGCGCCGGCGTCCAGGAGGTCGGCGGGGACGGCGTAGGGATCGCGGTCGCGGTCGGCCCGGGCCTGGGCGTTCGCCGGCACAAGGTAGCGCAGCTGCACCCAGCGGTGCTCGCCCATCGGGGAGGGAATCTGGGCCCAAACCTCCGGCCCCTTCGGCCCGGGCAGCGAGCGCGTGCCCTGCACCGTCACCGACTGCCCGGCCTTCAGCGGGACCTGTTCGATCATCGGGTCCTCGCCGACCCGGCTGCCGACGCGGCAATACAGCTCGGCGCCGGTGGCGGTGACGGTCGCGGTCCCCCCGCCCTCGGCGGTGCCGGCGTTCATCGTCAGCCATTCCAGCCGGGCGAAGCTGATCGCCCCGGCGGGGGCCTGAATCATCGCCCGGCCGTCCGGGTCGTGCCGGACGACGGTCACCTCCGTGCCGCGGGGCAGCGTGGTGGTGACGTAATCGTCCGCCAGCGGCCCGGCGTGGACCGGCAGACCGTCCGCGGCGACCCGGGCCTGGTAGGGGAACTCCTGCGCAACCGCGGACGCGGCGCAGCACAGCAGGGCGAGGCAGAGGACGGGGCGCATAACGGACGATTCCCTTCGGACGCGAAGCGGGACCGCGGGGGCTTAGCGGATCGCGTCGGACGGGGGCTAGACCAGTCGGCCGTTCAGCACACGTCGATGTACGGCGTCTTCCAGGAGATCACCTCGCCGCCCCGAACCGTCAGCCGATACAGCAGCGGCTGGACAGCGAACGCCCGCCGCTTCTCAGCCTCCGCGGGGCTGCGGCCGGCGCACACCTTCTCGATCATCGCGTCGGTCATAAACGCGTCGACGTCGACGACGAACGTCGGCGGGTCCGCCCCGCCTTCCGCCGGGTCGCGGTGCCGCGACGACCGGACGGCCGGCCGATAGGCCGGCAGGTTCTCCGCCGCCCAGGCCAGCGCGACCTCGGCGGGGGGGGCGTCGGTCGAACGTGTTTCGCTCACTTCTTCCGCACGGCGATCAGCCGGTCGTAGGTGCGGAAGTAGACTGTGCCGTCGGCGACCGCGGGGCTGGCGGAGGTCGGTTCGCCGAGTTCCATCCGGCCGAGCAGTTCGAACTCCGGGCCCGCCTTGACCACAGAGACGATGCCGTCGCGGTCCACCGCGTACAGCTTGCCGTCCGCCAGCGTGGGGCTGGCCCGGTAGTTCCCGCCGGTGAGGCGTTCCTGATACAGCTCCTTGCCGGTGGCGGCGGCGTGGCAGCCCAGCACGCCGCGTTCGCCCATCAGGTAGACCAGTTTGTCCGTCACCAGCGGCGTCGAGACGTCCGGCGTGCCGCGGTCCAGCCGCCAGGCGACGGCGTCCGTCCCGACGACGTCCGCGGCCTGCGGGCCGTCTTCGCCCTGCTCCGGGCCGGCGTCGGCGGCGACCTTGCGGGCCGCGGCGGCGTCGACGGCGAACACCGGTCCGCGTTTGGCGGTCGGCACGACGACCATCCCGGTCCCGTTCGGGCCGGCACCGACGCCGGGGCTGGCGACGAACCGCAGCGTCGTGTGGTAGTCCGGCCCCGGCGGGTTCAGGCCGCCCAGGCGCCACAGTTCGGCGCCCTCGGCCTCGTCCTTGGTCGAGTGGGCGATGGCGTAGTCCCCGCCGTGGGTGATCAGCGAGGGCGGCGTCGTGAACGGGTTCAGCATGATCGAGGCGTAGCTGTGCTCGTTCTCTCGGCTGGCGCCGGTGCGGCGGCCGCGTTCCCAGACCGTGTCGCCGGTGGCGGCGTCGAGGGCGGCGACGCGGGCCTCGTCGGTGGAGGCGTCGCCGTCGCCGTGGATCAGTTGGAAGTAGAGCCGGCCGTCGTACAGCACGGGGGTGCTGCTGAACCCGAACTGGATGTCGAACTCGCCGAAGCGTTGTTGCAGGTTCGCCCCCCAGACGGGTTCGCCCTCGACGGTCATGCAGGCGACTGTGCCGTCGCCGAAGGTCGACCAGACGTGTTCCCCGTCGGTCACGCAGCTGTTCGAGGCGCTATTGCCCTCGTCCACACGGGCCGTCTCGTTGCCCGTACCCGCGGTCCGGCGCCACAGTTCCTTGCCGCTGTCGGCGTCGAAGGCCAGGACGATCAGTTGGGCGTCCGGCCCGACGCCCTCGGCGGCGGTGACGAACAGGCGGCCGCCGGCGATCACCGGAGTGCCGCCGCCGGGGCCGGGCAGCGGGGCGCTCCAGGCGACGGCGCCGTCGCCGTCGGCGTTCCAGTCGGCCGGCAGGTTCGTTTCCGGGGAGGAACCGTCGAAGGCCGGCCCCCGCCACTGCGGCCAGTCGGCAGCGGCGACGTGGCAGGCGAGCGACGTCGGCAACAGGAGGGCCGCGAGCGCGGCGAGCGGGCGGGACATGGGGAAGGTCTCCAAGGCGGGAAAAGCGGCGACGGATAGGATCGCCTGCATTCGACCCCGGCGAAACCGCATGCGGATCGCCCGGTTCGATTGCTCCCCCGCCCTTCCCCCACTTCCAACCGGAGCCGGCCGTGCAGCCCCTCTTTTCCCACGGCGACTGGCGGACCCCCGGCAAGCCGTCGGAGGTGACGAACCCCTACGACGGCGCCGTGATCGACACGGTCCCCACCGCCGACGCCGCCGAGGTGGACGCCGCCCTCGCCACGCTGACCGACGGGGCGAAGGCGATGCGGGCCATGAATCCCCGCGACCGGGCGGCGATCCTGTTTCATGCCTCCGACGCGATCGCCGCGAATCCGGAGGAGTGGGGCCGACGCATCTGTGCCGAGGGCGGCAAGCCGATCGGCGAGGCCGTCGGCGAGGCGAACCGGGCGGTGGAGACGCTGCGGCTGTCGGCGATCGAGGCCGAACGCCTCGGCGGCGAGGTCGTACCGATTGACGCCGCCCCCAACGGAGCCGGCAAGCTGGCCTTCACCCGCCGCGTGCCCTGCGGGGTCGTCGCGGCGATCACGCCGTTCAACTTCCCGCTGAACCTGGTGTGTCACAAAGTCGGCCCGGCGATCGCGGCGGGGAACGCCGTGCTCCTCAAACCGGCCGGCGTCACCCCGCTGTCCGCCCTCGCCCTGACCCGACTGCTGTTGGAATGCGGACTGCCGGAGCAGGCGATCACCTGCCTGACCGGCCCCGGCGGAGAACTCGGCGAGGCGATCTGCGGCGACCCGCGGGTGCGGAAGATCACCTTCACCGGCAGCGACGCGGTCGGGGCGAAGATCATCGCTACGGCGGGGGTCAAGAAGGTCACGCTGGAACTGGGCTCGAATTGTCCCGCGGTGGTCTTCGCCGACGCCGACCTGCCCGCGACCGCCTCCCTGCTCGCCAAGCAGGCCACGGCGAACGCCGGGCAGGTGTGCATCTCGCTCCAGCGAGTCTTGGTGGAACGCTCAGCTCATGCGGAGTTCCGCGACCTCCTCGTGGAAGCTTTCTCTCAGTTGAAGACCGGCGATCCGGCAGACGAGGCGACGGACGTCGGCCCGCTGATCCGCCGCTCCGACGCCGAACGGGTCGAGCAGTGGCTCAACGAAGCCGTCGAGGCCGGGGCGACCCGCGTCTGCGGCGGGGAGCGGGACGGCTCGCTCCTCACCCCCGCCCTATTGGACGGCGTGGAGCCCGGGATGAAGGCCTACGATGAAGAACTGTTCGGCCCGGCCTGCGGCCTGCGGAGCTTCGAGACCGAGGAGGAGGCCGCCGCGATGGCGAACGACACCCGCTACGGCCTCGCCGCGGGCGTCTACACCCGCGACCTGTCACGGATGGTCCGGCTGAGCGAGTCGATCGACGCCGGGGTGCTGAACTTCGGCCCGGGCTCCGGCGGCGGCGGCCCGCAGTACCGGGCCGACCTGATGCCCTACGGCGGCCTCGGTTCCAGCGGCCTCGGCAAGGAGGGCCCGCGGTACGCCGTCGAGGAGATGACCGAGACGAAGTGCGTGGTGATTCACCCCTGACGTTCGCCGCATCCCCGACGCTCAGTCGCGCCAGGGGTGGGCGATCTTGGGCCAGTACTCGGCGAAGTTGAACTCCGGGCTGTTGTCGCCGTCGTGGCACTTCACGCAGGTGGTCTGGGCGGCGGTCGCCAGTTCGACGTGCACCGCCTTGTTCGCGGCCCGGTACTCCGCCTGACTGACGGAGGACGGGTCCGCCTTCCACTGCTCGAAGGTCGCCACGTGGCCGGAGCCGGGGCCGTGGCAGTTCTCGCACTGCTGGGCCTGGAGCTTGTGGAAGCGGTCCATCCCGGCGAGGCCCTCCGTGCCGTCCGCTCCCCCGCCGCCGGAGCCGCCGGCGAGGCGTTCGGGCAGATAGCCGCCCTCGTAGGGGTAGTAGCCCTGCGCGTCCCAGCCGGTCACGTGACAGGAGAGACATTCCGGGTCGAGGCGGCGGTCGGCCCAGTCGCCCTCGAAGTTCTCGCGGCCCTCGGTAAGGCTGGCGAGGGCGTGGGCGTGCGGGCTCTCCTTCCACTTGGCGTAGGCCTTCGTGTGACACTCGCCGCACTTGGCGGCGCCCACGTACCCGCCCGGCCGCGGCGGGGCGGCGGGGGGCAGGTCTTCGAAAATCGCTTCCAGATTGTCCGCGATCGACTGCTGATAGCTCGCCATGATCGGGTCCATCGAGCGATCGTGGCCGTAGCGGTCCTTGGAGAGCGTCGCCAGGGCGTAGGTCAGCCGCGGCCGGTCGGCGCCCTCGGCGGGGGGATAAACGCCCAACACGCCGGCGTACTTGCCCTTGTGGCCGACGCGCAGCATCAGGGCCTCGCCCTCCGGGGTGGCGACGACCTCCGGCTCCTGCGAAGGGTCCTCCGGGCCGCCGGCGGTCACGGCGACGTGGAAGCCTGGGTAGTCCTTCAGATACTGGGCAGTCTGCTCCGGCAGGGCCTGGGAGAGCAGCACCCGCACATCGCAGTCGGCGAGTTCCTCCAACGCCTGCGGCAGCGCCTCGGGGGCCCGGTTGACGCCGATGGTGCTGGTCGCGTCCGGGTCGTTCAGTTCCGCCCCCATCGTGTCGCCGACGACTCCGGCGAAGCCGATTTTCAAGCCGCCCGCCTCGAGGATGCGCGTGCCTTTGACGCCCGTGGCGACCGCGGTCTCGCTGGTGGGATCGCCGTACAGCGAGAGGTTCGCGGCGATCATCTCCGGCGCGTCGTAGACGTGCTGGACGAGGTAGTCCGCCCCCAACCGCAACTCCTCCGGGCCGAGGTTCAGGACGCCGTAGCCCATCTGATCCAGCGCCCGCCGCATCGCGGCGAATTTCAGTTCGGTCTGCAACCGGTTCCGGCGGACCGTGCCGCCGAGGTCCGCAGCGACCACGTCCCAGCCCTTCTCGTCACGCAGTTCCTTGAAGAGGGCGCTGCGACGGGCCACGCCGCCGTTCTGCTTCTCGGAGCAACCGCACGGTTCGAGATACCCGTGTACCTCCCCGGTCAGCACGACCGCGGCGGTCGGCTTCTCCCAGGCGGCCAGCGGATCGAGGTACGGGTCGGCGGCGCCCCCCGCGATCGTCACGTCGCTCGGAACGTCGTCCCCCCCGTCGGTCAGACCGGCGCCCCGCGACAGAATGAAGGCCCCCAGCCCGAGGACCGCCGCCCCGATCGCCGCCCCGACGAGGATCTGCGGCCACACGGACGCGGTCGACGGGGCGGTCGCGTCGGCGGGGGGAGCGGGGTCGGTGGAACTCATCGCGGGGGAACCCGATCCGTGGGAACGCGGGGGCGGCCCGTCCGGCGGTCGGAGCGGTCCGTGTCGGGGTATCGAATCGCAGCCGGCGTCGGTCAACCCCCGGACCGACGCCGCATCGCCGCGGCCGCGTCCCTGTCTGAGACGACGCGGTCGCCGACGACGGACCGGCTCAGCGGTAGGAGGCCATCTCGATGAAGAACTGCAACTTGCGGCCGTCCGGGTGGTTGGTGTTCGCCGTGACGATCACCTTCCCCTTGCGGATGTGCTGGGCCGGCGGGGAGCCGGGCGGCACGACGAAGTCCAGGAACAGCTTCTGCCGGCCGCTCTCGACGGAGAAGCTCGGGTCGCGCCGCACCTCAAGCTGGACGTACTTTTCCGTGCTCTGGATGTCGGTCAGTTCGAGCGGCTCCTCCATGCCGTCCACGAACAGTTGCAGCGTGCCCTTGGCGCCCTCGTCCGCCGAGAACGCTCCCAGGTCGAAGGCCAACGCGCTGGGCAGGAACTTCTGGTTCTCCCGCTGCACGGGGACGAAAGCAAACGGCCCCCGCACCGTGCCGACCACTTCGGCCTTCATGTTGCTGTAGTCGACGGCGATCTTGCCCTCGGCCGCCCGCTGCGGGTCCGGCGGGGCCTCGTCGAAGTTCACGGCGACCGTCTCCCGAAACCGGCCGATCGGCATACCGGGCAGCAACTCGACGGTGACGACGATCCCGCCGGTGAACCCCAGTTCCGCCGCGGACTTCGGCGCCGGACGGCGCTCCTCCTCCGGCACGTCCTCCGACTCTTCCTCGCCCGGATTGATCGGTTCGGAGAGATCGGCCGGGCTGGTGGTGACCTTCAGGTAGTCCGAGGCGCTTTCCGTCCCCGTCACCTTGATCTCGTCCCGCAGCCGGGAAAGCACCTTGAACGATTTCGTGACCGACTCCTTCCCGTCCACCACGCCGAAGTCCAGCATGCTGCTCGGGAACGCCCGGAGCAGTTCCTCCACGCTGCCGTGCACCTCCAGTTCGAGCCGCGGGTCGGCCGGGTCGTTGGTGTGGATGAAGGCCCGCTGGGCGAACTCGTTGGCGACCTTCTCCGGCGTGTAGGTGAGGGTCACGGTGGTGGATTCGCCGGGGGGAATCGGCTTGCCGGTGCCGGCCTCCGGCGCGGTGCACTTACAGGTGGTGATCGGTTCGCCGAGGATCAGGTCCGCCTCGCCGACGTTCTTCACGACGAAGGTGTGCGAATCGCTCTCGCCGAGGGCGACGGTGCCGAAGTCGTACTGCGGTTCCTCGACTTCGATCTTCGGGTGCGGACCGGTCGCCGCGGGGCGTACGTCCGGTTGCAGGAAGCGGACGTCTTTCTTCGCGAAGCCCGGCACTTCCTCGGTGGACTCGTCCACCATCCGGCCGGCTATCGGGGCCTCGAGGAAGTAATAGAGGCCGGCCCCGACCGCGACCACGATCGCGGCGACGAGGGCGATGCGGGCGAGCACGTTCATGGGAAGCGAAAGCGACGGGCGAGGACGGGAGACGGCAGGAACGCGGGACGGCGCGAACGGCGTCCGAAGCTGATACGCCGCCGCGGGCGGGGGCGTTGGACGGGCATCATAGACCCCCGACCGCGGATCAGTCGCCCGCGGACAGCCTGCGGCGCAGGTTCTCCACAACCTCGTCCGGCAGAACGCGGTCTGCATGGCCGGCGGACCGGGTGACGGCGTCCCGCTCCAGTGCCGCCCGGGCGGCCGCCTGAGCCGTCGCCATGTCGCCGGCCTCGGCCGCGGACTCCGCCAGCCGAGCCCACGGCGCCGCGGCGGACGGATCGAGCGCCACGGCCGCCCGGGCGGCTTCCAACGCTTCCGGCCAGTCGCCGGCCGAGCCGTACACGTCGGAGAGACGCTGATACGCCCGTCCCTCCCGCGGGCGCCGGGAGAGGACCTCTTTCCACAGGGCGACCGCTTCGGTCCGGAGGCCGCTCGAGGGATTGACGAGCGCCTGTGCGGTCGCTGACTCCGCGAGTGCCATAAGTGCGGCGTCCGAGAGCGGGTCGGTCGCGTCCGCCCGCATCAGCGTGCCCCGTGGGTCGCGGCCCCGGGCGGCCTCCGCCTCGGCGGTTTCGATCAGCGCCCCCGCCGTTCGCCCCGGCAACAGCACGAACCACAGCCCGATCGCGGCCAGCAGGGCCGCGACGACGGCCACGACCAGCGACGCCCGCCGCCGCGGTTCCGAGGGTTCCTCCGCCGAGACCGGAGCCGCGGCGAGGGCGAGCAGGAACAGGACGACGATCGCGGGGAACTCCGCCCCGTCCGCCCCGAGCAGGTGCACCGCCAGGCCGACGCACGCCGCCGCCCAGGCCGGCCCGGTTCTACTGTTCACCCTGCGAGGCCGCCCGCAGACCCACAGCACGGCCGCCGCCGGCGCCGCGGCGAGCAGGATCGCCCAGTTCCACCCCCGCACGACAGCGTAGATCCACGGGTTCAGATCGGGAGTCAGGTCCGCCACCGGCCCCAGCAGCCCCCCGAACGCCCCGATCAGCCCGAACGCCGCCAGCGCCCCCACGAACAGCGGATCCCAGTTGGGCGTCGCCTCTTCTCCCTCTCCTCCCGCCTCGTCCGGCGTAGAGACCGGCGCCGAGCGCCACCGGGTAACGCCGCACCAGGCCAGCGCCGCGGCGAGCAGCGGGGCGAGCAGCCCGCCGCTGGTCCACAGGTCCAGTACGAAGTTGTGCGGGGCGGCGATCGCCTCGCTGGCGGCGGCCTCCTTGTGAAGTAGATAGAACGGCCGCAGGTTCGCCGGACCGGTCCCCAGCAGCGGCCGCTCCGCGAGCGCCCGCAGCGTGCCGGTCCAATATTGCAGGCGGAAGGTGAGGGACCGCGGGGCTTCGGAAATCACCTCCCGGTCGAGTTGCCCCGTCAGCACGGCCCCGCCGACCCCGAGCAGGAGCAGCCCCCCGGCGACGCCGGCCCCGAGCAGCCACTTTCGCCCGGCCCCCCGCCCCGCCCCACGGCCCCAGCGAAGGGCGGCCCACGTCAAACCTCCCGCGGCGAAGCCGACGTAGCCGGTGCGGCTTTTCGTGAGGAGCAGCACGCCGACCAGCAGCGCCGTCGCCAGTCCGGCAACGACGAGGCTCGTGCGCTCCTTCCGGATCACCGCCGGAAGCAGCAGCGCCGCGGCCAACAACACGCCGGCGAGGGTGTTCGCTAGGGAGAACGGCCCGAACGGCTCCCGCGATCCCAACAAACGATCCTCCCACCGTTTGCGGCCGGCGGGGTCTTCCGGCACGCCCATCGCGGCGAGGCGGGCGCGGGCGGCGGCGCGGACGGCGGCGTCCGGAGCGGCCGCCTGCTCCCTCGCCTCGAGATACGCCGCCCGCGAGGCCGGGAGGGAGACAGCCACCTGCCACGCCCCGACCGCCGCCGCCGCCGTGCCGCAGGCGACGGCCAGCGCCGCGAATCGCACGCGGTCGCCCGGCCGCCAAAGACCGCGGAGCAGCACGGCCGTCGCCGCGAGGCCGGCCCAGTTGAAGACCGTCTCCGCCGCCGCCCGCCGCGGCCCGCCCTCCCAGAAGATCGGCGCCGCGGCGACGGCATGGGCGAGGACCAGCCCCACCAGCAAACTCTCGCACCGCCCCCACCGCACGCCGCCACCGGTGCGCCAGGATCGAAAAGCGAAGAGCCCCAACGCCAGCAGGGCGAGCGTCGACAACCACCCGTCCGCCGCGGCGTCGCCGGGGGTCAGGCCCAGCAGCGTCGCCTCGGTCGGCACGAGGAACCGGCCGGCGACGCTCAACCCTGCCGCGACCCGCAGCGGGCCGAGCCAGGGGTCGCCGCCCGCCGGCGGGGCCGGGTTGGGGACTCGCTCGGCGGCCGGACCGGTCATGGGAACGAACTCACTCCGCGGCGCCGTCGCCGGGCGGTCGGGGGACCAGGCCGGGCATCGCCGCCCCGCCGCGGCGGGTGGAGAACTCCAGCACCGCCACGATCCCCAGCACCCCGGCGACGACCGCCACGCACAGCGACGCCCCGACCCACCCGTCCACCCGGTAGAGCAGCAACCCGGCCAGCCCCGTCACCAGCGTGCACAGCCAGACCGTCTTCACCGCCCCCCGTTTGGAGAGCCCGCGATCGGTCAGCCGGTGGGAAAAGTGGTTCCGGTCCGGCCGAAAGGGGCTCGCCCCGTCCCGCAGTCGAATGGTGAGGACCGTGGCGAAGTCGTACAGCGGGACCGCCAGGACGCACAGCGGCGCGAAGATCACGTGGTTCCCGAAGCCGTGGATACCGGCCCCCTCGCCCTGCACCGGGGCCTCGTAGAAGGTGCCCAGGGCGCAGCAGGCGGCGAGCATGAACCCGACGAAGGTGCTGCCGGCGTCGCCGAGGAAGATCCGGCCGCCCCAGTTGTGAATCAGGAAGCCGATCAGTGCCCCGCAGAGCGTCAGGGCCATCGCCCCGACGAACCAGTGCGGCCGCGGCAGGGAGGCCAGCATGATCGTCGCCAGCACCGCCGCCGCGATCGCCGCGGTGCCGGAGCACAGGCCGTTCATGTTGTCCAGAAAGTTGAAGGCGTTCGTCAGCACGACCAGCCAGAGGACCGTCAGCGTCGTCGCCGCGATCCGACCCGACAGGCCCGGCAGGAACAGGCTGAACCGCACGCCCGCCGCCACCACGATCCCGGCGCAGGCGAACTGCACGAGCAACCGCCAGCCCCACGGCAGGCCGCGGCGATCGTCCCAGAGCCCCACCGCGGTGAGCACGCTGCCGGCGCCGAGGACGGCCAGCAGCGTGGCCAGCTTCGCCTCCGTTCCGGCAAGGTGCGGCCGCAGCGCCGTCGGCACGATCGACTCCGGCAGCCAACCCTGCCGCACCGCGGCGGCGACGGCCACGCCGCTCAGCAACGGGGCGATCACGGCGAACCAGACCGCCGCCCCCCCGCCCAGAGGCGTGGGCGTGGTGTGGACCTTACGGGCGGCGTCCGGGGCGTCGACCAGCCCCCACCGGGGGGCCAGCCGACGCATCAACCCGGTCGCCGCCGCGCTGAGGATCAGCGCGACGGCGAAGGTCAGCAGGACGAACGCCGTCATCGGCGCCATCCGCAGGGTTCAAAACCGGCCGGAGCCGGTCGATCGGGAGCGGGACGCCCGGTCACGCGGCCGCCTTGGTTTCGGTCTGCGTTTCCTTCTGCCGGTCGTCAGCCTTCCGCTTGAGGTCCTGCTCCAGCCACTCCGGCATCGCCGGCACGCTGCCGGCGTCGTCGGGCACCTCGTACTCCGCCTGCAGTTCGATCAGCTTCGCTTTCAACCCGGCCAGGACCTCGGCGTAGGCGGGGTCCTCGGCGACGCTGTTCATCTCCTGCGGATCTTTTTCCAGATCGAACAGTTCATACTGCCCGAGGTTGTAGAAGTGGATCAGCTTATAGCGGTCCGTCTGCACGCCGTTATGCCGGCGGACGGCGTGCACCGTGCGGCGGTCCGGGTTGAACTCGTAGTAGTGGTAGTACAGAGCGTCCCGCCAGTCGGCCGGGTCCTCGCCCTTCAGCAGCGGGACGAGGCTCACCCCCTGCATGTCCTCCGGGATGTCGGCCCCGGCGAAGTCCAGGAAGGTCTCCGCGAAGTCGAGGTTGCTGACGAGGTGCTTGTCGACCGAGCCGGGCTTCGTGACGCCGGGCCACTTGACCAGCAGGGGCATCTGGTAGCTCTCCTCGTACATGAACCGTTTGTCGAACCAGCCGTGCTCCCCGAGGTAGAAGCCCTGGTCGCTGGAGTAGATCACGATCGTATTCTCCGCGAGACCCGACTCGTCCAGGTAGTCCAGCACCTCGCCGATCGCGTCGTCCACGCCGGCGACGCAGCGGAGGTAGTCCTTGACGTACCGCTGGTACTTCCACCGCACGAGGTCCCTGCCGGTCAGGTTCGCCTGCTGGAACGCCTCGTTCTTCGGGCCGTAGGCGGCCTGCCACTTGGCCCACTGCTCGTCGTTCATGCGACGCTTCCCCGGGGTCAACTTCAGGTCGCTCTGCGTCGTCGTCTGGGAGATCGTCATGTCCTGCTGACGGGCGGCGTCGCTGCGGCCGGGATAGCCGTCGTAGTCGTCGAACAGGCTGTCGGGCTCCGGGATCGTGACGTCGTCGTACATCGTCAGGTGATCCGGGCCGGGCTCCCACTCGCGGTGCGGGGCCTTGTGCTGGAACATCAGGAAGAAGGGCTTCTCCGTGTCGCGGGCGCCGTCCTCGCCCTTCAGCCAAGTGAGGGTTTTGTCCGTGATCACGTCGGTGACGTAGCCCTCCTGCACCTCGAAGGGGCCGCCGTTCTTGCTGAACGGGGTGTTGTAGTAGTGACCCTGCCCGCGGAGGACGTCCGAGTAGTCGAACCCGGTCGGTTCGCTGCCGAGGTGCCACTTGCCGATCAGCGCCGTCTGGTAGCCGACCTGCTGGAGCAGTTTCGGAAAGGTCTGCTGACTGCCGTCGAAGCGGTCGCCGTTCTGCTGGAAGCCGTTGAGGTGGCTGTGCTTGCCGGTGAGGATCACCGCCCGGCTGGGTCCGCAGATGCTGTTCGTGCAATAGCAGCGGTCGAACCGCATGCCCTCCGCCCCGATGCGATCGATGTTCGGGGTCTGGTTGATCCGCGAGCCGTAGGCGCTGATCGCCTGCGCGGCGTGGTCGTCGCTGAAGATAAACACCACGTTCGGCCGCTTCGCCGCGGCGTCGGCCTCCGGGGCGGCGGCGGCGAACGGAGCGGTCGCCGCGACGGCGACCGCGGCCAGGAGCAGGCGAATCGACCTCGACGCCGGAACGGAGGGACGAGCGGGCAGGCGGTTCATGGGCACGGATCCGAACGGACGCGGGGCGAAAGACGCGGTCGGCCATCCTGATCCGTCGGCGAACGGGGCACAACCGGCGCGGCCGCCGCGGAACCAGCCGGCGGCGGCCGGACGGACCGTTCCGCGGACCGTCCGCTTTCTGCCAATTCACGGCCAATTTCGGGGCGACGAGACGGAAGTGCGGTCCAAAGTTGCAAGACGCTTCGCGCCCGTGGCACCCTTTGGGGAATCGTCCGGATCGCATGCCGGCCCCCGGGCGCCGCCGAACGCCACGAAAACTGGCGGATTGCGGGTCGTCCGTCCTGTTCCGGCGGATTCACGCGCCGCCGGCACGGCGGTTGCGTCAGTGTCTTCCCGTCCGACACACGGAGTCGGACGGGCCGCCCGAGCCACCCGCTCATCCCTGAGCCACCCGCTCGATCCCTTTCCGGCCCGCCCCGGACCGCCGAACCCAGGCTGAACCGATGACGCTCGCCGCCGACTTCTCCGCCGATCACGCCGTCGTGGAAGCCCTCGCCGCCCACACGCTTTCCAGCAAAACGGTCCGCCGCCTGATGGCGGCCGACGGCTACCTGCAGCTCGGTCTGCCGGGCGCCGCGTTGGCCGAACTGGAGAAGGTGGAGCACGCCGGCCCGCTGGACAGTGCCCGCGACTACCTGATCGGTCAGGCCCTGATGGCGGACGACCGGCACGAGGACGCCCTCGAACCGCTCGCCCGCGCCGCCGAGGCCATCCCCGCCCCCTGGAACCGGGCCGCCTACGAGAGCCTGACGGAGTGCTTCCGGGCGACCGGCCTGGACGCCCTCGCCGACGTGACCGATCTGTGGGGCGACGACGACGGCGTGCCCCCCGGCTTCGATCCGGACGCCGGCGTCACCCCCCAGGCCGCCGCCGACCGGATGCGGTACCTCAGCGACCTCGACCCCGCCGAGGCCGCCGCCGAGGAGTTCGAGGCGGAAGAGACCGCCTGGACCGACGCCGAAGACTTCGGCGACGCCGCCGACCATTCGGAGAGCGCCGAGTTCGGCCCTACCCTGTGGGGCGGCGACGGCTGGGGCGGTCAGGGTCCCTTCTCGCCCGAAGACGCCGACGACGCCCGCCTGCTGCTGGACGACGCCGATCAGGGCGGCGACTTCGCCGCGGACGCCGACGCGATGGAGCCCGGTCGCCCGCGGGACTGGGACCTCCACACCTTCGACGGCGGCTTCGGCACCGACGAGGACGACGACTCCCCCCTGCCCCCCCACAGTCGCTAGGCGACCGGGACGGGTGCGGCGAACGGCGCACGTCTCCGCGAAAGTCGAGTGAAGTTTTCCCCCCCGTCAGCCGGCCCCCGGGCCTCTTTCGTTGGGGTCCGAAATCTCTCCGTGCGGGATCATGAAGACCCCCTCCGCCGCCCGAAACGGTTGGTGTGAGTGGTCGACCCGACCCGCGGGCGGCCGCCGGAACCCTCTCCCGCGAGAGTCCCGGCGGTCGCCCGCGTTGCTTTGCGGCGCCTGATTCGGCGCCGAGATTTGGTGTTGACGGACGAGTCCCGTGCTGCTGACGCTCTCCCCTTCCAAAACGCTCGCCGAGCGGCCCGAGCCGCCGCTGCCGGAGGGCGTCACGGCGACCGAACCCGGCCTGCTGGACCGCTCGGAACGGCTGGTCAAACGGCTGCGGCAGTTCTCGAAGCCGAAGCTCGCCGCGCTGATGGGCGTCAGCGACAAACTGGCCGAACTGAACCACGCCCGGTTCAAGACGTGGTCCCGACCGTTCACTGAGACGAACAGCGTCCCGGCGGTGCGGGCCTTCCGCGGCGACGTCTACGACGGCCTCGCCGCCGACGACTGGACCGCGGACGACCTCGCCTTCGCCCAGGAGCGACTGCGGATTCTCTCCGGCCTATACGGCGTGCTCCGCCCGCTGGACCGCGTTCAGCCCTACCGGCTGGAGATGGGGACGAGGTTCCCGCAGGCCACGAAGCGAAGCCCCGGCACGCTGTACGAATATTGGGGCGAGGAGCTGACCGAACGGCTGCGGAGGGATCTCGCCGCGTTCGGCGACGAACCCGTCCTGCTGGACCTCGCCTCCCGCGAGTACGCCAAGGCGGCCCCGCTGCCGGACGTGCGAACGATCACGCCGGCCTTCAAGGAAGAGCGGGACGACGGCCCGCCGCGGATGATCGCCCTGTTCGCCAAGCAGGCTCGCGGGGCAATGGCCCGCTGGGTCGTGCGGGAGCGGGTCACGTCCCCGGACCGCCTGCCGGAGTTCGACGGCCTCGGCTTTCGCTATCAGCCGGATCTGTCGCAGCCGGACGCCCCCGTCTTCACCCGGCGAAGAGCCTAGGCGAGCGAGGGGGCGTCAGCCCCCCGTGCTTTTGTGGGTCCACCTTTGCGGCACCTGGCTCGAGGGGCTGACGCCACCCGCTCGCCGGCTACCCTTGCCCGGGTGAACGCCGCCCCCCTCACCGCCGCCCTGAAACAGAAGGCGGAGGAACTCGGCTTCGACCTCTGCGGCGTCGCCCCCGCCGCCCGGCCGGACACGCTGGACGCCCTCACGGAGTGGCTCGACCGCGGCCTCCACGGCGAGATGGGCTACCTGGAACGCCGCCGCGACGCCTACGCCCACCCGGACGGCGTGCTGCCGGGGGTGAAGAGCGTGGTGATGCTCGCCGCGAGCTACCACACCCCCGATCCGCCGGAGGCCCTCGCCCCGCCGCCCGGCTTCGGCAAGGTCGCCCGCTACGCCCGCGGCGGGGTCGACTATCACGACCTGCTGCGCAAGCGGATGAAGCCGCTCGCCGCCCTGCTCCACGAACAGTGCCCCGGCGGTCGCACCCGCACCGTCGTGGACACCGCCCCGCTCCTGGAACGGGACTTCGCCCGCCGTGCCGGCCTGGGGTGGTTCGGCAAGAACACCCTGCTGCTCAACAAGCGGGCCGGCAGTTACCTGCTGCTCTCGGCGATCCTCACGGACGCCGTGCTGGAGTACGACCCGCCGCACGAATCCTCGCACTGCGGCACCTGCACGGCCTGCCTGGACGCCTGCCCGACCGACGCCTTCGTCGGCCCGCACGTGCTCGACGCCCGCCGCTGCATCGCCTACCTCACCATCGAGTCGAAGGAGCCGATCCCGGACGACCTGAAGGAGGGCTGCGGCGACTGGCTGTTCGGCTGCGATATTTGCCAGGAGGTCTGCCCCTGGAACCGCAAGCCGCAACGGACGAACGACCGGGCGTTCGCCCCCCGCCCGGACCTCGCCCCCGCCAACGCCGCCGCCATCGCCGCGATGAGCGACGAGGAACTGCGGGCTGCCTTCAAAGGCACCCCGCTGGAGCGCCCCGGCCCCGACGGCCTCCGTCGCAACGCGGAGAACGTGCTGCGGAACGCGGGAGTCAATGTCTCCCGCGCGACTCCCGAGCGGACTCCCGATTGGGAGACAGGCGAGTCGAACGGTGCCGGAGTAAACTGACCGCATGCCCCCCGCTCTCTCGCCCGACGCCCGCCCCGGCGACGCCGGCCCGCCCACCGCCGTCCGCGTTCACGGCGCCGAGCGGGTGTTGGAACTCGAATGGCCGGATCTGTCGGCGCAGGTGCCGTTTCGCGCGCTGCGGCTCGCCTGCCCCTGTGCGGTGTGCGTCTCGGAGACGACCGGCCGGCGGCTGCTCGATCCGGCGACGGTGCCGGAGACGATCGCCCCGCAGGAGGTGGCCCTCGCCGGCAACTACGCCCTGCGGGTGACGTGGCAGGGCGGGCACGACACCGGCCTGTTCACCTGGCGCTACCTCCGCGAGATCGCCGCCGCGGCGCACGCCGCCTGATTCGCCCGGCTCACCGGGCCGCCCACGCATGTACGAAGTCGAACTGAAGTTCCCCCTGCCCCCCGGCGGCGACCGCGACGCCGTGCTGCAGGCGTTGGCGAACCGCGGCGCCGCGTTTGGGGAGCCGGTCACGCAGGTCGACGTCTACTACAATCACCCCGTCCGCGACTTCGCCGAGACGGACGAAGCCCTGCGGGTACGGATCGTGACCGGGGCCGACGGCGTGCCGCACGGCCGCATGACCTACAAGGGACCGAAGGTCGACGCCGACACGAAAACCCGGGTGGAGTTCGAACCGAAGCTCGCCGCGGGGCCGAACAACGTGCACGCGCTCACCGAGGCCCTCCGCCGCCTCGGCTTCCGTGAGGTGTTCACGGTGACGAAAACCCGCCGGACGGCGGAGATCGTCGTCGAGGCGGACGACGCGGCGCAGCGCAACTATGAGGTGACCCGCGACGCCGTGGAGGGGTTAGGCGAGTATCTGGAGATCGAGACGTCCGCGGACGACGGCTCGCTGAGCAGTGCCCGGACGGCCCTGCTGGCGTTCGCGGCGGACCTCGGGCTGCGCGCCAGCGAGCGCCGCAGCTACCTCGGCTTGTTGCTCGAACAGTCGGAAACCCCCACCGATGGGGGGTGCAAAACCTAGTGCGGTTTTGTTCAGTTTTTTTCAGCCGGCGCCCGCTTTTCGTAGTTGCGAGTCACTGAACGCATCAATACCATCCGCCTGTTCAGTGGTGGTCGCCCGTGCGGCCTCTCTCCCCGACGGATGGAAGACCGATGCCCGCTCTCTCCGCCCCCCGCTCCGGTGCCCGCCGTCCCGTCGCCCGCGGCGCCGGGGGCGCTCGCCCGGCGGGTTCGACCCGGTCGCTGTTCCCGTCGCCGGGCGAAGAGCGACGGGTGGACTTCATCACCTTCGTGGCGGCGAAGCTGAACGCCACCCCGGCCGAGGTCGCCACGGCCCGCGACGCCGCCCGGGCGATGCGAGCGAAGCTGGACGGCTTGAAGGCCGCCCCGGCCCGCACGGCCGCCGCTCCGCGGCGGAGCGACGGCCGGCTGCCGTTCCCGCCGTTCGACGCGCCGACCCCCGCCGTCGCCCCGGCGGACGCCGCCGCCGACCGTCGGTACACTCGCACCGCCGCCTGAGGCCGTTTCCCGGCTTCGCCCCTCTCCGTCTGCTTGCTCCCCCCGCCGAAAGCTGAACCGTTGGCTAAGAATCGCGTGAAGAACGTCCCCAGCCGCAACGGCCGCGGCAACGCCGAGGAGACCGCCAAGATGCTCTCCAACGCCATGGGGCAGATCGAAAAGGCCTTCGGCGAAGGCTCGATCATGCGGCTGAACAAGGACTCCGGCAACGCCGGCATCCCCGGCATCCCGACGGGGGCGCTCTCGCTGGACCTCGCCCTCGGCGGCCGCGGGCTGCCGAAGGGCCGCATCGTCGAGATCTACGGCCCGGAGAGCAGCGGCAAGACGACCCTGGCGCTGTCCGTCCTCGGCAACGCCCAGCGGGACGGCGGCGTCGCTGCTTTTATCGACGCTGAGCACGCGCTCGACCCCAGTTGGGCGAAGCGGCTGGGCGTGAACCTGGAGGACCTGCTCGTCTCCCAGCCGACCTACGGCGAGGAGGGGCTTCAGATCGCGGAGATGCTCATCAAGAGCAACGCCGTCGATGTGGTCGTAATCGACTCCGTCGCCGCCCTCACCCCCAAGGCGGAGTTGGACGGGGAGATCGGCGACAGCCACGTCGGGTTGCAGGCCCGCATGATGAGTCAGGCGATGCGCAAGCTCACCGGCGCCATCTCCCGCAGCAAATGCACGGTGATCTTCATCAACCAGATCCGCGAGAAGATCGGCGTGATGTTCGGCTCCCCGGAGACCACCCCCGGCGGGCGAGCGCTGAAGTTCTACTCCTCCGTACGGATCGACGTGCGGCGGATCGCGACGCTGAAGGACGGCGACGTGACGACCGGCATCCGCATGAAGGCGAAGGTCGTTAAGAACAAGGTCGCCCCGCCGTTCCGCATCGCGGAGTTCGACATGTTGAACGAGACCGGCATCTCCTACGAGGGCGACCTGCTGGACCTCGCCGTCGAGGACAAGCTGATCCAGAAGAGCGGCTCGTGGTTCAGCCACGGCGAGAACCGTATGGGTCAGGGCCGCGAGCGGGCCCGAGAGTACCTGGTCGAGAATCCGGACATCGCGGCGGAACTCCGGGCTGGCGTGCTGAAGGCCCGCGGGTTCGGCGACCCGGAGAATCAGGGCGAAGACGCCGAGGAGCTCCACGCGGTCGAGGCGGAGTGACCGTCGCGTTCCGCCCGTCCGCCGAGCCCTGACCGAGGATCGCTGCGGTGTCATTGCTGCTCCTCTCCGCCGCGCTGCTCGCCCCGCCCTGCTCCGAGGCGGGGGTCGGCGACGCCGTGCTGGCGGTGCGGGTGAGCCGACCGTTCGCCCGGCCGGCCGGCCTGTTCGGGGCGGCGGGGGAGGAGATGCTCGCGGAGCAATCCGGCGTGCTGCTGGCCCGTCCCGGCGGCGAGCCGGCCCTGCTGACGACCTTCCGGGCCGCGGCCTTCGCCCCGACGGCCGCCGAATCGGTCGGAGCGGATCGCTTGCCGGGAGACGTCCGCGCCGTCGTGCGACTGCCGGACGGCCGCTCGACGCCGATCGCCGTGCTCGCCGCCGATCCCCACAGCGGGCTGGCGGCGTTCGTCCCCGTGGAGCCGGGGGCGTTCTCCGACCTCCCGACGGCCCGTCTGGCCGAGGGCGCCGGTCCCGAGCTCGGCGAGACGATCTGCATCTTGCACCGGAGCGAGAACGGGTCGAACGCCGCCGTGCCCCGCGCCGTCGCCGGCTTTGGACGCTCCTATCCTGCCGCCGCCGCGGGCGGCGGGCGGGACTGGGTCGGCGACGACCCCGGCCCCGGCGTGCTGCACGCGTTCGGGACGCTGGCGGACCTCGATCCCCCCCCGCCCCCGGGCGCCTCCGGCGGCGGAGCGTTCGACGCGGACGGAGCGTTGGTCGGGTTGCTAATCGAACCGGAGGCCGGGGACGCCCTGCCGCCGCGGATGCTCCCGCTGACCGGCGAGTTTCGTCGCGTGGTCGAGGCGCTGCTGGCCGGGGAGGCGGTCGGCTACGGGCTGCTGGGGGTCGAACCGGCGTCCGTCACGGCGGACGCCGCGGCCGCCGTCCTGCCGGGGGAGGCCGCGGCCGGGGCGGCATCCTTAGAGGACGTCCGTGGAAACAGCCCGGCGGAGCGGGCCGGGCTGCGGCGGGGCGACTGGATCGTCGGCTTCACCGACGAGAGCGGCGTGTCGACGCCGGTGTCGTCCGCGGCGGATCTGGTGCGGCTCACCGCTCTCACCCCGCCGGGGGCCACGGTGACGCTGGAGGCGATCGTCCCCCGCACCGGCGTGCGGCGGAGCGTCGCCGTCGCCCTGGTCGCGGCCGCGACCGGGCGGGCCGCCGGCGGGTGGCCGGCGGTCGCCACGGAGCCGCGGGGTCTGCCGGTGCGGGGCCTGCGGGTGGACTGGCCCACCGCCGCCGCCCTCACCCCGCCCGGCGAGCCATTGCCGACCGGGGCGCTGATCGTCGCGGCGGACGCCCTCCCGGTTGCGGACGCGAACCCGCTGGGGCGGCGGGTTGTCCGCGTCGGCGATCGGATCGAGGCGGTGAACGGTCAGCCGATCGCCTCCCCCGCGGAGTTCGCCGCCCGCGTCGCCGAGACGCCCGGCCCCGTGGCGGTGCGGCTGTCCGACGGCACGGCGGCGACGCTGCCCTGAAGTCCCCCGGGCCGCCCGGTTCCCCGCGGCCAATCGGCCGGCGGCGTTGGGAGCGTTCCCCTCCGCGGGTACCCTGCCCCGCCCGAGCCCCCCACTGCCTGACGAACCCGCCGAACGATCCTTCCGACGCACCGGCGGCGACGGCGAAGCGAAGCCTGATGAAGACCGACGACCTCCGCGCCGCCTACCTCGACTTCTTCGAGGCCAAAGGCTGCGTCCGCCGCCCCAGCGATGTGCTCGTCCCCAAGGACGACCCCACCGTGCTGTTCACCCCCGCCGGGATGAACCAGTTCAAGGCGGAGTTCCTCGGCCTCGGCAAGCCGGACTTCAAATCGGCCGTCACCAGCCAGAAGTGCCTGCGCACCGGCGACATCGAGAACGTCGGCGTCACCGCCCGGCACCACACGTTCTTCGAGATGCTGGGCAATTTCTCGTTCGGGGATTACTTCAAACGGGAGGCGATCCACTGGGCGTGGGAGTTCCTCACCTCCAAAAAATGGCTCGGGATGAACCCGGACGAGCTGAACGTCACCGTCTACGAGGAGGACGACGAAGCCGCCGGCATCTGGGCGAACGAGATCGGCCTGGAGCAGGCCCGCATCCGCCGGCACGGGGAGCACGACAACTTCTGGCCCGCCGGCGCCCCCACCAACGGCCCGGACGGCGTCTGCGGCCCGTGCAGCGAGATCTTCCATCACCCGGGGGGCTTCGACCCGGCGAAGGAAGGAACTGAGATCTGGAACCTCGTGTTCACCCAGTTCGAGCGGAAGGGCGCCCCGCCGGACAACCTGATCCCCCTGCCGGCGAAGAACATCGACACCGGCATGGGCCTGGAACGCACCGCCGCGGTGCTGCAGGGCGTGAAGGCGAACTTCGAGATCGACACCCTCCGCCCGCTCTGCGACGCCGCCGCGGAGGCCGTCGGCGTGCCCTACGACTACGACGCCAAAACCGGCCGCCCCGTCCGCCGCATCGCGGACCACGCCCGGGCCGTGGTGATGGCCGTGCACGAAGGCGTCCGGCCGGGCAACTCGATGGCAGAGTACGTGGTCAAACAGCTCCTCCGGCGGGCCTCGCTGGAGGGCTACCTGCTGGGCCGGACCGAGCCGTTCCTGTACTCGCTGGTGCAGCCGGTCGTGGACAGCCTGAAGGCCGCCTACCCGGAACTCACGCAGACCGTCGCCAGCACGGTCGACACGGTGAAGGCCGAGGAGGAACGCTTCCTCTCCACCGTCGACCGCGGGATCAAACGCTTCGACCGGGCTGTCGAGGCGGCCCAGCAGCAGGGCGCGAACGCCATCGACGGCGACGCCGCCTGGGAACTGCACGGCACCTACGGGGTGCTGGTCGAGATGACCGAGGCCCTCGCCGCCCGGCACAACCTCTCCGTGGACCGCCAGCGGTTCGAGGAGCTGCGGTCCGAGCACGAGAAGACCAGCGGCACCGGCGCCTTCGCGGACAGCGTGATGGCTGCCGGCCCGATCGACGCCGTCAAGAAGGAGCACGGCGAAACCGTGTTCCTCGGCTACGACGCCACCGAAGCCGACGCCACGATCCTCGGCGTGATCGCCCAGGGCCGGCTGGTCCCCACATTGGACGAGGTCGGCCACGCCGAGCCGGTCGGCCTGATCCTCGACCGCACCCCCTTCTACGCCGAGGCCGGCGGTCAGGTGGGCGACGTGGGGTCGATCATGTCGGACGGCATGCGGTTCCGCGTGTCGGACACCCAGAAACAGGGCGGGCTGACGGTGCACCTCGGGCATCTCGAAGCCGGGTCGCTGACGGCCGGGGCGAACGTGCAGGCCGCCGTCGACGCCGACCGCCGGGCGGCCATCCGGCGGGCGCACTCCGCCACGCACCTGCTCCATCACGCCCTGCACGAGACGATCGGCAAGGACGCGACCCAGCGCGGCAGCGTGGTCGAGCCGGACCGGCTGCGGTTCGACTTCGCCCACCGGCAGGCCGTCACCCCGGCGGAGCTGGAAACGATCGAGGACCGCATCAATTTGCGGGTGATGGAGGGCTCGTCGATCGACACGAACGAGATGGACCTCGCCGAGGCCAAAACGCTCGGCGCCATGATGCTGTTCGGCGAGAAATACCCGGACCGCGTGCGGGTGGTGAACGCCGGCGGGTTCAGCATTGAGTTCTGCGGCGGCACGCACGCCACGAACACCGGGCAGCTGGGCCTGTGCCGGATCGTCAGCGAGGAGAGCGTCGGCACCGGCGTGCGTCGCATCACGGCGGTGACGGGTCCGCGGGCGATCCGCGAGGCCCGGGAAGCCGGGGCCGTGTTGAAGCAGGCGACGGACCTGTTGAAGGCCGGCAAGCCGGAGGAGTTGCCGGGCCGGGTGACGGCGTTGCAGGAGGAATTAAAGGAGGCCCGCAAACAGCTCGCCGCCGCGACCGCCAAAAGTGCCGCCGGCGGGGCCGACGAACTGTTGGCGCAGGCCGAAACGGTCACACTGCCGGACGGCACGACGGCGAAGATCATCGCCCACGACCTGAACGGCGCCCCCCGCGAGGCCCTCCGCACGCTGGCGGACACGCTCCGCAAGAAGGGCGAAGCGGCCGGCACCCCGGTCGCGGCGATCCTCGGCACGGTCGTCGACGGCAAGGTCGCCCTGCTGGCCGCCGTCAGCCCGGCCCTGGTCAAGCTCGGCGTGAAGGCCGGCGACGCGGTGAAGGTCGCCGCCCAAGAGGTCGGCGGCGGCGGCGGCGGCCGCCCGGACTTGGCGGAGGCGGGTGGCAAGCGGCCAGAGTTTCTAGAGCAGGCCCTGAAAAAGTCGCACATCCACATCCGGAATAGTTGCGAGTCGGTCAAGTGAGCGAGTGTCACTGCAAACTCAACTGAGCAATATCAGTTCCAAGTTGAGAACGCATCACTCACATCGACGTCCGCCGCATTCCCGTAACCTTTAAGCGTCACCCCGGGCGGGGGTGATATGTGAACATGATGATGGCGAACCGCACCATCCGCGTTGTTTGTCACGTAGGCCGTCTCGATATACCGATCGACAACTGCCAGAGGGACATCGACGAATCCGTCGTCGCCCATTATGAATACAAAATCGGCACAGCCAACACCCTTCGCCGCGACATATGACGCGGGGCTAATCCCATACCAATAGACCTGCTGCCGTTCGTGAAGTTTTGACTGCTGAACCTTCACGACACGCCCGTCTTCTAACGCGTAGCATTTAAGCTTTCGGCTTATCATTTCCCCTCCCCCAAGCTGCTCCACAGCGTCGAAAACTCCCGTTCCGGAGGATTCCTCGGGGGTAGTAGCGACAACCGGAGCGTTCTTGTCCGGAGAATAGTATTCCGCCGACCCGTTCACGAGAAACTTCTTGACGCGATAGATCTCTGTCGGGACGTCCAAGGCGTCACAGAAGTCTTCAAGATCCTGATTCACCTCATCGATACATATAGCGATTGACGGGGCGACTGATTCGATAAACAGCTCCAGCTTCTGAAACAGCCGCGTTGGCGCAGCACCGAGTGCACTCGCGACTTCGACCTGGCGCCCGCCTTCTTCGACAGCCTCAAACAGTTTGTCCCTGAGCTGCCGCAGCGTTCCAGCGTTTCTCCCTGCAACTACAAATCGAGTGATTTGTTCCGCAATGTGAGGCCAAACGCCGTGACCCAGTAGCTCACACTCAAGTATCCACCACGTTCTACTTTGAAAGTTAAAGGCAAAGCCGTCCGGAACCCCATGCTTCCCTGAGGGTGTCGTGATACGAAACCCGGGTATCAATAGGCAGTCGCCGAAGAAGACGGTTGCATTCTCGTAAACCCAGTCCTGCAGTTCCTGCTCACGTGAAAACGGTGCTTCAGTGATCGCCATCAGCGGACTCCTTCAAAGGAACAATCAGAGTTATTATTAAAGATTGACGGTAGTGTAGCCAGGCGGGTGGCTGGCACAGAAGGGAGGGAGACGATAGCCGACTGCCCGGATGTCCCAGAACCAGCGGTGCCCGATCGGCGGGGTGGTGCTAGCACCCTGCCGGTGCGTTCGGTTGGGATCGAAAGCGGGGGACATCGGGAAGGCATCCACGTCACACTCACCGGCGAGACGCCAGTGGCACGCCAGCGGGTGTGGCCGCCGGGCGCCGGGGGAACTGGCGGCGGCGGTTGGGGGACGGGAGAATCGGGCTCGGGGTCGGGGGGCCGGTCACACCTCGGGAGCGTTCTGATGGCCACGGAGACAAGTTCCCTCGCCCGGCGATGGTTCGAGGAGGTCTGGGTTCAACGCCGGGCCGAGACCATCGACGAACTGGTCGACGCCGACAGCGTCTGCCATGGCGACGACGGGCCGGTCCAGGGGCCGGACGGCTTCAAGCAACAATTCTACGAGCCGATGGTGGCCGCCTTCCCCGATCTGCAGGTGCAGGTCGAGGCGGTCATCGCGGAGGGCGATCAGGCGGTCGTCCGCTGGAGCGCCGTCGGCACGCACTCCGGCGACGGGCTCGGGTTCCCGGCGACCGGCGAGGCGGCTTCCTTCCGCGGCCTCACCTGGATGCAGGTCCGCGACGGCCGACTCGGCGTGGGTTGGCAAAGTTCCAACATCCCGGAGGTCCTCCGCACGCTGGCGGAGAAGGCCAATCCGTGACGGCCGGGCGGGCTCCGCACGCCGCATTGCCTTCAATACCAGCCCGATGCGCAAGCATCGGCCGTCGGCGCAGCCGGCGAGCCGAACGACGCACCGCCGGAGCTTGCGCTCCGGGCTGGTACCGCTCCGGTCAGCCGAAGCACGCTCTATTCCCGCCAAGCCTCCCACGCGGCTTCCAAGCGGCCGGTGAAGGCCTTCGGCTTCTCGGCGAGCAGCGTTTCGCCCAGCGTGAGGGACTCCGCCCGCAGGGCCTCCTGAGAGCCGTGCAGCAGGCCGTGGAGGACTTCGCGCTGGCGGGGGTCGTGGGCCGGGGGGTCGGGGGCGTCGAGGACGGTCGCGGCGTAGACCGTCAGGTCGTGCTCGTGGCCCAGCAGATCCGACAGCCGGACCGCCTCGTCCCGGCGGGGGCCCAACGCTTCCGGCCAGACGTCGCGGAGCAGCCGGAGGTGGTAGCGGTGGTACTTCGCCCGCTTTCGCCACTGGTGGAACTGCTGGGGAGTCGGCCGGTCCACGGCGGCGGCCATCGATCTGCGGGCCCGCTTGTAGGTTTTGGCGAAGCCGCCGGCGAGGGCGTCGAAGCCCTCTTCCTTCAACGTCCAACTGTCGACGCGGTCGCGGACCGTTCGCAAATCGGCCCCAGCGGCGGCGAGGCGCTCGGAGACGGGGGGGCCGGCGTCCAGGCCATCCGGCTCGATGGCTTCGAGTTCTTTGCGGTGACGGGTCAGGGCCGCCCGTACCGGGCCGAACGCCCGGCGCTGGACGAAATCCTCATAGCGGTCCATCAGGCGGTCGTGCGTTTCGATCACGGCCGTCGCGTCCCGCAGGGCGGAGAGCCGCCGGGTCGCGTCGCGGACGGCGGCGTTCTCCTCGGCGTACCCGCCGAACGCCGGCCGCACCAGGCGGAGCAGCGCCCGCAGCTTCTTACCCCGCTTGCGGACCTCGTGCACGGCCTCGGCGAGGTCGGCGTCCGCAGGGCCGCCGGCGGCGCCGTCGACCTCGGCGAGGGCCTTGTCGAGTTGTTCCCGGGCGATCCGCCGCAGACCGTCGGCGACGGGTTCGTTCGGTTCGAACTGGAAACTCATGGGCAGGTCGGCAGGCGGGTTTGCGGGGGCGGCGTCTCCGACAGGGTAGGTTCACCGGCATCCGACGCCCCCCGCCGGGCCGGGCGTGCTGTTGCGGGGAACCTCCCCAAGCGATGATGCGTCGTCGCCTCGCCCCCGCCCTCGGACGTTCGCCGTGTCGCCCCTGCTCGTGTTCGTCCTGCCCCTCAGCCTGTTCACGACGGGGGACGCCCCGGCGACGCCGGGGGCGGCGCTGGACCTGGGCGGGTGGAAGCTCACCCTGCCGGTCGACACCCCGCGGGCCGGCTCGCCGGACGAGGTGCCGGCGGGGGAACTGGGGACGTTCGTCGATCCGCGGTTCTTCTTCCTCAGCGACCAACCGTCGGGCGTGGCCTTCCGGGCGCCGTGCGGGGGGCGGACGACGAAGAACTCCGGCTATCCCCGCTGCGAACTGCGGGAGCTGACCGCCGACGGGGCGAAACCGGCCGCCTGGGCCACGGGCGACGGCGGCCGGCACACGCTGACGGCGACGCTCGCCGTGACGGCCCTGCCGGCGGTCAAGCCGCACGTCGTCTGCGCCCAGATCCACGACGCCGACGACGACCTGCTGATGGTCCGGTTGGAGGGCCGTAAGCTGTTCGTGGAGCGGAACGACGTCGGCGACGTGCCGCTGGACGGCGACTACAGGCTCGGCACGCCGTTCGAGTTGAAGATCGAGGCGGCGGACGGCGTGGTCCGCGTCTGGTACGAGGGCGAACTCAAGCTGTCGTGGCCGGTGAAGGCGAAGGGCTGTTACTTCAAGGTGGGCTGCTACACGCAGTCGAACGTGGCGAAGGGGGACGCGGCGGACGCCTACGGGGAGGTCGTCGTCAGTCGGCTGCGGGCGGAGCATTCCGAGCCGAATTGAACGCGGGCGGGCCGGCGCCGATGATCGCGGGTCGCTTCGCCCCCCCGCCCCGTGCGCCCATGTTCGTTCGTCGAGCCGCCGTCGTGCTGGCCCTCACGGCGCCGCTCTGGCTGGCGTCGCCCGAGCCGGCGGACGCCGGGCCGGCCCCGGAGACGCCGCCGGACCCGGCGCTGGAGGCTCAGGCCGAACGGGCGTGGGCGGTCGTCTGGGACCGCTTCTTCATTGAGGAGACCGAGACCTTCGCCGACTACCTCAGCAGCTACGAACCGGGGCGGGAGTTGGCCCACCTGCCCACCGCGGCGGAGGTGCGGCGGCAGTTTCCGAACCCCTGCGGATACGGGACCGGGATGGAGGACGGGATGATCCTCGGCGGGGCGCTGCTCAGCGCGATCGTGGACCGGCACGCGGTCACCGGGGACGACGACCTCCGCGAACCGGCGGCGACCGTCTTCCGCGGCGTTCGGCGCTGCGCGACGGTGCACGGCGTGCCGGGGTTCTTCGCCCGGAACGTCTGCCGGGAGGACGGGGAGAGCGTCTACCTCAACTCCTCCCGCGACCAGTACACCCACGGCGTGCACGGGCTGTGGCAGTACCTTCGCAGCCCGCTGGCGGACGACGAAACGAAAGCTCAGATCCGCCCGCTGCTGGCGGCGGCGGCGGACCGGATGATCGCGTTCGCCACGCCGGAGAACGGCTACGACTTCGGCCGGGCCGACGGGCAGCGCTGCCCGCTGGGCATCTGCCGGATGTGGGAGGTCCAGGCCCACGAGGCCGCCCGCCTGCCGATGATCTACGCCGCCGCCTGGGACGCCACCGGCGAGGAGAAATACCGCACGCTCTGGCGGCAATACGTCGCCGAGGCCGTCCGGCAGTCGCGGGAGCCGGCGGAGCACACGCCGGTCTACGCCCTGCTGCAGATGCAATGTTCTCTCGAACTGCTCGGCGAACTGGAGCCGGACCCGGCGTTGAAGTCGGAGATCGACGCCGTCCTGCGGCACGTCGCCGGGATGGCCGAGTCCCGCGGGAAACACGCCTTCGACCGGCTGTTCGGCAAAAGCGCGGCGGAGCGGGCGATGCTCGGCCCGGACTGGCGGACGGTCGACGAGTGGATCGTGCAGGGCGGTTACGACGTGCCGCAATGGGGGCCGTACCGCGACGTCTGGCACGTCACCCGGGAGGCCGGGGAAGCAGCCCTGATCCCGCTGATGACGGACCGGGCGACGCTTCCCGACGCACAACAGGCCCGGCTGCGGACGTTGATTCTCAAGACCGACTACGACCGCACCTCCAGTTGCGGCGTGGTGTACCACCTCGCCGCCTATTGGAAGGCCCGCCGCACCGGAATCCTGCGGGCCGCCCCCGGGCCGGTGGGCGGCGACGACCGGGACGCGGCGGGCGGGCCGATGGTGGTCGACGCGGACTTCGAAGGGGCCTCAGTGCGGGTGTTGGCGATCGACGAGGAGGCCCGGCGGGTCGATTTCACGCCGGGCGGCGACCCGACCCGCGGCTGGCCCTGCTGGTGGTCCTTCCGCCTGGCGGGTCTGACGCCGGGCGAACCGATCACGCTACGACTGCGGGGTTCGGACGCCGTCGTCGGGACCGCGAAGCCGCTGGCGGCCTCGTGGGCCATGCCGACCCGGGCGACCTATTCCGACGACGGCGCAATCTGGCGGCACACGGAGGCCGGTCGGCGGGAGGGCGAGTGGATGATCTACTCCGTCACTCCGGAGGGGGACTCGGTGCAGGTCGCCTGGGGGCCGCCGTACACGCCGACGGACGCCGCGAACTGGGTGCGGGCGATGGGCGAGCGGTCGCCGCACGCGACGGCGACGGAACTGTGCCAGTCCGGCGAGGGGCGGGCGGTGCCGATGCTGCACGTCCGCGAGGGCGATTTGCCGAACGAACGGCGGTTCGGCGTCTGGGTGCAGGCCCGGCAGCACGCCTGGGAAAGCGGGTCGAGTTGGGTCGCCCAGGGCTTCGGCGAATGGCTGCTGAGCGACGACGCGGACGCCGCGTGGCTGCGTCGGCACGCGGAGGTGTTCCTCGTCCCGGTGATGGACGTGGACAACGTCGCCACCGGCAACGGCGGCAAGAACGCCCTGCCCCACGACCATAACCGCGACTGGTCGGACAACGCCCGCTGGAAGGAGGTCATCGCCGCCCGCCGCAAGATCGCCGGCCTGATCCGCGAGGAGCGGATGGACGTCTTTCTCGACCTACACAATCCGGGGCCGGGCGACCAGACGTTCTTCTACGTCCTGCCCGCGGAATATCTTCAGGCCCCGGCCGTCGACCTGCGGGATCAGTTCGTCGAACGGACCTACGCCCGCTTGCAGCGGCCCGGGGCGGCCATCCCCGCCAGCGGCAAGACGAAGGCGACCGGCCCGGATTACCACCCGCTGTGGCGCCAGATGAGCGCCACCTGGGTGAACCTGCACGGCAACCCGCACACGGTCAGCCTCTGCCTAGAGACCGCGTGGAACACGCCGGGCAGCACGACGGTCGGCTATCGTGCCGTCGGCGCCGACCTCGCGGCGGCCGCGGCGGCGTACCTCCGCGAGCGTCCCGCCCGCCCCTGAGCCGCCGCTCTCCGCACCCCCTTCCGGTCCTGATCTCATGCGTATCGCCCTCGCCCAGATGGACTGCGTCGTCGGCGACGCGGCGGCGAACGCGGCCAAGATCGCCCAGTTTGCGGCCGAGGCGCAGGCAGCCCGGTGCGAGGTCCTCTTCCTGCCGGAGTTGGCGACCACGGGCTACGCGGCGGACGCCGCGACGGCCGGGGCCGGGGCGGAGGCGGAGGCGGTGCGGAACGCCGCGGGGGAACACGGGATCGCCGTCGTCTGCGGCTGGGCGGAACAGGCCGGCGAGACGCTGCACAACAGCCTCACGGTCGTCGACGCGGCCGGGGAGCCGGTGGCGGGGTATCGAAAACTGTTTCTGTTCGACGGCGCCGGGGCGTGGGAACCGGGCACGTTCAAGCCCGGCACGGAGCACGTCGTCGCGGAGTTCGCCGGGCGGCGGTGGGGATTGTCGATCTGCTACGATCTGCGGTTCCCGGAGCTGTACCGCGTGCTGGCCGACCGGGGGGCGACGGCACTGGTGAACTGCTCCGCCTGGCCGAACGTGCGGTGGCAGCACTGGGACCTGCTGACCCGGGCTCGGGCGGTGGAGAATCAAGCGTTTTTCATCGGCGTGAACCGCTGCGGGACCGACCCCCAAAACTCGGGCGGGCCGCTGACGATGGCCGGCCGCAGCCGGGTGGTGGCGCCGACGGGCGAGCTTCTCGTCGAGGCCGGCCCGGACGAGGAGGAACTGCTGATCGCCGACCTGGACTTCGCCGCGGTCGACGCATTCCGCCAGTTGCTCCCCGCCCTGCCCGCCCGCCGGCCGGAGCTGTACGCGGGACACTGAGGGAGGCCGGGCGACGGTGGCGGGGCAGACGGGGACCGTGGGAGGATGGGGGTTCGCTCCCTCTCGCCGCGCTCGCCGCATGTTCGCCTCCCTGCTCCTGTCCGCCGCCGTACTCGCCGCGGGTCCCGCCGACGACGCCGGCGCCGTCCCCGACGGAGCCTCTCCGGCCGAGCGGCCGAACGTGTTGCTGATCCTCGCCGACGATTTGGGAGTGGAGGCGCTGGGCTGCTACGGCGGCGTCTCCTACGAGACGCCGAACCTGGACCGGCTGGCCGCGGGCGGGCGGCGGTTCGAGTTTTGCTTTTCCAACCCCCTCTGCTCCCCCTCGCGGGCCGAACTGCTGACCGGCCGCGAGCCGCTGCACAACGGCATCCGGCGGGTAATCTACGACCCGAAGAACCACCGTGAATTCCTCGATCCGGCCCGGGAGCAGTCGGTCGGAAACCTGTTCCGGGACGCCGGTTACGCCACGGCGGCGGCGGGCAAGTGGCAGTTGTCCTTCCTCACGGAGCGGGACACCCCGGCGGGGCTGGGCTTCGAACGCTCCCAGTTCTGGCCCATCCAGATCGACGGCGCCCGCACATCGCGGTACGCGGAGCCCTCGTTTTGGGGCGACCGGCCGGACGGCACGCGGGGCGGCTGGTCGGTCCCCGGCGGGTACGGGCCGGACGGGTACAACGCCTTCGTCCGCGGACAGATCGACCGGGCCCAGGCCGCGGGCCAGCCGTTCTTCATCTACTACGCGATGCTGCTGCCCCATTTCCCCTGGGAGCCCACGCCGGGTTCCGAGGACCCGCTGAAGCGAACCGCATCGCTCGCCTCCAGCGACCACGGCGACATGAAGTATTTCCCGGACATGGTCGCCTACATGGACCGCCTCGTCGGGCGGACGCTGGACCATCTGGAACGGACGGGGGCGCTGGAGAACACGGTCGTCGTGTTCCTCGGCGACAACGGCTGCCAGCAGGGGATTATTTCGGAACGAAGGATCGACGGGCCCCACGGCCCGCGGACGGTGACGGTCAACGGCGGCAAGGGCACGCTGACGGACGCCGGCACGCACGTGCCGCTGATCATCTCCTGGCCGGGGACGATCCCGGCCGGGGTCGACGACGGGCTGGTCGAGTTCAGCGACGTGCTGCCGACGCTCGCGGACTTGTGCGACCTGCCGACGCCCCGCAACCCGATCAACGGCGTGAGCTTCGCCGACCGGCTGGGCGTTCCCGGGATGCCGGAGCGGCCGGACCGGGACTGGGTGCACATTCAGGACAAGGCCCAGCGGCAGGTGCGGTCCCGCACGCACATGCTGAACGAGCGGGGGCAGTTCCGCCCCGTCGTACCGCCGGGGTCGAAGCCGGCCCCGCCGTTGAGCGAGCCGCTCTCGCCGGAGTTGCAGGCAGAGCGCGACCGCCTCGCCGCCGCACTGAAGGCCGTGGAGACATTCGACGGCCCGTGAACGCTCCGTCGCGGCGGACGTTCTCTCACCGTTCCTTACCCCCGCTGAAAGCCGCCCGTGGGCGTCATCGCCGATTTCGTCTCCGCCGCGAACGCCGGCGAGCTGCCGCGGGCCGTATGCCGATTGGAGAGCGGGTGGGTGGTGCTGGGCGATCCGCAGGTGTTGCCGGGCTACTGCGTGCTGTTGGCGGACCCGGTGGTCGGCACGTTGAACGATCTGAGGGGCGACCGGCGGGCGGCGTACCTGGCGGACATGGCCCGCGTCGGCGACGCCGTGCTGGCCGTCACCGGCTGCGTGCGGGTGAACTACGGCATTCTCGGCAACGTCGCCCCGGAGCTGCACGCCCACGTCTTCCCCCGCTACGCCGACGAACCGGACGACCTGCGGCTCAAGGCGGTCTGGCACTACGAATGGAACGTCGCCCCGCCCTTCGCCGAGGCCGAGCACGGCGCTCTGCGGGACCGGTTGCGAGCCGAACTGGTTGATCCGCCGTCCTGAGCGCGGTCGGTCGCAACGCTCGGCGGCCGGCGGCAGACTACGACCGCCTCCATTCGAAAGTGCCGATGTCTTCGTTCCCGCCCGCGGCCGTTCTATTCGCCCTGACCTTCGCCGTGGCGGCCGCCGCGGAGCGGCCGGACGTCGTGGTGGCCGACTTCGAAGCCGCCGACTACGGCGAGTGGACGACGACCGGCGAGGCCTTCGGCGACGGCCCCGCCGCGGGGACGCTGCCGGGGCAGATGCAGGTCGACGGTTTTGAGGGCCAGCGGCTCGTCAACAGCTTTCACGGCGGCGACGGGGCGGTCGGCACGCTGACCTCCCCGCCGTTTGAAGTCTCGCGGGACCACCTGAACCTGCTGGTCGGCGGCGGCGGGTACGAGGGCGAGACCTGCGTGAACCTGCGGATCGACGGCAAGGTCGTGCGAACCGCCGTCGGCCCGAACCTCCGGCCCGGGGGCCGCGAGCGACTCCTGCCGCGGACGTGGGACGTGAGCGAGTTCGCCGGCCGCACCGCCCGCATCGAGATCGTCGACGCCCGCCGCGGCGGCTGGGGGCACATCAACGTCGATCAGATCGTGCACTCGGACGCGGCCGCGGACGTCCCCCCGCCGCCGGTGACGCTGGAGCGCCCGCTCGTCGTGGACGGTTCGCACCTGCTCGTGCCGATCGCCAACCCCGGCGCCGGCGGGGAGACCGTGCGGCTGGGGCTGTTCGACGGGGATCGGGCCGTGCAGACCTTCAACGTCTCCCTGCCGCTCGACGGCGAACCGAACTGGACCGCCGCCTACCCGCTGAACCATTTCGATGTCGCCGGCCGGACGCTCACGCTGAAGACGGCGGGCGAGCCGGTGAACCCGCACGTGGCCGCCGCGTTCGAGGCGATCGCCGTCGGCCCGGAGAGCCGGGCGCTGGGGCCGGCCGACTGGACCCGGCCCTACCGCAACGCCTTCCACCTCGCCCCGCGGCGGGGGTGGAACAACGACCCGAACGGCCTCGTCTATCACGACGGGCTGTGGCACGTCTTCTACCAGTACAACCCGTTCGGGATCGAATGGGGCAACATGCACTGGGGGCACTACACGAGCCCGGACCTGACCGCCTGGACCGAACGGCCGATCGCCCTGTTCCAGAACGGGCCCGACGACGCGATGTTCTCCGGCGGCGGGTTCGTGGACGCGAAGAACTCCGCGGGGCTGGGCGCGGGGCGGCTGTTCGTGGCCTTCACCAGTACCGGCCGTGGCGAGTGCCTGGCCCACAGCGCCGACGGCCTGACGTTTACGGAGTTGCCGGAGAACCCGGTCGTGAAGCACACCGGCCGCGACCCGAAAATCTTCCGGCATGAGCCGACGGAGCATTGGGTCATGGCCGTCTACCAGCAAGAAGAAACCGCCGAGACCCGGGCCGTGCCGCAGTCCCCGGCGTCGGCAGCCCGCGAGGCCGACCTGCGGACGGCCCAGATCGCCTTCTACCGCTCCGCGGACCTGCGAACTTGGGAACGCACGGGCGCCTTCACCCACCCGAACCGCCGCAGCGTGTTCGAGTGCCCGGAACTGTTCGAACTGCCCGTCCTGAGCGACGGCGGACCGACCGGGGAAACGCGGTGGGTCCTGTACGGCGCCGACAACCGGTATTTTCTCGGCGACTTCGACGGAAAGACGTTCGCCGCCGACAGCGGCCCGCACGGGGACACGCACGGGGCTTTCTACGCCGCCCAGACCTTCAACAACGCCCCGGACGGCCGCCGCATCCAGATCGGCTGGCTGCGGACGGCGCTGTACCTGGACCGCTTCCCGGACCAGACGGTCAACCAGTGCCTCTCGCTGCCGCACGAACTGACCCTCCACGCGACCCCGGACGGCCCCCGCCTGCGGTTCACGCCGGTCGCGGAGGCGGAGAACCTGCGGACCGACCTGCGGGCAGAGGGCGAGGACCTCTCCGCCGAGCAGGCCGCCGAGTTGCTGACCGCCGCCGCCGCCGCGCCGTCGGAAACGCTGGTGACGTTCGCCGAGGGGGGCCGGCACACGCTGACGATCGACGGCGTCGACGCCAGCTTTGAGGGGACCTCCGCCCGCATCTTCACCGATCGCACGGTCGCGGAGATCTACGTCGACGGCGGCCACCGGTACGTCGTCCGCACCCGCCCGGACGCCGCCTTCCAAGACGCCGTCTCCCGCGTGGCCCCGGGCGATCGGGTCGCGTCGCTGCGGGTGTACGGGTTGAAGTCGATCTGGCCGCCCGCCGCATCAGGGTCGCCCGCGGAGTAAGGGTGCGGGCCAAGGGCAGCCCCCACGGATCGGCGAGGTGACCCGAGGGGGCCGAAGTTCCCGCTTTGAGAGTCGGCGACCCGTTTTTCTCCTCCCCGCCGAATGCGCGACTGCGCGATCGGCGGACGGCGTTACGATCGGAATCGCTCCCGGCGGCGCCAGGCGTCGGGCACAAGCAGGCCCGGGACGGAATCCCGGGCGTAGAACCATTTGACCGTGCACGATCAACTCGAAGCCGTCGCCGATCCCGTCGACTCGCTGTTCTCCGCCTCCGCATCAATCTCGGAACGGGAGCTGGACGGGAGCGCGCTGGCGGACGCCGTGCTGCGTGAGGCGCCCGTCGCCGTGCTCGTGGCGGATCGGGAGGGCGTCGTGCGGCTGGCGACACGGGAGATCGAACGCCGCTTCGGCTGGGCCGCCGGCGCGTTGGAGGGACGGTCGATCGCGGAGTTGATCCCTGATCGAAACGTGTCCCGCCATCGGGCGTTTTGGAGCCAGTTTTTCGAGGCTCCCCGGCCGCGGACCTTTCCCGCCTCCGCGGGGCTGACCGCCCTCTGCCGCGACGGCGAGGAACTGCCGATCGCCCTGCGGCTCGCCCCGCTGACGGTGGACGGGGAATCGCTGGCCGTCGCCGTCATCGAGGACGTGAGCGACGTTCAGGAAGAGGCCGCTGTCTCCCGTCGGCAGGATCGCACCCTGCTGACGTTTCTGAATCACTCCCCCGCGGTGATCTACCTGAAAGACGCCTCCGGCCGCTACCTGATGGTGAACCGGCAGTTCCTCCAGATCTTCGGCCGGACGATTGAGCAGGTCGTCGGCCACGGCGAGGAGGGGATCCACCCGCCGGAGATCGCCGAGCAGATCCGCCGGAACGACCGCGCGGCGCTGGAGGGCGGCAACCCGGTGCGGTTCGACGAAACCGTCGAGCACACCGACGGCCCCCGGGACTACCTCTCCGTAAAGTTCCCGATGCGGGACTCCGCCGGGCGCATCTGGGGCCTGGGGGGCATCTCCACCGACGTGACCGAGCGTAACCGGGCCGTCGCGCAGGCCGTCCAACTGGGCACCCGGCTGGAGATGATCCTCAACTCCGTCGGCGAGGGGGTCTACGGTCTGAATCTGGACGGGCGGATCACGTTCGCCAACCGGGCCGCGGCGACGATGCTGGGCTGCGGAGTGTCCGATCTGGAGGGCCGTCCGCACGGCGAAGCCGTGCGGCACACCCGCCCCAACGGGGTCGGCTATCTGCCGGAGACCTGCCCGATCCTGGCCGTGCTGCGAGACGGGGAGCCGCGCTCGTCGGACGACTGCCTGCTCTGGCGATCGCTGGGCAACAGCTTTCCCGCCGCCTACGAGTGCGCCCCGCTGCGGACCGGCGGGGAGGTCGTCGGGGCGGTGGTGACCTTTCGAGATCTCACCCGCGAGCGGGAGCGCGACCGCGTCCGCCGGGAACTCTCCGCGGCCCGGGCGGTGCAGAAGCGGCTCTACCCCTCCGGCCCCCCGCGGGTGCCGGGGTTGGACGTCGCCGGCGCTGTCTTCCCCGCCGAGGAAGCCTGCGGCGACTACTACGACTTCGTCCTCCAACCCGACGGCACCCTAGCCCTCGCGGTGGGCGACGTCTGCGGTCACGGACTGGGCCCGGCGCTGGTGATGGTCGAGGCCCGGGCCTTCCTCCGCGCCGGCCTGGCCCCCGGCCGCAGCCCGGCGGAGGTGCTGACCCGCATGGAGCGGCAGATTTCCCCGGACCTCGGCCCGCTGTTCCTCACCCTGCTGTTGGGCGTGCTGGACCCGCAGGCCCGCACGTTCGATTACGCCGCCGCCGGCCATGTGGGTTACCACCTGCCGATCGGCGGTCCGCCGGTACGGCTGGAGAGCACCGCCCCGATCGTCGGCCTGCTGCCGGAGCCGGAGGTCGAATCCGGGCCCACGGTGCGGCTGTCCCCCGGCGATCTCCTGCTGTTCCCGACGGACGGCCTGGAGGAGACGATGAACGCGGAGGGCGAGCAGTTCGGACCGGAGCGCATCCTGCAGACCGCCGCGGAGCTTCGCGACCGTTCGGCGGCCGAGATCGTGGCCCGTCTGAACGAAGCCGGGCGGCGCTTTCGCGAGCCGCAGCCGCAGGCGGACGACGTCACGATCGTGATCGTCAAGGTGGAGCGATAGGTCGGGCTCGTCGTGGGCGTCGTTGTGGCCCCGGCGGGGCGGCCGCCATAGTGGCGGCATGACCGCTTCGCTCCTTCTGCTCGCCCTGATCCTTCCGACAGCGGCGGAGGACGGCCCGGCGAACGTTGGCGCCGACCGGCCGTTCGCCGACTTCGACGCGGCGTCGGCCTGGGTGGGAACGACCGGCGGCGGCGTCTTCCGCGACCGCGTCCGGCCGCAACCAATCGAGGGGACGCCGGACTTCTGGTATCGGATCGAGACCGGCCCGGGCACGGCCGAGTTTTTGCTCGTGCGGCCCGCCGACGGGGTGCGGGAGCCGGCCTTCGATCACGCCGCGGTCGCCGCCGCCCTCTCCCGCCGCGGGGGGGAACGGGTCCGGCCGGACGCCCTGCCCTTCCGCTCCGTCACGTTCCCCGACGGCCCGGACGGCCCGGTGCGTTTCCGCGCCCGCGGCGCCCGCTGGGAGATCGACGGGACCGAGGTGCGACGGATCGACGAACCCGGCGACGCGGTGGAGCGGGGCTCCTACGGCGTGGAGTTTCTGAACCGGCCCCGCCCGTCCCGCAGCGGTTCCGAGACGAACGTCACGTTCGTCAATCGCACCGCCGGGCCGATCGCCCTGTTCTGGCTGAACGACGGCCAGGAGACCGGCTACGGACAGATCCCCGCCGGCGAGCGCCGCGGCCAGCACACCTACGCCGGACACGTCTGGCGGGTTCGCGACGCCGCCGGCGAGTCGCTCGCCGTGGTGGTGGGCACGGAGCAGGACGGCGTGGCCGTCATCGACGGCCCGATGGCGGGCTCCGATCCCGAGTCGCCCCCCGCCGCGCCGGAACGCGCCTCGCCCCCGCCGATTCGCCTGCGGGACGGAAACGTGTTCCTGACTGCCACCGGCCGCCGCCTGACGGACGCCGACGCCAAGCCCGTGCCGGAGGGCTATCGAAAGATCCTCTACCGCGGCCCGGTCCTCACGAGCCCGGACGGCCGGACGGTCGCCGTGCAACGGGCAGTCGTCGCCCCGGTCCGCGAGATCACGCTGACGCCCGACGGCGCCGAGCCGATTCGCCTCGACTATCCGAAGCCGGGGGACCTGCGGGACCAATCCACGCCGGTCTTCTTCGACGCCGCCACCGGGGAGCGGGTCGACGTGCCGACGGAGCGGCTGCCGGACCAGTTCTCCCTCGGCCGTTGGCGCTGGTCGGCGGACGGCGAGGAGCTGTTCTTCCTGCACAACCCGCGGGGGCACCGGTTCCTGCAGATCCTCGCCGCAAACCGGGAGACCGGCGCCGTGCGGGTCGTGGTGGACGAACAGAGCGACACGTTCGTCGATTACTCCCAGAAGACCGAACTGCACTGGCTGCCGGTCACAGACGGCGAACCGGAAACGCTGCTGTGGGCCAGCGAACGCAGCGGCTGGAACCACCTGTACCGCATCGACGCCAAGTCGGGCGCGGTTCTCAACGCCGTCACCGCCGGCGAATGGGTCGTGCGGCGGGTGGAGAAGATCGAGGACGGCCGCGTCTGGTTCACCGCCCTCGGCGTGGTCCCGGGGCAGGACCCGTATTACGAGCACCTGTGCCGGGCGAACCTCGACGGGTCCGGGTTCGTCACGCTCACCTCCGACGACGCGAAACCCGGCGACGGCACGCACGAGTGGGAGTTTCTGAGCGACGGGGCGTACCTCCTGGATCGGTTCAGCCGCGTCGACCTGCCGCCGGTGACCGTGCTGCGGGACGCGGAGACCGGCGCCCTCCACTGCGAACTAGAACGGGCCGACGCCGCCGCCCGCCTCGCCACCGGCTGGCGACCGCCCGTGCGGTTCTCCGCGAAAGGCCGCGACGGCGCGACGGACATCCACGGGACCGTCACCTTCCCGCCCGGGTTCGACCCGGACGCCGCGGAGCGCGGCACGGTTCCGATCCTCGACAACGTCTACGCGGGCCCCCACGGTGCGTTCGCCCCGAAGGCGTGGGGCGACGCCCGGCATGTGCGGGAACTGGCCGCGCTGGGCTTCGCGGTCGTGCAGTGCGACGGGATGGGCACGAACTGGCGGAGCAGAGCGTTCCACGACGTCTGCTGGCGGGACCTGGCGGACTCCGGGTTCCCCGACCGCGTGCGGTTCATCCGCGCTCTCGCCGGGGCGTATCCAGCGCTCGATCGGGAGCGCGTCGGCATCTACGGCGGTTCGGCCGGCGGGCAGAGCGCCCTGCGGGCGCTGCTGTCGCACGGCGACCTCTACAAAGCCGCCGCGGCGGACTGCGGCTGTCACGACAACCGGGTCGACAAGTTGTGGTGGAACGAGGCGTGGCTGGGGCGGCTCGGCCCGCACTACGACGACAGCTCCAACGTCCGCGACGCCGCCCGACTGCAGGGCGACCTGTTGCTGACGCTCGGGGGGATGGACCGCAACGTCGACCCCGCCTGCACCCTCGAAACCGCCGCCGCCCTCGAGGCCGCCGGCAAGGAGTTCACCTTGAAGATCTACCCAGAGGGCGGCCACGGCGTCGGCGAGCGGGACGACGCACGCCGACTGCGGGCGGAGTTCTTCCGGCAGACGCTCGGCCGGCGTTGACCCCGCCGTTCAACGAGCGGCGGCGGGCTGGGCGGCGTCCTTCAGCGCCGTGCGGACGGCTTGGGCGACGGCCTTCGCCAGAACCTCGGAGCCCTCGTCCGTGAAGTGCACGTTCCGCGGCTTCTGCCACTTGGCGAGGTCCGCCGAGGCGACGGCGTGCAGGTCGTTCACCTGCACGTCACGGCCCTTCACGACCTCCGCGGCGAGGGCGTTGTACTTCACCGCGTCCCCGCCGATCCGCCCGTGCGAACCCTGCGGCACGGGCGTCGTCGTGGCCCAGATCACCTCGGCCCCGGTCTTCTCCAGGCGATCGAACAGCAGGGTGAGGTTCTTGCGGTACTCCTCCGGCGGGACCTGTTGGGTTCCCTGCTCCACCGGGACGAGTTTGCCCGCGGCGTCCATGTATTTCAGATCGTGCAGGCCCCAGTTGACGTGGATCACGTCCCACTCCTCCTCGCCCAGCCAATCGTCGAGTTGGACGAGGCCGTGTTTCGTCGCGGCGCCGTTGCCGGGGATGCGGTACACGTTCGCCTCGCCGGCCAGTTCCTTTCGCACCGGGTCGGTGTAGCCGATTGAAATGGAGTCCCCGATCAGCAACACCCGCGGCAGCGCGGGGTCGACGGTGGCGGGCGCGGCGGCCGGCGGGGCGAACGCGGGCAGGAGCAGGGCGAGGACGGGCAGCATCGGGGAGCCTTCTGGAACGGGGCGAACGCCGTCAGGATAACGCAACAGCCGACGGCGATCCGTCCCGCAGGCGACGACGTCCCCGTCCCGGCGGCGTGAACCGCCGCGTTTTGCGGTGCGTTCCCGTTCCGTCCCCTCCCCCGCAAAGGCCCGCAGATGTCCGCCGCCCCGTCCGACTCCGCCACCGACCGCCGCCACAGCCTTGCCGAGTTCGTCGCCGCCACGAATCAGCAGGACCGCGGCGAGGGCTTCTTCGAGATGGAACGCGACCGCCTGCTGGAGGTGAACCTCGGCGCCGCCGGTACGGAGGTCTGGATCAAGGCCGGGGCGATGGTCGCCTACACCGGCCGCATCGGCTTCGAGCGCGAGGGCATGCTGGAGCACGGCCTCGGCAAGTTCCTCAAGAAGGCCGTCAGCGGCGAGGGGGCGAAGCTGACGAAGGCCACCGGCCGCGGCCGGCTGTACCTCGCCGACCAGGGCAAGAAGGTCACGTTGCTGCATCTCGACGGCGAGAGCCTGTTCGTCAACGGCAACGACATGCTCGCCTTCGAGCCGACGCTCGGCTGGGACATCAACCTGATGCGCTCGCTGGGCGCGATCGCCGGCGGCGGGCTGTTCAACGTCCGCTTCGCAGGACGCGGCATGCTGGCGATCACGACGCACTACGACCCGCTGACGCTCCGCGTCGAACCGGGCGGCCCGCCGGTCTTCACCGACCCGCAGGCCACGATCGCGTGGAGCGGAAACCTCGAACCGAAGTTCAAAACGGACGTGCAGTTCAAAACCCTGCTCGGCCGCGGCAGCGGCGAGAGCATCCAGATGGAGTTCACCGCCGCCCGCAGCCCCGGTTTCGTCGTCGTCCAACCGTTCGAGGAACGCCCCATGCCCCCCGGGGCGGCGTGAGCCGGATCGTCCGACGGCTCAGCGCACGTCCGGGTAGAACCGGCCGAGCCAGTCCGCCGGGGCGCCGTAGGCCCAGCCCCAGGCGATCGCGAGGTAGGTGACGTTCGCCCGCACCACGCCCCATTCGCGCACGCGGCGGTCGCTGGTCTGGACCGGCGCCGGCAGCTCGCGGATCCGGCCGCGATCCGGCGGCAGACCGCGGTTCATCCGCAGACAGAGGTCGGCGTCCTCCATCACCGGCAGGGACTCGTCGAACCCGCCGACGGCGGCAAAGTCGCTCGCCCGGCAGGCCATTGCCTGATCGCCGAACAGCAGTCGCAGGCCCGAGAAGGCGTAGCGGTGCGGCCGGTAGATCAGCGGGGCGTAGTGCGTCTTGAGGCGGTGATGCAGCGAGGTGAGCCGACTCGGCCCGTGCGGTCCCGTCAGCGTCGTGCGGCCGCCGACGAGCGCCGTGCCCGGCTCCGCCAGCGCCGCGGCGATTGTGGCGAGGTAATCCGGCGGCAGCACGGTGTCCGCGTGCAGGAAGCAGAGCAGTTCCCCCGTCGCCGCGGCGGCCCCGGCGTTCATCTGCCGCGCCCGACCGGCCGGCGACCGCACCACCCTCGCGCCGGCCGCCTCCGCGATCGAAACGGTACCGTCCCCGCTCCCCCCGTCGGCGACGATCACCTCCCCCGGCGGCGGATCGAGCGCGCCGAGATGAGCCAGCGTCTCGGGCAGCGCGGCCGCTTCGTTCAGCGTCGGGATGACGACCGATACGTGACCGTCACTCACGCGTCCATACCCGCCGCGACCAAAGCCCCCTTCAGCGTCCGCCGGTGGTCGCCCTGCTTGCCGAGGGCGGCGGTCGGCTGGGGGAGCCGCGGTTCGCCGGGCGGGAGCGCCCCGCGGGCCTCGGCGGCCAGACGAAAACCGTCGGGGAACTCGCCGACGCCGATCTGGGCGTCGAACAGCGTCGTCAGCCGCCACTGGGCCGCCCGGGCGCCCTCCAGATCGCCGGCGACGACGCGGTCGTAGACCTCCACGACCAACTCCGGGGCGGCGTTCGCCGTAGCATTCGTACCGCCGTGGGCGCCGGCGGCGAGCATCGGCAGCAGGGCCGCGTCCCAGCCGGTCAGGATCGCGAAGTCCGGCCGCTCCGGCAGGATCTGCGAGCACAGCCGCACCATCGCGGAAACGTCCCCGCTGCTGTCCTTCACCCCGACGACATTCGGGCATTCCTTGGCCAACCGGGCCGTCAGCTCGACCGGGATCGTCACGGCGAACGAGGGGATGTTGTAAACCAACACCCCCACCGGACTCTCCGCGGCGAGCCGTCGAAAATGCTCTTCGATCGCTTCCGGCGAGGGCCGAAAATAGATCGGCGCCGTCACCGCGACGGCCGCGGCCCCGCACTCGGCGGCGTGTTCGCACTCGGCGAGCGTCTCCTTCAGGTTCGCCCCGCCCACGCCGGTCAGCACCGGCACGCGGCCGGCGGCGGCCTCGCAGGTGGCGCGGGTCACGAGGCGACGTTCCTCGGCGGTCAGCCGCAGGCCCTCCCCCGTGCTGCCGTTGGCGTACAGGCCGTGCACGCCCTTCCCGATCAGCCAGTTGGCGTGCGAGCGCAGGGCCGCTTCGTCCACGCCGCCGTCGGCGGACCGGGGGGTGAGCGTGGGAACGAGGATGCCGCGGAACACCGGGGCTCAGTCCGAATGAGGAACGACGATTGGCGAGGTCAGAGCCTAACGGGACCGCGCCCGTTCGACATTCGTCGTAGGTCAGGCGTCGTTCGTCAGACCCGCGGTCACCGGCCGCCCGACGAGGCGGACCACGGCGACGCAGACCGCCAATCCGATCGGCAGGCAGATCCATGCCGGCACGCCGAAGCCGACGGGGACGTAGCCGCAGGCCAGTGCGATCAGCCCGACCGTCGCCGCGTAGGGCATTTGCGTGGAGACGTGGTCGAGGTGATCGCAGCCGCTGGCGGCGCTGCTGAGCACCGTGGTGTCGCTGATCGGGGAGCAGTGGTCCCCGAAGATCGCCCCGGCCAGCACCGCCCCGATCGTGCCCAGCATCGCCGGTTCGGCGGCGATCGCCGCGATCCCTACCCCGGGCGAACCGATCAGGCCGGCGCCGAGTTCGATCAGGAGGGGAATCACGATCGCCATCGTCGTCCAGCTCGACCCGATGCTGAATGCGATCGCCGCCGCCAGCACGAAGCCCAGCGCCGGCAGCCAGTGGGCGGACAGGTACGGCTCCGCCACGCCGGCCAGATACGGCCCCGTCCCCAGCACGGTGCACGCCTGCCCGACGGACCAGGCGAGGATCAGGATCACCGCGACCGGGAACATCCCCTGGGCCCCGGCGACCCACGACTCGGCCGTCCCGCCGATCTTCAGGGCCCCGGTCGCCGCGGCCGTCAGGCAGGCGGTCAGGGAGGCCGCCAGCGAGGCGATCAGCAGGGCGGTGAAACTGTCGGCCTTCTCGACCACCAAGCGGACGGAGCTGTCCTCCCCGCTCGGCCACCAACCGGCCTCGCCGGTGGCCTCCAGTCCCGTCGCCCACATCACCGCGGCCAGCAGGAACACCAGCACGGCGATCGGTGCGAGGGCGTTGATCAGCTTCGGCTGGGCGTCCTCGACGGCGACCTCGTCGGCGGAAGCCGGGGAGGAACCGGGGCGGGTCAGTTGCCCGGTCGTCGCGGCCCGGACTTCAGCCCGTCGCATCGGACCGAAGTCCCGCCCGGTCCAGGCGACCGCGAACACGAACGCCAGCAGGTAGATCGGGTAGAAGCGATACGGGATCGTTTCGAGGAAGTAGGCGTACGTCGCCTGCTCCCCCCCCAGCGCCTCGAAGCCCTCGCTGATCGCCTGAATCTCCACGCCGACCCAGGTGGAGACCGCCGCCAGCCCGGCGACCGGGGCGGCAGTGCTGTCGATCAGGAAGGCCAGCTTTTCGCGACTGATTCGCAGCCGGTCCGTCAGCGGCTTCAACGTGCCGCCGAGCAGCAGCATGTTGGCGTAGTCGTCGAAGAAGACCAGGAACCCCAGCCCCCAGCCCGTCAGCTGCCCGCGTTCGCGGGTGCGCGCCCGTCCGCCGACCCAGTTGACCAGCGCGGTGGTCCCGCCGCTGCGGGTCATCACCCCGACCATCGCCCCCAGGAAGAAGGTGAACAGCAGCGTGACGACGTGGTAGTCGTCCACGGCCGCCGGCTGAATCAAGTCCGTGCACATCGCGCGAAACGCCGACAGCGGCTCCCCGCCGGTGAGCACCAGCCCCGCCCCGTACACGCCCGCCAGCAGGGCGAACAGCACCTGACGAAACACGATCGCCAGCCCGATCGCCACCAGCGGCGGGACCAGCGACCAGGCGCCGTACTTCTCCGCGGCGGGAGTTTCCTCGGGCTCTGCCTCGGCGACCGGTTCCTCGCCGTCGAGTTCCTCGGCGGGGGCAGCGACGTCTGCGGGGACCGTCGCCGACGCCTCCGGCTCCTGAGCGGCCAGCGGTCCGGCGTACGTCGTCCCGGCGAGGGCGACGAGCAGTAACGCGACGGTGCGCAACGTCATGCGGATGCAGGCGTGGGGCCGACGGCGTCCGCGGGGAGTGCGGGCAGGCTCACGCGGAAGACCGTCCGGCCGGAAATGGAGCGCAGGTCGAGCGTGCCGCCGTGCACCGTGACGATGCGCCAGCACTTCGGCAACCCGAAGCCCAACCCCCGCCCCGCCTGCCGGCCGGAGAAGAAGGGGTCGAAGGCGTGCGTGCGCTCCTGCTCCGTGAAGCCGGCGCCGTCGTCGCTCACCCACAATAGTGCTCTGCCGCCTCTCAAGCGCCCGCGCAGCCGCAAGCGGTGGGCTCCGGCTTCGACGGCGTTCCGGGCCAGGCTCGCGACGACGACGGCGAGCTGTTCCGGGTCAGCATTCAGAGGGACCGGGGCGCAATCCGTCTCCAGCGTGCACCCGTAGTCAGCGGCGCGCTCCCGCAGGCCGGGCAGCGCCTCTTCGACGACCTCGCCCAGCCAGACCGGCTCCGGCCGCGGCTCCGGCGGGTCGGCGAACAGCAGGGCGTCCGCGATCATGTCGCGGATGCGGAGGGCCTGCTCCGAGATCACCCGCAGTTCCCGGGCCAACGCCGGGTCCTGGCAGTTCCGCAGCAACAGGGAACAGCGCCCGTGGATCGCGGCGGCGGGGTTGTTGATCTCGTGCCCGGCGCCGGCGCAGAACTCCGCCATCGCGGCGAGTTTGGCGTCGCGAAGGCGGTTCGCAAAATCGTCAGGCGTCATCTGTGAGCCCGAAGCGCAAGCGAGGGGAGCGACGCCGAGACCCTCGCTCGCGCTTCGGGCTCACACGAACCTGGACGAACGGGCGTCAGGCCGACGGGGCTTCCATATCGAGCAGGCTGCAGACGCGTTCGAGCAGCGTTTCCACGTCGAACGGCTTGTGGAGGAAGTCGTCGGCGCCGCTGGCCTTCAGGTCGGCGACCTTTTCGCGCTCGACCATCCCCGAGATGCAGATGATCCGGGTGGAGTCGAGGTTGGAGTCGCTGCGGACCCGCTGGCAGACCTCCTGCCCGTTGATGTCCGGGAGCATGATGTCCAGGATCATCACGTCCGGCTTGTACTCCTTGACGGTGATGCCGGCGTCGAAGCCGTTATTGACGGCCCGCACGTCGAAGCGGCCGTCCGCTTCGAGCACGTCGCGGATCAGTTCGACCAGCGATTCGTCGTCGTCCACCACCAGGGCCTTCCGCTTCCCGCTTTCCAGCGAGTCGGTCGGAATGCCGTTTTCCTTCATGAACTTGTACAGGACCTCCCTAGGGATCCTGCGGAAGCGGCTGCCGGGGACGCGGAAGCCCTTGAGCTGCCCGCTGTCGAAGCAGCGAATGATGGTCTGCTGGGAGACCTTGCAGATTTTGGCGGCTTCGCCGGTGGTGAAGACGGTCTTCATCGACAGATCAGTCCGTGATCGGGATTTACGGCCGGACTTCTTCCCCCCCTTCTTCCGGGAAGAGGGCCTCTTATCAGAGGGGTCGGGGGAGGCGCCGTCGCCGGGAGACTGGTTCGCTCCGCCGCCGCCCGTATCGGGAGCGTCGTCGGGCACGTTCGAGTCGCGTGGGGGATCGGGAGCGTCGGGCATGCCGGGCGGGGCCGGGACCCGGGGGGCCCTGTCGTTTGGGGGTGACAGGCCCCGGAGCCGCTTTGGGGGGTTTAGGAAGGGAAGATCACGCCGGTCAAGGCGACTCCGCCCGATTTGACTGATGCCGCGATCATACGTCGCCCCCCCGGATCGTCAACAACCCGCAAAACCCCCGCAATCAACATATCCCCTACTTTCGCGCCGGCTCGAAAAACCGCGTCCGCCCGTCCGTCGCGATCGCCCCATACAGGGGCACGGAGCGTTCCCCGGCCGCGGCATCGCGGCCGGCACGCTCCAGCGCGACAACCAGCACGGACAGGTCGGCCGGGGTGATGCCGCTGATCCGCCCGGCCTGTCCCACGTCCGCCGGCCGCACGCTGCCGAGCTTCTCCCGGGCTTCGTGGCGGAGGTGTTCGACGGCGGCGAAGTCGAACCCGTCCGGGATGCGGACCGCCCCCCACCGCTGCGCCTTCCGCACCTCCACGGCCTGCCGGGCGATGTAGCCGGCGTACTTGGCGCCGATCGCCGCCTGCTCCGCCGCCCGCGGGTCGAATCGCTCCGCCCGCCATTCGGGGAGTTCTGCGAAGGACTCCAACGTGACCTCCGGCCGCCGCAGCCGCTCGGCGAGCGTCTTCCCTTCGATGCGATGCGCTTCGAGAAACGCCTCGCAGCGGGCGATCTCCGCCTCGTGCCGGGCGAGTTGCTCCGTCCGCTCCGGCCCGACCAAACCGATCGCCGCCGCCAGCGGGGTGAGGCGGCGGTCGGCGTTGTCCTGCCGGAGCGTCAGGCGGTGCTCCGCCCGGCTCGTAAACATGCGGTAGGGCTCGTCCGCCCCCTTCGTCACCAGGTCGTCGATCAGCACGCCGAGGTAGCCTTCGTCCCGACCGATCGCCAGCGGCGGCTTCCCAGCGACCGCCAGCGCAGCGTTCGCCCCGGCCAGCAGGCCCTGCCCGGCGGCCTCCTCATAGCCGGTCGTGCCGTTGATCTGCCCGGCGAAGTACAGCCCCCGCACCCGGTGCGTTTCGAGCGTATTTTTGAGCTGCGTCGGCGGGGCGAAGTCGTACTCGACGGCGTAGCCAAGCCGCGTGATGCGGGCCCGTTCCAACCCGCGGATGCCGCGGACGAGCTCTTCCTGCACGTCCCGCGGCAGACTGGTCGAGATGCCGTTGCAATACACCTCGCGGGTGTCGCGGCCCTCCGGCTCGAGGAACACCTGGTGCGAGGACTTGTCGGCGAAGCGGACGACCTTGTCCTCGATGCTCGGGCAGTACCGCGGCCCGGTCCCGTGGATCTGCCCGGAGTACATCGGCGCCCGGTGCAGGTTCGCCCGGATCAGGTCGTGGACGGCGGGGGTCGTCTCCGTGAGGTAGCAGTCGACCTGCGGCTGGGCGATGCGGTGGGTGAGGTACGAAAACGGCCGCGGGTCCGCGTCGCCGGGCTGGGGCTCGCAGGCGGCCCAGTCGACCGACCCGCCGTGCACCCGGCAGGGGGTGCCGGTCTTGAACCGGGACAGTTCGAAGCCCAACTCCCGCAGGGCGCCGGAGAGGCCGGAGGTGGTCCCCTCCCCCGCCCGGCCGCCCTTCGCCTGCGCCTCGCCGGTGTGCATTACCGCGGACATAAAGGTGCCGGTCGTCAACACGACGGCCGGGGCGTGAAAGACCGTGCCGTCGGCGACGCGAACCCCTGCAATCCGGTGATGAGGGAGGGGTGATGGGGAAGGGGTGGCGTCACCGTCGACTTCGTTCCTCCTCCCCCCTTCCTCCTCACTCATCACCAAGCCAACCACCGTCTCCTGCCGGACGCTCACGCCCGCCGCGTCCTCGACGGCAAATTTGACGAAGCGACGGTAGTCCTGCTTGTCGGCCTGGGCGCGGGGGCTGTGCATCGCCGGCCCCTTGGACTGGTTCAGCATGCGGAACTGAATGCCGGTGGCGTCGATCGCCCGGCCCATCAGGCCGCCGAGGGCGTCGATCTCCCGCACGATCTGCCCCTTGCCGACTCCGCCGATCGCCGGATTGCAGCTCATCACGCCGACGGTGTCGCAACTCATCGAGAGCAGCAGCGTGTCCGCCCCCAGCCGGGCCGCCGCCAGCGCGGCCTCCACCCCGGCGTGGCCGCCGCCGATCACGATGACGTCGTGGCGATGGACAGCGGACGAGGGCATAGCGAACGGGGGCGGGGCGAAAGCGGAGCGGAGCGGCGACCACTCTACGGAGTCGCCGGCGGTCCGTCGGGTTCGCCGAGTGTTCGCAGGGACCTCCCACGGGGCCGTCCCACCGGCAAACAACAGGCTTCGATCCTACTCCGCCTCGCTTCCGGAGAGGCGGCGGTGCGAAGCGGACGGGCCGCGACGGAAGCCTGCTCGCTTCAAAGAAAAACGCCCGAGCCGACGAGTCGGCCCGGGCGTCGACGGGTTCGCCGCGGTGGACGGGTGGCGGCCGTCAGACCTCGTTGTTGGGGTCGTAGCCGGGGTTGTTCGGGTCGATCACGCCCGAATCGGACTCGCCGCCGACCGGGGTGGGGTCGGTGGACGGTTCGCGGACGGAATCGCCGCAGCCCGCGAACAGGCAGGGGGCGAGCAGCAGGGCGGCGGCGGTCAGCAAGCGGGCCCGGATCATTGGAACACCTCGGGACAAAGAGTGGAACGGCGCCACGCTAACGTCGCGTCCGCCGCGTCGCCTCCGAACGCGGGTTCGCTGCTCCCAGCGCTTCGGGCTGGTCCCCGCGTTCGGGACGACCGTCGGCTGGCGGCCGACGGGCGCTATGCCTCGCCGGGCGACGCAGCCGCGCCTCAGACGCCTTCGGAGCCCGGCTCCGGGCTCGCCGGGGGCGGTTCGCCGCCGACGGAGGGCTCACTGGCGTCGTCGCCGCAACCGAGCATCAGGCAGGGGGCGAGCAGCAGGGCGAAGGCAGCGGCAAACAGACGGGGGCGCATCGTGGCGGGGTCCTGGAGACGGGGAACGAGGAACGTAACGGGGAACGGTCGATCGGCGGGCTCAGACGCCGCCGTCTTCATCCTCAAGGGCTTCGCTGGGCCGTTCGACGGAGGGATCGGCTCCCATGTTCAACTCGGAGCCGGACTCCATCTCGCCCGGCGTCGGGTTGGCCGGCGGAGCGTCGCCGACGGGGGCTTCGTTTCCCGCGTCCTCGCAGCCCACGAACAGGCAGGGGGCGAGCAGCAAGGCGGCGGCGGTCAGCAGAGGGGAACGGAGCATCTCGGGACCTCGGGGGCGGGGGGACGGGACGACGCCACGCTAGCGTCGCCCGCAGCTCACCGCCCCCCTCTCCGGCCCGATCCGGCCATCGGGTTCACTCGCCGAGCGCGATCTTCGATCCGCGGTAGGCGGAGAGCTGCTTCTGGTCGGTCTCGACCGCGACGCGGAACGCCTCTTGGGCGCCCGACTCGTCGCCGGCCCGCAGCCGGTCGCGGCCGATGAAGTAGTGGGCCTCGCAGCGCTGGGCGGCGGCGGCCCGCTCGTCCTCGTCGGTGATCTTCCCCAGCAGTTCCTCCGCCGTCAGCCGGTCGAGTTGGAACTGGAGCAGGCGGACGACCCAGTCCACGCCGTTGCCGCCGTTGTCCAGGGCCAGCGTGACGCCCGGGTCCTCGGAGCCGTCGCGGTTCAGGGCGATCAGGCTTTCCAGGCGCCACGGGTGCAGGTGGCGGTAGCCGGGGTTGAGCCGCAGGGCGGCGTCGAACTGCTCCAGCGCCTCGGCGTAATCGCCGGAGAAGAAGAGGACGAAGCCGAGGTCGCTGTGGGCGACGGGGTTGGTCGGGGCCTGCTGAACCGCGGTCTGCTGATCGGCGACGGCGCCGCTGAGGTCGCCGGCGAACAGTTTGGCGTTGCCGCGGAAGCCGTAGACGCCCGGTTGGTTCGGGTTCACCTGCAGGCTGCGGTTGAAGTCCGCGATCGCCGCGGTGGTGTCGCCCTGGTCCAGCGCCGCCTTGCCGCGGTTCGTCAGCGCGTAGTGGTAGTTGGGATTACGATCCAGCGCCCGCGTGAAGTCGGCGACGGCGCCCTCGAGGTCCTGCTGGGTCAGCAGGTACATGCCGCGGTTGTTGTAAACGAGCGGGTTCTCCGGGAAGGCGGCGACCATCTGGTCGAAGGCCTCGCGGGCCTGCTCCGGCGTGCCGCCGATCTGCATCGTGTTCGCCCGCTCCGCGGCGCTGGCGAGGTGGTTCGGCAGCGCCTCCAGCGCGGCGGTGAAGTCTTCCACAGCCGCGTCGTACTGCTTCAGATACCGCTTGGCGAGGGCCCGCTGATACAGCAGGTTGCCCTTCGTGTCGGCGTCCAGATCCTCGCGGGCCAGCACTGTGTCGGCGGTGTTGACGGAGACCGTGGCGTGTTCCTCGCGGGCCTCGATCATGCCCAGGTTCGTCATGCCGTACAGGTACGGCAGGTAGTACTTACTGTTCGTGCGGCCGCCGAGGCTGATCGCCTCGCGGGCGTCGGCGATCCCCTCGCGGATCATCTCGGTGTCGCCCCGCTTCAGGCCCAGCTCCACCTTGGCGCTGCCGCGGAAGTACAGCGCCTGGTGGTTGCGGGCGTTCTCGCGGACGGCGGCGTCGGTCTCCTGCACGACGCCGTCATAATCGCCGGCGCGGTACTTCTGCTCCGCACGAGCCACGGCGTCGGCGGCCGGGGCGCCGCCCTGCTGAGCGGGAGCGGGGGCCTCCGAGACCCGCGGCGTCGTCCGCTGGGGTTGGTTCCGACGGAACACCTGGGCCGACGCGGTGTCCGCGGCGAGCAGGCCCGCGGCGAGCGCCGCGAGCGGCGCCAGCTTGCGGAGCGACCGCCCGCTCGACGAACGAGCGGAGTCGGAACGGGCGGGGCGGGCGGGACGACGCCGGAGCATGACTGCGGAACCAGGATGGGAAACGGGAGCGGCGGGGGCGGACCGAGGGGCGCGGTCGTGCCGGATCTGCGGAGAGTAGCGACAGCGCCGACCCGGCAGGAGACGGGGCGGGGCGGATCGATCCGGGCGCCCCCGGAGTACGGGTGATCGCGTTCCCGCACCGTCGGACGCAGCGCCGACGCCGGTTGACGCTGCGCCGCGGCGTCCATACCGTCGCTGCCACCCGATCGGTCCGGAGTCCGGTCGGGCTCGGCCGTCGCTTTTTGCCGGTCGCGTCGGCGATGTTCGGTCCGCTCCGTTGACGCCCCGCCCGCGAGGACGACAATGCCGGACCGGCCCTGCCGCCTCCCCCGCCCCGTTTCGCGTACCTCCCCCGGTTCGCCGCCCATGTAAGCGCCGCGCCCCGAACCCTGGCTCACGTCGTCTACGCCCTCCCTGAGGGCTGGACGACCCCCGCCGGGAACCTCGGCGCCCCGTCAGGTGCGGGGCCTTGGGCGGGCTTCGGCCCGCCTTTTTGTTTTCACACCCCCGTCACCGGGCCCCCCTCCCCAGCGGGGCCGACGTCACAACGCTCGCTGCCCGACCTCCTCGATGAAGATCAACGAGATCAAGCGGATCGCCGGCGCGATCAGCCTTGACCGCAACATTGACGCGGAGATCGTCTATGAGGGCATCGAAGCCGCGATTACGCAGGCGGCGCTGAAAGTCTTCGGCGAGGACGCCGAGGTGCAGGTCTCCATCGACCGCGAAACCGGCGAGCCGGACGCTTCCGTCAACGGCAACCCGCTCTCCAGCGACGACATCGGCGATCTGCTCGGCCGCATCGCGGCCCAGACCGCCAAGCAGGTGATGATCCAGAAGATCCGCGAAGCCGAACGCGACGCCCTCTTCGACGAGTTCACCGCCCAGCGCGGCGAGATCATTAGCGGCACCATCACCAAGGTGGAGCCCGGCGGCACCGTCCTCACCAACCTCGGCAAAACCGAGGCGATCCTGCCCCGCAGCGAGCAGATCCCCGGCGAGACGCACAACGTCAACGAACGCGTTCGGGCCGTCGTGATGGACGTCCGCAAGCAGGGCAGCCGGGTCAAGATCATCCTCTCCCGCACCCACCCCGAACTGGTTCGCCGCCTGTTCGAACTGGAGATTCCCGAAGTCTCCGAGGGCACCATCGAGGTCCGCAGCCTCTCCCGCGAGGCCGGCTACCGCTCCAAGGTCGCCGTCACCTGCCACGACCCGAAGGTCGACCCGGTCGGCGCCTGTGTCGGCGTTCGCGGGGCCCGCATCCGCAACGTCGTCGACGAACTCGCCGGCGAGCGAATCGACATCATCCGCTGGAACGACAGCCTGCGGGTCCTCGTCCCCAACGCCCTGCAGCCGGCCGAGGTGGAAGACGTCATCCTCTGCCCGCAGTTGGGCAAGGTCATCGTCCTGGTGGAAGAGGACAACCTGTCCCTCGCCATCGGCCGCAAGGGGCAGAACGTGCGGCTGGCCTCCAAGCTGGTCGGCTGGGACATTCAGGTGATGACCCCCGAAAAGCTCGACGCCCAGATCGCCGAGAGCGTCGCCCAGTTCACCCGCATCCCGCAGATGGACGAGGATCTCGCCGAGAACCTCGTCGCCCAGGGCTTCTTCACGTTCGACGAACTCAGCATCATCGAGCCGGACGCGCTGCAGGAGATCAGCGGCCTGGACGCGGAAAGCTGCGACGCGATCGTGGCCTTCGCCGACGAGGAGAGCGCCCGGCAGGAGGCTGAGGAGAAGATGGCCCGCGAACGCCGTCGGCAGTTGCGGGCGATGGGCATGACGGAGGACGACCTGAAGCGTCGCACGGACGCCGCCCGGGCCGCCGAAGCCCAAACCGGCGAAGTGTCGACGAACGCCGCGGCGGCCAACGCCGCCGCCCTGGCGGCGGTCCCGAACGACGGCGAGGCCGACGGCCCCGCTGAGATGCCGGACCCCGAAGTCGCCGAGGCGATGGCCGAGGACGCCGCGGAAGCCCCGACCGCCGAGGGCGAGGCGAACGCCGCCACGGCGCGCGAGGACGCCTTGGACGGCCCCCGTATGGGCCCGCCGCACGAATCCGCCGACCCGCTCGAAGCCGACGAGGCTGGCGAGGACTCGCTCACCGCGAACCTGACGAACGCCCCGGTTGCCGTCGGCGATGCCGCAGTCGCCCCGGCCGACGCGGAGGAAGCGGCGCTCGACCAGACCGCCGCGGACGAAATCGCCCCGCCCCCGTCAGACGCCCCCGGCGTGGACCCCGATCTCGCCGGGGCCGCCCCGATCGACGACAAGAACTCCGGCTCAGCCGGCGTGACCCCCGACCAGGCCCGTCCGCACGCGGACGACGCCGCCCCCTCCTCCGACGGCGTGCTGTCGGTCGAGGAGGAGACGCCGGCGGGAGAACCCGTGTGACTTCCTGTCCCGACGGCAAAATGTCGTCTGACCGGCGTCGTCCGGTCGCGTAGGATCGGCGGGGGGTGAGGCCCCCGCGTCAGATCAGGTCGCCGCCCCCCGCGGCCGCCCCGCGTCGCCTCATCCCGCCCGCGATCGCCCGCCCGCCGGGCCGCCGATCGCCCGATTTTCCCCAGTGTGTTTTCGAGAGGCCGTCTTGAAGGTTCGGATTTTCGCCCTGGCCAAAGAGCTGGGGATGGACAGCAAGGAACTCTTCGAACACGCGGCGGAGGCCGGCGTGAAGGTGAAGAACAACGCGCTGGCCAGCGTGTCCGAAGCGGAGCGGGACGTGATCCTCGCTCATATCAGCGGCGAAGGCGGGGCGGGGTCCAACGGCAAGGCGGCGAAGAAAGCCGCCAAGAAAGCCCCGGAACCCCCCAAGCCCGCGGCAGCGGCCCCGGTCCGCCCGCAGCGCCCGGTCGAGACGAAGATTCGCACCGTCGGCGGCCCTGCCAAGAACGAACGTCGGACCGACGTCGCCGACCATCCCGAGCCGGAGCCGGAACCCGAACCGGTCGCGGTGGAGGAAGCCGCCCCCGAGCTGGAACTGGAATCGGCGCCGCAAGTCGAGGCGGAGGCGCAACCGGCTGAGCCCGCCGCGGAGGAACCGTCCGCCAAGTCTCAGGATCCGCAGCGGCCGCAGACCCGTGCGGAGCGAATCGCCGCGATGCGACCCGTTCGTCCGGTCTCCGGCGGCGGCCGTTCCGTCCGGACGCTGGGCGCCGGCGGTCCCGCGAAGCCGGCGGCGAAGCCCGCCGGCGCCGCCCCGACGCCCCCGCCGGTCGCCAAACCGGCGGCGCCCCCCGCCCCGTCGACGTCCGCCAAGCCCGCCCCCGCCGCGCAGCCGGCCCAGCGGCCTGACAAGCCCCTGCCCGCCGCCGTCGCCGAGAGCGCCCGCCCCGCGGCTGAGGCCCCGGCGGCCAAGCCCGCCCCGGCCTCCCCGGCGACTCCGCCGGCCACGAAGGCGTCCGCCGACGAACCGGCCAACTCCGCCGCCCCGCAGCGGCCCGTCAAGGCGGCCGGCTCCCTCCGCGACCGCATGCGGGCCGGCGGGCCGCGGGAGATGACGGCGATCGGCGTCGTCCAGACCACCAAAAAGCAGCGCGAGAAGAAGCGCCCGCAGATCGCCCGCCCGGCGGTCGCCGCCCCGCCGGAGCCGCCCTCGCCGGTGCGTCCCGGCAGCAAGGGGAAAGGCAAGGCTCCCGACGAGCCGAAGGCCCAGAAGCCGGACGTCAAACTGACCGCCGCGATGATGGGCGGCGAGAGCCCGCTGTCCCAGCACGTTCGCGGCATTGCCACCGGCCAGCGGAAGAGCGCCCTCAGCCGGGGCGTCGCCGGTAAGGCCGACGCCAAGAGCCTGCTGGAACAGCGCCGGATCGAACAGCTCAAGCGGGTCGAGGACCAGCGCCGTCGGCGTCGTCCCCGTCCCGGCGGCGGCTTCCCGCCCGGCATGCGTCGCCGCGGTCGCAGCCGCAGCAAGGGTCCGGTCGAGTACGGGAACGAAGCCGTCGTCGAGGCGCCGATCACGGTCCGCAGCCTTTCCGAAGGCATGGGCCGCCCGGCGAACAGCATCCTCCAGGTGCTGTTCAAGGCCGGCCGCATGGCCACGATGAACGATTCCCTCACCGAGGAGGAGGCGCTGGAGATCGCGCTGGAACTCGGCGTGGAACTCGAGATCAAGAGCGGTCGCGACCTGGAGGCGGAGCTCGAAGAACTCCTCGAGATCGACGAGGACGAAGCGGGCCTGGCCCTCCGGCCGCCGGTCGTCACGATCCTCGGCCACGTCGACCACGGCAAAACGACGATGGTCGACCGGCTCCGCAGCGGGAACACCGCCGCCGGTGAGGCCGGTGGGATCACCCAGCACATCGCCGCTTACCAGGTGATGCACAACGGCAAGGCGGTCACCTTCGTGGACACCCCCGGTCACGCCGCCTTCGGCGAGATGCGGGCCCGCGGGGCGAACGTCACGGACCTTGTGATCCTCGTCGTCGCCGCCGACGACGGCGTGATGCCGCAGACCGAGGAGGCCATCTCCCACGCCAAAGCGGCGGAGGTGCCGATGATTGTCGCCCTCAACAAGATCGACCTGCCCGGCGTCGACGAGCAGAAAACCCTGCAGGGCCTCGCCCAGCAGAACGTGCTCCCGGCGGAGTGGGGCGGCGACGTGGAAGTCGTCCGCACCTCCGGCGAGACCGGTCAGGGCCTGGACGAACTGCTGGAGACGATCCAGCTCACGGCCGAACTGAACGAGTACAAGGCGAACCCGGACCGCGACGCGGTCGGCACCTGTCTGGAGGCCTTCCGCAACGAGGGCCGCGGGCCGGTGAGCTGGTTCATCGTCCAGAACGGCACGCTGAAGGTCGGCGACGTGGTTCTGTGCGGCAGCGCCTACGGCAAGGTCCGGGCGATGTACGACGACCGCGACAACCCGATCAAGAAGGCCGGCCCCAGCATGCCGGTGAAGGTGTCGGGCCTGGACGAGGTGCCCGCGGCCGGCGCTCACTTCTTCGTGTTGAAGAGCCTCGAGGACGCCCGCGAGCTGGCCGAGCAACGCAAGTTCGCCGGTCGCAGCGAGGAGCTGGCCAGCATGAACCAGCGCCCGCAGACCTTCGACGAGATCATGGCCGCCGCTCGCGGCGAGGCGGAAACGACCGACCTGCCCCTGATCCTCAAGGCCGACACCCCGGGCTCCCTGCAGGCCCTCAAGGCCGAGCTGCTGAACCTGGACAACCCCGAGGTCCGCGTGCGGCTCAAGCACAGCGGCGTCGGCCCGGTCAACGAGTCGGACGTGCGTCTGGCCGACACTGCCGCGGCGGTGATCATCGCCTTCCACACCGAGACCGACCCGCGGGCGGAGCAGCTCGCCGATCAGGAAGGCGTGGAGATCCGCGACTACCAGATCATCTACGAGGTGATCGACGACATCCGCAGCGAGCTGGAAGGCTTGCTCAAGCCGGAGCAGCGGGAGATTCCCACCGGTCGCGCCTTGGTGTTGGCCACCTTCAAGACCAGCAAGTTCGGCACGATCGCCGGTTGCCGGGTGTTGGGCGGCACGATCGCCCGGGACCACCGCTGCCGCGTGGTCCGCGATCAGGAGATCATCGGGGACTACGACATCGCCTCGCTCCGCCGCGAGAAGGACGACGTGAAGGAGATCCGCGAGGGCTTCGAGTGCGGCATCCGGCTGAAGCGGTTCAACGACGTCCGCGAGGGCGACCTGCTGGAGGCCTACCGCGTCGAGGAGGTGAAGCGGACGCTCGAACAGGCCGAGGCCGAGGCGAAAGCCGCGGAACAGGCCCGCGAACTGGCCGCATTGGAGGCGGAGGCCCTCGGCGAGGACGCCCCGGAGAACCCGGACGCGCCCAAACCGGTCGTGCGGCAGTTCCGCGGCCGTCGCGGCCGGTAAGTCTTACTTCCGTTGCGTGAAGGCCCGGCCGGGCCTCCGCGTTCAGATCCTCCCTCTACCACCTCTTTCCACCCCCTCCCCCCCGCGTTGGCGAAGTCTCGTAAACTGGCAAAGCTGAACCGGGCGATCCGGGAGGTGGTCAGCACGCAGGTGCTGTTCAACATCCGCGACCCGCGGGTGCGGGGCGTGACGGTGCTGGACGCCGATATCGCCCCGGACGGCCGCACCGCCAAGGTCTACGTCACCGTGCTCGGCGACGAAGAGGCGGAAACGCGGGCCTTGGAGGGGCTGGACAGCGCCAAGGGGTTCTTCCAGGCGAAGATCGCGGAGCGTCTGGACACCCGCTACACGCCGGTGCTCACGTTCCTGGCGGACGGCGGGGTGAAACGGAGCATCGAGATCAGCCGCTCGTTGCAGCAGGCGACCGGCCGCAGCCTCGCCGAACCCGATCCGCCGGCCCCCGAGCCGTTCGACTTCAAACAGGCCGCGAACCGGCCGACCGACTCTGGGAAGACGTCGGACTCCGGCGAGGACCCGGACGGCGCCGCCGGCAAGCCCCGCGACGTGTTCGCCCTGCCGGACCCGACGTCCCCGATGGAGCCGCCCCCGCCGCCGGATCGGCCGGACGGCGAGTACACCCCGCCCTCCCCCGTCGCCCGGCCGCCGCGGGCCGATCGGCCCGCCGGCGGCGCCAGGCCCGCTTCGTCCGAGCCCGGTTCGCCCGGCACTGATTCGACCGGATCTGATTCGCCCGGTTCCGATTCGACTGAGCCCGGCCCGCCGGCGCCGTAGATCGCTGATCGCCCCCGCCGCCGGCGTCGGGGCCCTCCCCCCACCCGTCGGCCCGCCCGCCGCGCCCACCCACCGACCAAGAGGCTTCGCTGATGAAGGCGTCCGACCGTCAGGAACTGGCGAAGACAATTACCCCGCCGCTGCAGAAAGAATACGGCCCGCCGCCCCCGGAGGCGGATCGGCCGGTGCTGGAAACGCTGATCTTCAGCGTTCTGCTGGAAGACCTGCCGCTGGAGACTGCGGAGCAGGCGTACGAGTCGCTGACCACCGCCTTCTTCGACCTGAACGAGATCCGCGTCTCGACGATCGCGGAGATCTCCGCCACCCTGAAGGGCCTTCCGCGGCCGGAGTTACGGGCGCACCGGATTCGCACCGTGCTGCAAACGGTGTTCGAGGACGGCTACACCTTCACGCTGGAGCCGATCCGCAAGAAGACCCTGGAGCAGGCCCAGAAAACGCTGGAGGGCATCCGCGACCTCTCCACCTTCAGCCGCCAGTACACCCTGCAACACGCCCTCAGCGGGCACGCGGTGCCGGTGGACGGCACGACCGGGCGGGCGGCGGTCTGGCTGGGACTGGCCGAGGGCGACGAGGAGACCGGCGGCATCGACGAGGAGGCGATCGCCGACGCCCTCAAGAGCGCCATCCGCAAGGCGGACGCTCCGGAGTTCAATCACCTGCTGCGGGCCTTCGCCACGGACGAACGCTTCAAGGACCTGTTCGGTAAGAAGTGGTCGATCCCCGAGGGCGGCTACGACCCGGCGGACGCCGCTGCACGCTTGAAAAAGACGCTCGCGGACCCCTCCGCCGGACTGCCGCCGGCGAAGAAGAAGGCGGCCAAGCCCAAGGCCGCCGCAAAGCCGAAGGCCGCCAAAACGCCGGCCGACGACGCGGACGACGCGGACGACGCGGCGAAGACGTCCGACGCCCAGGGCGAAGAGGCCAAATCGGCTGACGCCAAATCGGCTGACGCCAAATCGGCCGGGACGAAAACGAGCGGGGGCAAGACGGCAGCGAAGTCGTCAAAATCCCCCGCGAAGGCGGCGAAGAAGTCGGCGAAGGGCGCCGCCAAATCGTCCGCCAAAAGCTGACCCCGTCCGTTCCCCCGGGAGCCGCACCGATGTCGACCGCTCGCCCCGCCGCCTCGCTGGCCGCGGCCCTGCTCTTCCTCGGTTCCGCGGCGTCCGGCCTGCGGGCTCAGGAGGCGCTGCCCGATCCGGCTCCGGCGACCGCCGCGACGCCCTCCCCGGCGGAGGCCGCCGCGGCCCTGACCGCCGGCCCGGCCGACGATCCCGCCGCCCCCGCCGAGCTGCTGCGGACCCGCGACGAGGCGGGCGACGCCGGCGTCGAGGCGACGGCCCACTTCCTCACCGGCCAGTTCCTGCTCCGCGACGGCGAGCCGGAGGCTGCGTTGGAGGCGTTCCTCGCCGCCCGCGAACTCACCCCGGACTCCGCCGAGGTGTTGCGGTCCGTGGTGGCCGTCGCCTTCGAACTGGGCCGGAACGAACTGGGTTCGGAGGTCGCCGCGGAGCTGTCGGATCGCCTGCCGAACGACTGGCAACTCGCCCGGACGCTGGCCCGATTGAAGCTCGGCGCCGGCGATGCGGCCGGGGCGCAGAAGTATCTGAAGCGGGCCGCCCTCTCGCCGGATCTGCCGAAGGTCGGGCCGGAGGCCGCCGAGGTGCTGCGGGGGTACGCGGTGCTCAGCGCCGGTTTGCAGCAGTTCGAGGACGCCGCCGAGGCCTACAGCCGCCTCCTCCCGCTGATGAGCGGCGCCGAGGGCGGCCTGGACTTCCGCACCCGCACCGCCCTGCTGAGCGACGCCCGCACCGCCCCGCTGGTCGCCGCCCGGATCCTGACCGGCGTCGGCCGGCCCGTTGATGCGGTGAAGGCGTTTCGCCTGGCGCTCACCCTGGAGGCCGGCGCCCCCGGCAGCGTGCTCGACACGCCGGAGGAGCCCGCCGCCCGCGTGCAACTGGCCACCGTGCTCATCGCGGCCGACCAGCCCGCGGAAGCCCTGGCGGAGATCGACCGCCTGCTGACCGACGTCCCCGCGGAGGCCTCCGACGCGATCGCGGCCGCCGCGCTGGTGATCCAGAAGGCGTTGCAGGACCTGGACCGCAAGGGCGAGATCGTCGATCGGCTCACGGCGCTGCACGAGCAGTTCCCGGAGAACGTCGCGGTCGCGGTGAGCCTCGCCGCCGCCCGGGCCGACGCCGGCGATCTGGAGCGGGCCGAGGAGGAACTGGAAGCGCTGGTCGAGCAGGAGCCGACCGTCTGGCTGCCGCTGAGCACGGTCCGCCGGCTCCGCGGCGACGCCGTCGGCTGGCTGGACGCCGTCGCTCAGGCGAAGGCCGCGGGGCTCGACAACACCGACCCCGAACCCGTCCGGGCCGCCCGGAACGAGACGTTCCGCGACGCCGTGCTGGAGGCCGTGCCCGTCGTCGATCCCACGCCGAAGGACCAGGACGACGGCGGCGTCGCCCGCGCCAGGGAGATCACCCGGGCCCAACTCGCCGCGAGCGCCGGTCGGGCGGAAGAGGTCGAAGCCGGCCTCCGCAGCGCCTTGGAGCGGGAACGCAGCCGGCGGTTCGACGCGTACCTCACCCTCATCAGCGTGCTGAACGACTTGGAACAGGACGAACGGGCCGCGGCCGTGGCCGACGAGGCGCTGGCGGACGCGGGGCTGGACGACCCGGACCTCGGCGCCCGCCGGGCGGAGTTCCTGACGATCCGCGCCCAACTCCACCGGCAGGCCGGCGACACCGACGCCGCCGTCGAGACCCTCCGAAAGGCCGAGGCGCTCACCCCGAAAAATCCGTTCTTCGCCTACCAGGCCGGGATCGCCCGCTTCGTCGACGGCGATTCCGACGCGGCGGAGGAGGAACTGGAACGGGCGCTGAAGCTCGCCGAGCCGCTGCCGGACGGCGGCGGGGAGCTCGGCAAACAGGTGCGTTCGCTCCTCTCCGCCCTGCTGGTTCGCAAGGGCGACTTCGAACGCGGCGCCGGCCTGCTCGAGGAGCAACTGCGGCTCACGCCGGACGATCCGGGGACGCTGAATGACCTCGGTTACCTGTGGGCGGATCGCGGGATGAACCTGCCGCGGGCGGAGCGGATGATCCGGGCCGCGGTCGCCGCGGAGCCGGACAACGCCGCCTACCTCGATTCGCTCGGCTGGGTGCTGCTGAAACGCGGCAAGCCGCAGGAGGCCCGGGAGCCGCTGGAGCGGGCCGGGAAGCTTTCCGTCGAACGCGGTCAGGAGGGCGACGGCACGATCTGGAGCCACCTCGGCGACCTGTGGGCCGCGCTCAACGAACCGCAGCAGGCCCGCGACGCCTGGAAGGCGGCCCTCCAGCGGGCGAACACCGCGGAGGAGAAGGACGAGGAGCTGATCCGCTCCCTCAAGAAGAAGCTGGGTCGCGAGTGACGCGTTTGAGTGAGCCGCTCTCTTCAAGAGAGCGGCTAACGCGGCCGCCCGCCGTTATCCTGCCCCGCCCCCCGTTCGACGTTCCGCTTTCGACCTCCCTCTCTGAAATGGCCGGCCACTCCCACTGGGCGAATATCCAACGATCCAAGGGGGCCGTGGATAAGAAGCGGGGCAAGCTGTTCGGCAAGTTGAGCCGGCTGATCATCGTCGCCGCCCGCAGCGGCGGGGCGGACCCGGACATGAACCTCCGGCTGCGGTACGCGATCGACAAGGCGAAGGCCGTGTCGATGCCCAAGGACAACATCGAGCGGGCCGTCAAGAAGGGCGCCGGGGAACTCGGCACCGGCGAGAGCTTCGACGAGGTAGTCTACGAGGGCTACGCCCCCGGCGGCGTCGCGGTGCTGTGCGAGATCCTCACGGACAACCGCAACCGGACCGCAGGCGAGATCCGCAAGGCCTTCGACCGCTTCGGCGGCAGCCTCGGCACGACCGGCTGCGTGGCTTACCTGTTCGATCAGAAGGGGGTGTTCACGATCCCCGCCTCGGCGACGGACGAGGAGACGCTGTTCGAAGTCGCCCTCGAAGCCGGCGCCGAGGACGTGAAGCGCGAGGGCAGCGGCGAGGAGGCGGTGTTCGAGGTCCTCTGCCCGCCGGCCGACTTCGACGCCGTCGCCGCCGCCCTGAGCGAAGCCGGCATCGAGCCGGACAACGCGGAAGTAACTCGCGTGCCGCAGAACTACATCGACCTCGACGCCGACACCGCCGGCCAGGTGCTGCGGTTGATGGAGGAATTGGAGGACCACGACGACGTCCAATCTGTCTCCGCGAACTTCAACCTGCCCGACGGCTACGAAGTCGGGTGAGTGCCGCCGCCTTGGCGGACGGGCCGACCGACCTGACGCTCGGGACGCTACTGTCGGCGGCGTGGCGATTCGCGGACGGCGTGCGGGCCGAGGCGACGGCGGCGGGGCTGCTGGCCTACACGCTGCTCGCCTGGCCGCTCGGGCTGTTCCTGGGCGGCGCGCTGGTGGCGCCGAACTCGCCCGTGCCGTTCCTCACGCTGGAGGCGACGGTTCTGCTCAGGCCGTTCGCGACGCCGCTGGCGTTTCTGCTGCTCGCCCACGCCCACGACCGCATTGCCCGACTGGAGGGCGCCGCGGTCGAACCGGACGACGCGGCCCTGGCCGGCTGAACCGCGTCGGTTGTGGCTGCGTTGTCAGTCGGGGATCGTGGCGGATTGCCGCATTCGCTCATTTCCCCGCCTCCCCGTCCGGCGCCGGCCGTTGACCTCCCCCAAAATCGAGTTTCACTGCGAAACGTGCGGGAAGTCGCTGCGCGCCCCGATCAGCAAGGCGGGAGCGGAGGCCGACTGCCCGCAGTGCGGCGATCGGGTGCGGGTGCCGAACGCCCCGCTGGCGGAGGATGGGGGCGACGACGACCGGGACGCCGCGATCCTCTGTCCGGTCTGCGGGGAACGGTCGAGCCCGGACGCCGTCGCCTGCCCCTCCTGCGGCGAGCTGCTGGGCGATTTGGGCGATCGCCCCGACGATCGTCTCCGGCACGAGGGACGCAGCGGACCGACGGAGGTGACGCTCGGCAGCGTGTGGACGGCGGCCTTCGAGGACTGGAAGGAGCACTTCGGCATCCTGCTGGCGTCCGTCCTGCTGGCCATCGCCATCTCGTTCGGGACGTTCTTCACGCTCTACATGGGGCTGGGGGTGGCGATGATCGTCGGCATGGCCGCGGCCGGCGGCGGCGGGGGGCCGCCGAATGAGGTCGTCATTGGGGTCATCATGGTCGGGTGGATGGTCCTGCTCTTCGTGGCGATCGTGGTGGTGAACAGCTGGATGACGCTGGGGCTGGCCGGGCTGCATCTGGAAGCGGTCCGCGGCCGGCCGGAGTTGAGCACGCTGTTTCGCCCCCCGGGCATCTGGCGGATGATGCTCTGCAGCGTGATCGTCGCCGTCTTCGCCTATGTGCTGGCGGCGATCCCGACGGTCGGGGCGATGTACCTGATCTTCGACGGCGCCGGCGGCGGTCCCCCGGGCGGCGGGATGATCGCGCTGATGCTATTGGGGTACCTCATTCCCGTGGCCGTGTACGGCGGGGTCTTCCTGCTGTTTTGGCCGGTGCCGTTCCTCTGCGTGGACCGGCCGGACGTGGGGCACGTCAAGCCGCTGTGGTGGAGCCTGAAGATGCCGGCCGGGTCGTGGGGCGGGCATCTGGCGGTCGGGGGCGCCGCGTACGGGCTCCTGTTCCTCGGGGCCCTGCCCTGCGGCGTCGGCCTGCCGTTCACCGGGCCGCTGGCCGGGTTGCTGCTCGCCCACGCCTACGACCGATTCGACCGTGCGGAGACCGACGCCCGCGGCCCCCGCGTGCTGGACCCCGAAGGGGTGATCTAGCGTTCCGCCGCCGTCCGGCTTACCTCCCGCCATGACCGCCGCCCCGCCGACCGTCGCCTGCGTCGTCTGCCAGCGGGAGTTGGCGGCGCCGCCGCAGGGCGGGACGGTCGTCTGCCCCCAGTGCGGTGAGACGAACGAAATCGCCGCCGGCGGCCGGGCCGTGGCACCGCATTGCCCGGTCTGCGGGAGCGCCGTCGCCGCCGACGCCCCCGCCTGCGGCCAGTGCGGCGAATTGCTCGGCTCGCTGTCCCCCGGCCCGGACGAGTCCTCCCACCGCCCCGGCGGCGCCGGCGCGGCCGACGCAACGCTGGGGGCGATCGTGGTCGACGCCGCCCGCGACTACGCCCGCCGCTGGTGGACGCTGGGCCTCGCCGTGCTGGGGGCGGAACTGCTGTGGATCATGCTGTTCGTCAGCGAGGTGCTGCTGGGAATCGGCGGCGTGTACCTCGGCGGGGCGATGGACAACTGGGCGGGCGAGGGCGCGGTGTGGGGCTTTTTCATCGCCTACGGCGTCGGGGCGCTGGCGGCGCTGCCGTTGAACGCCGCCGTGCCGCTGGGCTTGGCGAACCTGCACCTCGCCGCCGTGCGCGACGCGCTGCCGCGGGGGCGCCGCAGCGGCGAGGGCTCCCGATTCGCCCCGCTGTGGCGGGCCCGCGGCCGACGCCGGATGCTGCTGTGCGGGGGGATCGCGCTCTTCGTCCTCGCCGGGCAGGCGGTGACGGCGTTGTTCCTGATGGACGCCGTGGAGTCGGATCTGCGGCGGGCGACCGGGTCGTACGATCTGGTTCAGGCCCTCTGGATCGCCGCCGTCGCGGCGCCCACGCTGCTCGTCTGGCTGCTGGTCTGGCCGTTGCCGTTTCTGATCGTCGATCGGCCGCATCTGCTCCACGTCCGTCCGTTGAAAGCCTGCCTGACGCTACCCGCCGGCCACCGGGGCGCCCTGCTGGCGGCGGGCTTTCTCGCCGCGGCGCTGCTGGTCCTCGGGACCCTGCCCTGGGGCCTGCTGTTGCCGGTCACCGGGCCGATGGCCGGCCTGCTGCTGGCCCACGCCTACGACCGGGTCGCCCGGACCGAAGAGGAACGGGAGGACCCGGCGCCGCTCGACCCGGAGGGGCTGCTCTGACGGGTTTCGCCCGCCGGCGGGCGGTCTGATCCGGAATCGTTGTCGGGGCGTTCGCGGCAGGGGAATGTGACTCGCTGCCCGCCCGGTTTTCCCCCACCCCGCCTCTTTCGCCCCGCCGATGTCCGCCGACGAACCGTCCGACGCGCTGCCCGAACCCGTGCCGCCGCGGGTGGAGGAGGACCGGGTGCTGTTCCGCTGCACGACCTGCGGCAAGGAGCTGCGGACGCTGCGGAGCCGGGCCGGGCAGACGACCGCCTGCCCGCAGTGCGGCGACCCCGTCACGGTGCCGGACACCGGCGTCGCTCCCCCGCCGCCGACCCCGGCGCCGACCCGCCCGGAGACGACCCCCTGCCCGATGTGCGGGGCGGACAACTCCCTCGGCGCCGTCCACTGTGCGGTGTGCGGCGAACGTCTGCCGACCGAGGCGCCGCCCGAACGCGCCGCGACCGGCGGACGGTTCCGGCGGCGGGTGGGGACGGTCTCGATCGGGGAGACGTTCCGAGAGGGGAACCGGCTGTTCCGCGAACACTTCGGCCTGATGCTGGGCGCCACGCTGCTGACCGGGGCCCTGCTGATGCTCGGCGGGTGCCTGATCGGCATGCCGTTCCAGTTCGCCGGCATGGCCGCCAGCGGTCAGATCGGCGACGCGATGGCCGGCGCCCCCCGCCGGCCGGACGCGGAACAGACGCTCGTGTTGACCGGCGTCTCTCAGATCGGCCAACTGTTGGCGGTCGCGGTGTTCGCCTTCGTGCTGGCCGGGTTCGTGCGTCTGCGGATCAACCTGGCCCGCCGCGGCCGGGCGAAGATTGAAGACCTGTTCGCCGAGCGCGGCGTCTGGGCCAGCGCCGCCCTCACCTCCGTCGTCTACACCTTGATGACCGGGCTGCCGAGCACGCTGGCCTGGGCCGTAGCGTCGACCGGCGACGGCGGCATGAAAATGATCGGCTTGGAAATGCTGGCCCAGCCGGGACCGGGCAATCCGGGGACTGACTTCGACCCTGCCTGGGCCGCGGCGAGCGGCGTTCTGGGTCTGGTCCAGCTGGTGATCGGCGTGCTGTTCTGGCCGTACCTGTTCCTCTGCGTGGACTACAAGATGAGCGGCCTGGCGCCGCTGTCCGCCTCGCTGACGGCGACCCGCGGCAGCCGCTGGGCACTGCTGGGGCTGTCGCTGATCCAGGGCGTGATCATGCTGGTCGCAATGATTCCCTGCGGGCTCGGCCTGTTGATCGCGATCCCGTACGTCAGCGCCCTGAACGTGGCGGCCTACGAGCAGATCAGCGGGAACCACGCCGCGGGCCCGCGGCGGGCGTGAGATCGGCGACGGGCCCTCAACGGCGGGCGATGGAACGGCGGCCTATTGACGGTGTTCCGGCGTCCACTAAAGTGGGCCGTGGCGTTCGGCCCGCTGGACGCCCCGCCGCCGCCCGCCGATGATCCCCCGCCGGCCGACCCCACCGCCATGATCCGCAGTCGCCGCACCGCCCGACCGTCCGCCGCGGTGCGGGCGGCCCTGACGGTCCCCAAATCTCCCCAGGCCCGGATGGCCCGCCAACCCACCTATCGCGGCGACGACGCCGAGCCGCAGGACGCTCCCCCGCCCCGCCCCGCCCGGGGAACGTCCCGCGGCGAACCGGACGACACCCCGGCGCCCGGCACCCCGGACGCGGAGTTCGAAAACAGCCTCCGCCCCCGCCGGCTCTCCGAAGTCGTCGGGCAGCGGAAGGTGGTGGAGCGACTGGGCATCACCCTGGACGCCGCCCGCCGCCGGGGCGAGCCGCTGGGACACCTGTTGCTTGACGGTCCGCCGGGGCTGGGGAAGACGACGCTCGCCACGGTCGTGCCGCGGGAACTCGACCCCGACGGCGGCCCCGGGAACATCCAGTTCACCAGCGGCCCGGCCCTGCGGGCGCCGCACGATCTGGTGGCGTACCTCACCTGCGCCACGCGGGGCTCGGTGTTGTTCATCGACGAAATCCACCGGCTGCCGCCGGCCGTCGAGGAGTACCTCTACCCGGCGATGGAGGACTTCCGCGTCGACATCGTGATGGGCGAGGGCACCGGCGCCCGCACTGTCAGCCTGAATATCGAACCGTTCACCGTCATCGGCGCCACGACGCGCAGCGGCATGCTGACGGCCCCGCTGCGGGACCGCTTCGTGAATCACGAGCGGGTCGAATATTACGAGGTGTCCGATCTGGCCGAGATCGTGCGCCGGAACGCCGCGAAGCTCGGCCTGACGGTCGAGGGCGACGCCGCGGAGCAACTCGCCCGCCGCTCCCGCGGCACGCCGCGGAAGGCGAACAACCTGCTGCGGTGGTGCCGGGACTTCACCCAGGTGCATTCGGAGCGCGGCGTGCTCACGCCGACGCTGGCCGCCCGGGCGCTGGAGATGCGGGAAGTGGACGCCCTCGGCTTGGAGGATCAGGACCGCCGCTACCTGCGGACGATCATTGAGGCCTTCGCCGGCGGGCCGGTGGGGCTCTCCACGCTGTCGCACGCCCTCAGCGTGCCGACGGACACGCTGGAGGACGAAGTCGAGCCGTACCTGCTCCGCTGCGGTCTGATGCAGCGCACCAGCCGCGGCCGCGTCGCCACCGTGCGGGCTTGGGAGCACCTCGGGTTAGACCGGGCCGCGGACGGCGGATCGCTGTTCTGAAGGCGAGCGGGGGGCGTCAGCCCCCCGTGTGTTCCCACGCGATCGAGGACACGGAGGGCTGACGCCCACCGCTCGCCTCGCCTTGCTTAGCCTTTCGCGGCGGCGAAGGCGGCGTCGTAGTTCGGCTCCTCGGCGATTTCGGAGCAGTATTCGACGTGCTTGAGCGTGTCGTCCGGGCCGATCACGAACACAGCCCGGCAGAGCACGCGGTCCAGCGGGCCGCCGGTGATCTTCACCCCGTAGGCCTCGCCGAAGGCGGCGGTGCGGTGGTCGGACAGGGCCTTGACGTTCTCCACGCCCTCGGCGGCGCACCAGCGCTTCTGGGCGAAGGGCAGATCGCAGCTGACGGCGTAGACGTTCAGGCTCGCATCGCTCTTCGCGGCGTCGTTGAACCGCTTCGTTTCCTTGCTGCACACGCTGGTGTCGAGACTCGGCACGACCGCGACGATGCGGGCGGAGCCGGCGTCGGAGGCCAGCGTGACCTCGGACAGGTCGATCGCCTGCAGGGCGAAGTCGGGGGCCTTGTCGCCGGCTTTCAATTCGGGGCCGGCGAGGGCGACGGGATCGCCTTTGAAGGTGACGGAGGCGGACATGGGCGGGCGATTCCGGGTGAGAAAGCGTGAAACGAGGGGCCGCGGAGGATCGGGGCGTGAAGGCTCCGCGCGCCGCCGGCCGGGGACCGGACGGTCGGCGCGCCGGGGTTCCGCGGCGGGGCGTCAGGATGGGGGCGAACGGTCCGCCCCACAACGGTGCGACCCCCAACCGTTCGGCGCCCGACATTCCGGGGCCGATCGCTTCGCGGCCCTACGCTCCGCGCGCGGAGGATTGCGACGGCGCGCCGCTCACGTGGCGGGGGGACGGCCAGCGGGATGCCGCCCGGGTGAGTCGGGGGAGATTCCCCGCCCCACCGCCGCGACGAGTCCCCGGGAGGGGCGCCGCGGGGTGGCGTAGGGTGAGGGCTCGCCGCCCGCCGCGTCCCCCGCAGGAAGCCGTCTGATGTTCGCCCCGCTGTTGATCGTCGCCCTGGCCGCCCCGCTCGCCCCCCAGGAGGGGGCGGCGCCCGCCGACCCGCCGACGCCCGGACCGCTCCGCACCCGGGGGGTTGCCGAACCGCCGGGCGAACGCTCCGACCGCGGCACGCTGGACGGCATGCCCGACGCCCCCGGCGAGCCCGCCCGGCAACGCGACGATCGCCCCGCGGATCGTCCCGGGGAGCGCGACCGGGGCGACCGGCGGGGCCGCGACGGCGGGGGCCGCATCGAACCGCAACTGGTTCCGCCGGACGACCGCGACTCCGTGTTCGGCGTGTACGCCTACAACACCAGCGAGGGCGTGACGGTGACCGGCGTGATCCCGAACAGCCCGGCCGCCCGGACGGGGCTGGAACGCGGCGACCGCATCCTCACCGTGGACGGGTTTCAGGTCGGATACGTCCGCGGCCGGCTGTACCCGCTCGGGCAGGAGATCCGCCGCCGGGCCGGCCGGGGCGGAGAGGTCACGCTGCTCGTTCAGAACGTGCGGAACCGGCAACTGCTGAACGTCGACGTCCGTATCGGCCACGGACGCCCGGGCATCCCCCGCCCGGTCGACCCGCGGCCGTTCCCGTTCCGAGGGACGTTCGACGACATGATCGACGAGGCTGAGGCCGACGATCCGGTCCGCGACCTGCCGCGGAGCCGCGATCAGGACGAGTGACGCCGGCCGAACCGGGCCTTTACTCCGCCCGGACGATCGCGGCGCTGGCCTGGCCGCCGCGGGTGCCGTTGAGGTTCAGGAACACCTTGTTGCCGCCGTCCGGCCGGTGATCGCCGGCGACGAACTGCAACTCGCCGCAGTCGCCGTCGGCGGAGTCGTGGTTCAGGCAGACGGGGATCAGGCCCTCGCGGAGCATCAGCAGGCTGGCGACCAGTTCCTGCACGCCGCTGCCGGAGCCCGCGTTGCCGGTAAAGCCCTTCAGCCCGGTGATCGGCACGGGCGCCCCCGCCAGCAGATCCGAGAGGCCGCGGCACTCCTCGGCGTCTGCGTCGCGGGTGCCGACGCCGTGCCCGTTGACGTGACCGAGATCGGCCGGGGACAGGTCCGCGTCCCGCAGCGCCGCCCGACCGGCGACGGCGTACGCTTTCGCGAGCTGACCGGTGGCGTTCAGCGTGGAGACGCAGCCGGAGCCGAAGCCGAGCAATTCGCCGTAGATCGTCGCCCCGCGGGCCTCGGCGTGTTCGCGTTCTTCAAGAATCACGGTGCAGGCCGCCTCGCCGACGACCTGGCCGGAGCGGTGGGCGTCCCACGGTTTGCACCACGAGCCCGGCGGACCGTCGCCGTCGGCAAGATCGCCGAAGAGCTCGACGTTCAGCGTGCGGACCGGGTGCAGATGGGTGCCGGTGGTGCCCGCGACCATCACGTCGGCCCGGCCGCGTTCGATGATCCGAGCGGCCTCGGACAACGCCAGGTTGCCGCTCGCCCCGCCCATCGTCAGGGAGTTGCTGGGGCCGCGGGCGTCCAGGGCGATGCCGATGTGGCAGGCCGGCATGTTCGGCAGATAGTTGAGCAGCCAGAGCGGCTCCAGCATCTTCATGCCCTGCGACCCCCAGCGGTCGAGATCGAACCGCGGGACCAGGCCGGACTCGTGCGCCTCGGTGGGCCTCGGATCGCAGCAGACGACGGCGGGCTCCGCCAGCACGTGGGGGGGGCTGAACATCAGGTTCGCCCCGAAGTCCACGCCCATCCGACTGCGGTCGATGGCGTCCAGGTCTAGGCCGCTATGCTCCACGGCGTGCAGGGCGGAGACGACGCCGAGTTCGATCTCCCGGCACATCACCTTGATGAATTTCCGCTGCTTCTTGGGCATCGCCTCCTTGGTGACGCCGTCGTCGAAGCCGGGGATCTCCCCGCCGACGTTCCCGGGCGCCGCGGAGGCGTCCATCACATCGGTGATGACGTCCACGCCGCTGCGCTTGGCCTTCAGGGCCTCTAGAAACGACTGCACGCCGATGCCCAGCGGGCTGACGACCCCGATCCCGGTAATGACGACGCGGCGGCGGGAGCCGTGGCTGGCTGGATTCGAGGCGCTCATCTGGGCTGTTCAGTCGGTGCCGGCAGGGGTCGAAGCATCGGCGCGAGTCGCCGGGCGGTCAACGTCGGTTGTGGCGGACGTTCGATTGCGCCACGTCGCGAGGACAAACCCGAGGAGGCCGCCAGCAAGCAGGACGAACGGCGCGGCGAACAACGTGGGAAACTCGGTCCCCGGCACGACCGGCACGTTTCTTCCAGGCCCGCCCGCTCAAGCTGAACGCGATCGCCAGGGCACCGGAGGAGCCCCACGCGGTCCAGCCGAGGCGATCAGCGGGGACCCGTCCGATCGTCGCCGGCCGGGCGGCCGCCTCTCGACGCTCGGGGCTCACCGGCTCACGCCTTGCCCAACACCAGGCAGGCGTTGTGGCCGCCGAAGCCGAAGGAGTTGTTCAGCACGGCCTTGATCGGCATCGGCCGGGCCTCGTGGGGGACGTAGTCGAGGTCGCAGCCTTCGCCGGGCTCGTCGAGGTTGATCGTCGGCGGGGCGGCCTGCTCGGTGAGGGCCATCAGGCAGGCGATCGTTTCGACCCCGCCGCTGGCGCCCAGCAGGTGGCCGATCTGCGATTTGGTGCTGCTGACGGCCAGCTTTTTGGCGTGATGGCCGAACACCGTCTTGATCGCCGCGGTCTCCGCCTTGTCGCCCAGCGGGGTGCTGGTGCCGTGGGCGTTGACGTACTGAATGTCCTCGACGTTCAGCCCGGCGTCGGCGATGGCGAAGGTCATCGCCCGGCCGGCGCCGCGACCCTCGGGGTCGGGGGCGGTCATGTGGTAGGCGTCGCTGCTCATGCCGTAGCCGAGCACCTCCGCCAGGATGGTCGCCCCGCGTTTGAGGGCGTGCTCCCAGTCTTCCAGGATCATGATGCCGGCGCCCTCGCCGAGGACGAAGCCGTCGCGGTCCTTATCGAAGGGCCGGGAGGCCAGCGAGGGGGCGTCGTTGCGGTTGGAGAGGGCGTTCATCCGGGCGAAGCCGGAGACGCCCATCGGGGTGATGGCCGCCTCGCTGCCGCCAGTGACCATCACGTCCGCCTGCCCGTGCTGGATCAGCCGGAAGGCGTCGCCGATGGCGTTGGTGGCGCTGGCGCAGGCCGTGGCGACGGCACTGTTCGGCCCCTTGAGGTTGTACAGGTAGGAGATGTTCCCGCTGGCGGCGTTGACCATCAGCTTAGGAATCATGAACGGGCTGACCCGGCGGGGGCCGCGTTCGAACAGCGTGCGGTGCTGCTCCTCGATCTCGTGCAGGCCGCCGATCCCGCTGCCGACGAGCACGCCGCGGCGGGTGGCGTCGCCGGAGTCCCGCTCCAGTCCGGCTTCCTTCAAAGCCCGGTCGGCGGCGACGACGGCGAACTGGACGAAGCGGTCCATCCGCCGCAGCTCTTTCTCCGGCACGTCGACCATCGCAGCGGCGTCAAAGTCCTTCACCTCACCGGCGAAATGGACTTTGAATTCGTCCGGCACGAAGCGACCGATCCGCGACACGCCGCTCTTGCCGGCGGCGCAGCGCTCCCAGAACTCCTGGCGGGAGTGCCCGAGGGTGGAGATGACCGACCCGCCGGTGACGGCGACGCGGCGTAGTTCGGTCGAACGGGTCACCCGATCGCTACTCACGGAGGTATGCTCACTCACGGCGGGGCGTCACGCCGGCCTAGAGAGCCGGCGGACGAGACGGAACGACGGGGAACCCGACGCGGGCAACGACCCCGCACGGGCGGCGACAGCCTCGGGTTCAACCCTCGGACTGGCGCTGTTCGATGTAGTCGACGGCGTCGCCGACGGTCTGGATTTTCTCGTAGTCCTCGTCCGGGATGGTGATATCGAAGGTATCTTCGAACTCCATCCCCAACTCGACCAGGTCCAGGCTGTCGGCCTTCAGGTCGTCGACGAATTTGCTCTCGCGAGAAACCTCTTCGACCGGCACGCCGAGCTGGTCGGAGACGATCTGGATGACTTTTTCTTCGGTCGCTTCGGCAGCCACGGGTAATCCTCGGGTCGCCGCGCGGAGGCGGCAAAGTTGTACGTCGGGAACCGGAACCGCTCACGGCCGCCGGCGGGTGGAAAAACGGCGGTCGCGCCGGGGGACTCATTGGAGCCCACACCATACGCCACCGACCGGTCAGGTTCTAACGGTGCCGCGAAAGGGTGTCTACCGCAACGCCCCCGGGGACACGGCTTCCCGGTGGGGGCGGGCCGGCAAGGCCGGCGGCGCGGACTCCGTCAGTCGCCGACGGCCGTGCAGGGCGTCTTGCGATCAATCCGCTTGAGCAGGCCCGTCAGCACGCGGCCGGTGCCGACCTCAAAAAAGCGATCCACGCCGGCCGCCATCATCGCCCGGATCGAATCTTCCCAACGAACCGGAGCGAGCACCTGGCGGACGAGCAAATCGCGGATCTCCGCCGGATCGGTGTGCGGGGCGGCGTCGACGTTCGACACCACCGGAACCTTCGGCGGGCGAATCTCCACCGCGTCCAGGGCCGCGGCGAGTCGTTCGTCGGCGGGCTTCATCAGCGACGTGTGGAACGCCCCCGCGACCGCGAGCGGGATCGGCCGGCCCCCGGCCTTCTCGATTTCCTCGATCGCCCGGGCGATCGCCGCCGATTCGCCGGAGAGCACCGTGTTGCCGGGGCAGAGAAAGTTCGCCAGTTCCAGCACCTCGTCGCCGGCGGCCGCGTCCCGCACCCCCTGCACCGCATCGCGGTCCAGCAGCAGGGCGGAGACCATGCCGGAGGACGTCGCCTCCGCCGCGGCCTGCATCGCCCGGCCGCGGGCCTGCACGACCCGCAGGCCGTCTTCAAAGTCGAACGCCTCGGCGAACGCCAGGGCGGTGTATTCCCCGAGGCTCAACCCGGCGACGTGCGACACGTCCGCCAATGCCTCGGGGTGTTCGGCCTTCAGCTTTTCCAGGGCGGCGTAGCCGGAGACGTACAGGGCCGGCTGCGAAACGTCCGTCGCGTTTAACTTCTCTGCCGGGCCGTTTTCACAGAGCGCGGCGAGGTCGTAACCGAGAACCTCGGCGGCGCGGTCGTAGAGATCGCGGGCGGCGGGGTAGTCCGCCCGGAGGGCGGCGCCCATCCCGACGGTCTGGGCTCCCTGCCCCGGAAAGAGCAGCGCAGTCGTCATCAGGAAGCGGGCGGGGCGGCGGGGACGGTTTGCAGCGCGGCCAAGGCCTCGGCCATGCGCTCGTTGAGATGGGCGTGCCGGAACAGTTCGACGGCCGCTAATGCGTTTTGGATCGCGGTCGCGTCGCTGGAGCCGTGCGAGATGATGCAGGTGCCGTCGATCCCCAGCAGCGGCGCCCCGCCCACCTTGCTGTAGCGGAAGCGATTGCCGAGCGACTCGAAACTGGCCTTCGCCGTGGCCATCGCCGCGGGGGCGGCCTCGCCCAGGGCGCCGGCGTTTTGCTTGAGGTCGCCCAGCACCTGCCCGGCGGCGGCGGTCATCAGGAACTCGGCGATGCCCTCGGAAACCTTCAGCGTGACGTTCCCGACGAAGCCTTCGCAGACCAGCACGTCCGCTTCGCCGCGGTAGAGCCCCCGCCCCTCCACGTTGCCGACGTAGTCGCCGGCGGTCGCCCGACTGGACCGCAACAGGTCGTGCGTCTGCCGGTAGAGTTCGTTCCCCTTGCCGTCCTCGGAGCCGATGTTCATCAGCCCGATCCGCGGCTTCGGGATGCCCAGCACCTCACGGGCCAGCACGGCGCCCATCACGCCGTATTGCAACAGGTGCTCCGGCTTGGCGAGCGGGTTGGCGCCGACGTCCAGGAGAATCGACCGCCCGCGGAGGGTCGGCAACGTGACCGCGATCCCGGGGCGCTTCACGCCCTTAAGAAACAGCCGCGTCCGCAACCCGGCGGCAACGACGGCGCCGGTATTGCCGGCGGAGACGACGGCGTCGACGCGCCGCTCCGCCATGAGCGTCCAGCAGACGGTGATCGAACAGCGAGGCTTGGCCCGCAAGGCGGCGGTCGGCTTCTCCTCCATCCCGACGACGCCGTGCGAGACCTCAAAGGTCAATCGCCCGCCGAAGTCGTCGCCGCCCTCCACCGCAGGCCGGACGACGCTCTCGTCGCCGACCAGCACGACGTGCAGATCCGGATCCTCGGCCAGCGCAAGGCGGGCGCCGTCGAGGTTGGGACCAGGCGCGTCGTCGCCGCCCATGGCGTCCAACGCGACGCGGGTGACGCCCCCGGGCGTCGAGCCCGGGGCGAAAGCAGGATCATGCAAAGCCGGGCCGGCGGCTGAGGGAGAATCGGTCACACTGACCTTCGACAACGGTACGGTCCGCCCGGGTGAGCGAACGACGGGTGAGGCAGGCGCGGGCGGAACAAGAACGCCGCCCGAAGAGGCTTACTCGTCGTCCGCCTCGACCAGGGTGCGACCCATGTAGAACCCGCAGTTCGGGCAGACGACGTGCGTCGGGCGCGCCGTGCCGCACTGGCTACAGGGGGCAACGGGAGGGGCGGTGCGGCTCATGTGGCTCCGCCGCTTCCGCTTGCGGGCCTTCGAGGTACGCCTTTTAGGAACGGCCATGGTCTTTTATCCACGTCGCGCCCGCGGGACCGCCGCGAGCGGGCCGATGGACGCACGAAAGAACGACGGAGCGGCGACCGCACGGTCGCCTGCGGGCCGCGCAGCATAGACGGGACCGATTGACTCGACAACCGATCGCCCGCCGAGGATTCGCGAGGCTACTCCGGCCGCGCCGTGCACCGCACCGACCCGTCCGGTCCCACGGAGATCCTCAACAGATTCGGGCGGCAACAGACCGGGCAATCTTCGACGTACTCCTGCTTCGCCCCGGCGGCCGGATCGACGGGCACGACGATCTCCTCCCCGCAGGCGTCGCAGATGTAGGCGGCTTCGTCCGCGGCCGGCGACTCGCCCTCCTCTTCTTCCCCCCGCCCCGGCCGGGCTGACGCCGGCGGCGCGGCGAATCGAGCGGCGAGATCAAACGGATCGGGCGTCATGGAAGCGCCTCCCAGTCCGGGGCGGGAAGCCCCCGCCGGTTTACGGAAGCAGTCGAATCAGCATACACTGTAGGACTCCCCCACCGTTTCCCGCGGCCCCCGCCGCCCTCAACACAGGAGCCACCCCGCGTATGGGTACCAAGAAGTCCGGCAAAGGTCGTCGCAAAATCGGTCGTAAGAAGCGGCGGATGCGCGCCAAGATCCGCCACAAGAAATAGTCGAAGAGAGTCCGCGGCCCCGGTCGACCGTCGCGCGACGTTCGCACGGTCCGACTTTTCAGGGCGCCGCTCGCTCTTCACAGCGTGACCCGCAGGCCGTCGACCGCCACGGCGGCGCCCGGCGGGGGATCGTGCGCCTCCCCCAGCCCGACCGGGTCGGCGGGGTCGGCGGCGTCGGGGCTGACGTGCACCAGCAGGGTCCGCTGCGCCCGCGCATGGCGGGCCAGATCGAGCACCGGCGACAACGTGCTGTGGCCGGTGCGCGTGGCGAGGTCTTCCCAACCGTCGGGGAAGTTGCATTCGTGGACGAACAGGTCCGCGTCGGCGGCGAACGCGGCCGTCTCGGGCGCCGGCGCGGTGTCGGTACAAAACACGAACCGCTTCCCGCCTGTTTCAAATCGCAGCCCGAGGCTGCCGCCGGGGTGGACCTGTTCCCGGAAGTGCAGCAGTCCGTCGGCCACGGGCAGTGTCCCGGCGGCCTTTTCCGGCAACGGGTGCCAGGAATAGATCGGCGGCAGGACCGGGAACAGATCGCAGGCGAACAGATGCTCGCGAACCGCGTCCAGCTTCTCCCGTCGGCCGTGGATTCGCACCGCCGTGAGCGTGCCACGCTCGATATGGGCTAGTGGGAACGTCAGCCCCATCACGTGATCGAGGTGGGCGTGCGTCAGCACGAGGTCCAGCTCGGTGACCCCGTGAGCCGCCAGCCGCTCCGGCGCCCGAAAGAAGGCGGAGCCGGCGTCGATACAGAGCCCCCGGTCCGGCAGCAGCACGCAGGTGGTGTGCCGGTGCGCGTCGGGGTGATACCCGCCGGTGCCGAGGAACTCGACGTTCACCCGTCCGCCCCCCGGAGCAACCGAATTCTGGGCATCAGCCTGTCGTTCGTCGGGGGCGGGGGGCGGCGGGAAACGTCGTCAGGCCGTCAGCTTTTCTCCGGGGTCTCGGCCGGTTCGCCGGGATCTTTGCGGAGGTCCAGCCACTCCGAGTGGAACGTCTCCTCCCGGGGCTTGTCGAGGCGCTGGTAGGTGTGGGCGCCGAAATAGTCCCGCTGGGCCTGCAACAGGTTCGCGGGCAGCCGGCTGCGGCGGTAGCCGTCGTAGTAGGACAGCGCCGCGGTGAAGCCCGGCATCGGGATGCCGAGTCTCACGCCGTTCTGCACGACTTCCCGCCACGCGGACTGCGACTTGTCGATGGCGTCCTTGAAGAAGTCGTCCAGCAGCAGGTTTTCGAGCTGCGGGTTCTTGTCGAACGCGGCCTTGATGTCGTCGAGGAACACGCTGCGGATGATGCACCCGCCCCGCCACATCAGGGCGATGTCGCCGTAGGCGAGGTCCCAGCCGAACTCCGCGGCGGCGGCCTGCATCTGCACGTAGCCCTGGGCGTAGCTGACGAGCTTCGAGGCGTACAGCGCGTCGCCGACGGCGTCGATAAACGCGTCGCGGTCGCCGTCGAACTTCGTCTGATCCGGTCCTTTCAGCACCTTCTCGGCCCGCTCCCGTTCGTCCTTCTGGGCGGCGAGGCAGCGGGCGTAGACGGCCTCGGTGATCAGCGTGGTCGGCACGCCGAGGTCCAGCGCGTGCTGGGCCATCCACTTGCCGGTGCCCTTCTGCTTGGCGACATCCAGGATCAGGTCGACCATCGCCTCGCCCGTTTCCGGGTCCTTGGCGCTGAAGATGTCGCGGGTGATCTCGATCAGGTAGCTGGCCAGCACGCCCTTGTTCCACGACGCGAACACGTCGTAGAGCTCGTCGTTGGACAGGCCGAGGGCTTCCTTCATCAGGAAGTACGACTCGCAGATCAGCTGCATGTCGCCGTACTCGATGCCGTTATGCACCATCTTGACGTAGTGCCCGCTGCCGGCGGGGCCGACCCATTCGCAGCAGGGCACGTCGTGGTTCGGCCCGACCTTGGCGGCGATGTCCTGCATGATCGGCTTGACCAGCGGCCAGGCCTCCTTGGAGCCGCCGGGCATGATGCTGGGGCCCTTCAACGCACCCTCTTCCCCGCCGGAGACGCCGGCGCCGACGAACAGGTAGCCCTCTTTGGTCAGTTCGTCGTAGCGGCGGTTGGTGTCGACGAAGTAGCTGTTCCCGCCGTCGATGATCACGTCGCCCTTATCGAGGTGCGGCTTGATCGCCTCGATCACGGCGTCCACGGCCGGGCCGGCCTTCACCATGATCATCACCTTACGGGGCGACTTCAGGCTGGCGCACAGTTCGCCGAGGTCGTTGTATCCCTTCACCCGGTCGACGGTGCCCTCGTGCACCTTGTCGACGCCCTCGCCCGGCAGGCTGGCGATGAACTCCTCGGTGGTGGAGGCGGTCCGGTTGTAAACCGCGACGGAATGGCCGTGGTTGGCCATGTTGAGGACGAGGTTCTGCCCCATGACGGCCAAGCCGATCAGGGCGATGTCGTGTTGCGGTTCGGACATGAGGACGCGGGCGGGTGTTGCTGAGCGACGGACGTGACTGCGAGGTTGCCCGCGCAGGATACCGGCGACCCGTCCGGACTTCATGCCACGATCCGCGTCCGCCGGCTCCGGGAGCGGCGCACGCGGATCGTGCGGATCAGTTCGACGGGGCGAATCAGCCCTGGACGCGGGGCCAGGTCGGGTCTTCGGGGAGATGGGCCTGGAACTCGGCGATCAGTTCGGCTTCGTATTCGCCGGCGTAGTCGCCGCTGAGGAACCGCTCGCAGCCCTCGCCGTGAAAGCGTTCCCAGCTCTCCTCCTCGTGCCCCGGGTTGATCGGGTAGAACAGGGCCCCGACCGCGCGGGCGGCCTTCAGGTCGCCGGGGGCGTCGCCCATCATCAGCACCCTGCCCTTTTCGTAGCCGTAGCCGGCGGCCTGGCCGAGGGTCTCCTTTTTGCCGCCGGCCTCCTGCCCGCAGATCGCCTCGACGTAGCGGGCGATGTCGTGCTCCTCCCACTCCTTCTGGAGGGCGGCGTTGGGGGTGGCGCTGCAGACAATCATGTCCGCGACCGGGGCCAGCTTTTCGAGGCTCTCCCGCACCATCGGGTACGGGCTGACGCCGTGAACCATGTGGTCGATGTCCCGGTTGACCTGCTCGCTCCACTCCAAGCAGAGCTTGAGGTCTTCGTTCGGGTTGCGATCCAGTTCCGCGATGAGGGTCGGATTGCCGAGGCGGGTCTCCCGGGCGACCCAGTCCCGCAGGCCCTGCAACGGCATCAGTTTGACGCCGCGGCGGCGGACCTCCGGGCGCTCGGCCAGGTAGTCCAGCACGCTCAGCAGGGCCGGGAAGCGGTTGATGCCGCGTTCCTTGCTGTAGAGGTTCACGAACTCCGCGCACTCCCGGCCGTACTTGCTGCACGCCTGCAGGCCGAAGTACTTGATGATGTTCGGAATGAAGCACTCCTTGTGCTTCAGCTCCATCGTGTCGAACGCGCAGCCGTCGGAGTCGATGCCGACGAGGTAGTCCTTGGTGCGGGCGGTGAACTGCGTGTCGAGCGGATTGTCGGACATCGGGCGGCGAACCTATCGGCCCTGATAGCGGGCGGGTGCGGGCGGCGGTGGGCTGGTGGCCTCCCGGTCTACCCGGGATCGCCGCCGGCATCCAGTTTCCCACGGTTCGACGCAGCGAACGCGGCGTGCTCCGCCGTGCCCATCCCTTCGGCCAGCGTGTCCAGCACCGCGGCGAAGTCCAGCGCCGTCAGCGCCGGCACGTTCAACCACAGACCCGGAAAGGTCCGGCTGCGGATCACCCCGCCGCGGCGGGGGCGGAGGCGTTCGTACTCCCCGGCTTCGTTCAGCACGAGCCAGTGCAGTTGTTCCCGTAGCGGGGCGAACACGAGGTACTCCCGCACCCCGGCGAGACGGTAGCGCTCCCGCTTCTCGTTGAGATCCCGCGAGGCGGTGGCGGCGCCGATCTCGACAAACAACTCCGGCGTCCCCGCGAGGTAATCGTCGCTCGTTTCCGTGGACGCGCCGCCGCATTCGGGCAGCAGTCGGAGGATGCTGTCCGGTTCGGGGCCGTCCACGTCCGTGAGCCGGACGGTCGAAGCGGTCCCCCCGTCCACGCCCGGCGTTCGGGCCTGATACATCCCCAGCCATGTCTCGATGATCCGATGCGGCTGTCCGTGGGGCCGGTGGCGAAGCGGGCTCATGATCTGCACTTCTCCTGCGAGGAGTTCGGCCCGAACGTCTTCCGGCATCGCCTCGTAGCGGCGGATGTATTCATCCCAGCGCAGACGATCGCCGTGACGCAGCGGCGGCACGGCGGCGCCAGAGGCGGGAGAGGACGGCAGAACGGCGGGGGCGGTCATCGCGGGAACTCGCACGGATCGATTCGGGTCCCAGTGTACCCGCTCGCTGCGTCCCTCAGCGGGCCTTGCGCCCGGCTCCGCTGCACAGGGTGTTGACGTACAGGGCGTGATCCAGCGTGCCGCAGCCGGCTCGCACCGCGGCGACCACGTCCACCTTCGCCGGGTCGGGGTCCAGCACCGCCTCGGGCAGCCACAGGCCCGGCAGGGCGGCGCTTTTGAGGTAACCGTCGCCCCGGCCGGGGCGGCGGGGGTCTTCGTCCAGACGGAACCACTGCAGGCCGCCGCGGGCGCCGGCGAGGACGAACTCCGTCACCCCGCCCTCCCGCAGGGCGTCGATCCGGTCCGGCAGATCGCGGCCGCGATCCGTTTCCGCGGCGCAGACCACCACGATCGGCGGCCCCTCCAACCGCACGACGCCGCCGCGATCCGTCGTCGCGACGCAGCGGCCGTCCGCCGGGTCGTAGAGCGCAGCGTCGGCGTACAACTCGTCCCGGGAGGAGAGCGTGATCCGCACCTCCGTCGCCCGCACGATCCCCGGCGTTTCCACCTCGTACTGCCGCGTCCAGGCCTGCAAGGCCTCCGTGAGCGCCTTGCGGCGGGGCGTCGGCGGCAGGTCGTTCAGATGCACGATCCCCCGCAGCAACTCCGCCCGGGCGGCGTAGCGGGTGCGGGGCAATTCGGCCCGGAAGCCCGCGACCGTCGCCCGGTCGCCCTCCGCCAGCCCGCGGCCGGGACCGCCGCCCGCCGGGGCTCCGCCGCTCGGGGGGAGGGCGTACGCCGGGGGAACCGACTGGCGAGCAGACATGGCGGGCGCTCCGTCAGGACGGGGGAGACTGGCGGTCGGCTTGGGGAACGTAGGCGTCCAACTTCTGATCCGCGTAGGTGCGGGCCAGTTTGGCGAAGCGGATGCGGCCGTCGATGATCGGCACGCTGGGGTTGCCGTCGCCGATCAACGGGCGGGCGTACTTCAGGAACTCGTCCGTGACGTCGGTACCGTCCTCGCTGATCCAGTCCGCCGGGAAGTGCCGCTCGCTGTTGGCGACCTCCTTCAGCGGGGCCTTGTCGTACTTGACCGTGTAGTTCTCGCGGTCGGTCCGCAGGATCGTGCTCATGTAGCCGTGCTCCCCGGCGGCGGCCAACAGGGCGGCCTTCTCGCCGGCCCGGTAGCTCTCGGCGAGGTCCACGACGCTGGCGTGGAAGATGCTGTGCCGCTGGTCGGTCCCGGAGACGTTGCAGCGGGCGTTGCCCTTCACCGGCAGGCCCCGCTTGTTCACCTCGTTGGTGAGCATTTGGGCGACGGTGATCTTGGAACTGCTGAAGGTCGGGTGCCCGAAGCTGTCGCGGACGATGAACTCCTCGGGGATCTCCAGCCCCTCGATGCTCAGGCCCTCGCTGACCACCACGATCGCCCGGCCGTGCTCCTTGCAGGTCGCGGCGATCTGCTCGTGGATCTGGTCGATCGTGACCTTGCGCTCGGCCAGATAAATCAGCAGCGGCATCTCGCGGTGCGGGTCCGCCAGTCGGGCGGCGGCGGGGATGTAGCCGATCTTGCGGCCCATCGCCTGACAGATCAGCACCGGGTCCGCCGGCGAGGAGCCCATGTTCTCCTCGTTGACCTGCTGGATGTAGTTCGACCAGTACCGGGCCGTGCTGCCGTAGCCGGGGGTGTGGTCGATCAGCTTGAACTCGCTGTCGCCGACGTCGTTGTCGATCGTCTTCGGCCCGCCCAACCCGCAGACGTCCAGGCCCCGCTCCCGGGCGAGGTTCGCCACCTTGTTGGCGGTGTCCATCGAGTCGTTGCCGCCGATGTACACGAAGTAACCCACGTTATGGGCCTTAAAGACTTCGAGCACCCGGTCGAAGTCTTCGTTCTGCCAGTCCTTCAGCTTATAGCGGCAGGTGCCGATCGCCCCGGCGGCGGGGGTCGTGCCCAGCAGGGCGATCTCCTCGGGGGCCTGAGCCGTCAGGTCGATCAGTTCTTCCTTGAGGACCCCCTCGATGCCGTGGTGGCCGGCGTAGACCGTGCCGATCTCGTCCAGCAAACGGGCCGTCTCCACGACGCCGCGGACGGTGTTGTTGATGACGGCGGACGGGCCGCCGGACTGGGCGACGATCAGGTTCCGGGCGGGCACGGGCGATTCAGAGCGAGGGCGAGAACGACGGACGGACGACCGGCCGGCGATGCTACCGTGTGCGCCGCGTTCGCTCCACGGAGCGGAAGGCGAGCGGGGGGCGTGAGCCCCCCGTCTGTTTGCACGCCGCCGAGACTCAGGGGGCTAACGCCCCCCGCTCGCCGGCGAAATTGCTACGGAACGGTCGGGTGGAGGGTGACCGTCGTCCCCTCCCACGAGAACGCGATCCCCGCCGGGGCGAACAGGGCGGTGAAGAACGTGTCGGCGTCGGCCTCCGTCACGTCGATCGACACCCGGGCGTCCAGATCCCCGCCGCCGGCCGCCAGCGCCCGGGGGTCGTATTCGAACCGCACCCCCGCGACTGCTTCCATCACCCGCTGCACGCTGGCCCCCTGCACCTTCAGGGTGAACGTCCGCCGGTCCAGCGGGACGCCCCCGCCCTCCCCCACGGCGGTCTTGGCAGCGAAGGAGGTCAGCGGCGGCGCCGGCTCCGCGGCGAACCCCTCCGGCAGAGGTTCGATCGTGACTCCGGTGCGGTCTTCCGACCAGACGAACGTCAGATCGAACGGGGCGAGGACGGCGGCCAGCGTCGTCGGGATGTCCGCCGCGGGCAGGCGGCCGGCGGGCCAGAGGTCGTGCGGGACGGCGTCCGGGTTCGTGATCGTCAGCGACGCCTGAGCGGCGACGTCTTCCAGAAGCGCCCGCGGCGTCGTCAGGTCGTCCCACCTCACATCGCGCTCTTCCAGCGCCCGTTCACGCGGCGCCCGGCGGACGCCGCGGGTCGGTTCCAGTTCCGTCCGGCGGGCCGCGGCGATCGCTAACGCCGCCGCGCAGGTCTCCGGCGAGGCGACGTAGACCGCCCCGCCCAACGCCACCGCGGCGGCGTTCCCCTGCCCCGCGGCGTCGGCCAGCGCCTCGGCGACCGTCAGGTTCTCCGCGTCCAGCGTGACGGGCGTGGTGGGGTCGAGGCCTCGCACGAACGCCAACGCCGCCCCGTTCGTCTCCGCCAACCGGCTGACCGCCCGCCGCAACGGCACGTCGTCAAACCGCACTCCCGGCAGAACCTTCGCCAACACATCCGGCAGCGGGGTCGGCTCCGCCGCCGGCGGTTGAGCGAAGACGGCGGCCAGGAGGGCGAGCGTTACGGCGACGTTCACAGCGGGCCGATCTGATTGGGGAACGCCACGACCGCCGCCACCCCGTAGGCGGCCGTCGGCAGCAGGCCTCCGAGGACCAGCGCCCACCGCACCGACCGATGCCGCAGTCCGAGCCGGTCAAGAACGCACTCGGCGAGCGGCCCGGCGAAATAGGCGACGTTCACCAGCAACACCCCGGCGAAGCAGTTCCCCCAGAAGGCGGGGGCGGCGTAGGTCTCCGGCCCGCTCAGCAGCGCGACCGGGCTGCACACCGCGGCGAGGACGAGGTTGAACGCGATTCGCAGCCGTTCCCAACCGAGGAAGATCGCCTTGGCGTCCGCCCGGTCGAAGGCGGCGGGTTGATCGGGCGGGGCGATTGCGGCGGCGGACGCCGCGGGGTCGAGTTCGGTCGCGACGGGGGACATGCGAAATCGGCGGCGAACGGATCGGAACCCGTTTAGCATATCGTCGCCCGTGCCCCGTTCCCGCCCCGCCTCCATGCCCGCCGCCGGTTCCGACGCCGCCCAGTCCGCCCCGGAGTCGAACCAGCGGGTTCGCCGCATCGGCATCGACCTGGGGACGACGTTCAGTTCGCTGGCGGCGCTGGATCGGCACGGCAACCCGGTCAGCGTCCCCAACGCCGCGGGGGAACTCGCCACGCCGTCGGTCGTGCTGTTCGAGCCGGACGGCAAGGCGGTCGTCGGCACCGAAGCCGCCCGCCGGGCGATCTCCGCGGGGAATCGCGTCGTGCAGCAGGCCAAGCGGTTTCTCTCCGACCCGGAGAAAAGCTGGGACGTCGGCGGCCGCTCCGTCAGCCCGACCGAGGTCAGCGCCCTGATCCTGCGGGACCTGCTGCGGTCGGCACGGACCCGGTTCGGGGCGATTGAGGAGGCGGTCGTCACCGTGCCGGTGCAGTTCGGCGACGCCGAGCGCCGCCGCACCGTCGTCGCGGCGAAGTCCGCGGGGCTGCAGCGGGTCACGCTGATCGACGAGCCGGTCGCCGCGGCCCTCTGTCACATCCTCGCCGGCAGCGACGCCGAAGAGGGCGGGCTGTGGTTCACGGAACTCGCCGCGGAAACGACCGTGCTGGTGTTCGACCTCGGCGGCGGCACGCTGGATCTGGCGGTGGTCGAGTACGGGGCGAACGGCGTGAAGGTGAAGGCCGCCGGGGGCGATCCGGAACTGGGCGGCGTCGACTTCACCGCCGCGATCGCCGACGCCCTCGCCGGCCAGTTCGCCCGGGAGAACGCGGGCCTCGGCCCGTTGGCCGACCCCCGCAACGACCCCGACAGCGAACAGGCTTTGCTGAACGAGGCCGAGGAGGTGAAACGCTCGCTCTCCGTGCGGGAGGCGACGCAGATCAACATCGTCCACGCCGGCCGCCGCAGGAGCTACAAGGTCGAACGCGGCCAGTTCGAGGCCCTCACCGCGCACCTCGTCGCCCGGGCGGAGAAGCGGGTCACGGAACTGATCCGGGAGCACACCAAGGGCTGGGGCCAGATCGACGCGGTGCTGCTGACCGGCGGTTCGACCCGCATCCCCGCCGTCCGGGCGATGCTGAAACGGCTCGCCGGCACCACGCCCAGCACGGAGCTGTCGCCGGATCAGTCCGTCGCCCACGGCGCCTGCCTGTACGCCGGCCTGCTGAGCCGGGACGAATCCTTCGCCAAGAATCTGCTCGGCGATCGGGCCGATACCGGCGAATGGCGGGACAAGCTCTCCCGGGCCCTGCCCGCCCAGCGGACGGGCCGCGGACTGGGCATCCTCGTGCGGGAGGTCGGCACCAACGCCCACGTGCCGCACTACCTCATCCCGCCGAACAGCACGCTGCCGGCTTCCGCGACGCAGGCCTACGGCACCGTCCGCCCCGGTCAGCGGCGGGTGCGAATCCGCGTCGTGCAGGCCGGCCCCACGCCGGACGCCCCGCCGACGGAGTTGGGCGACTGCATCGTCGAACCCCTGCCGGAGGGGCTGCCGGAGAACGCCGCGATCGCGGTGACGCTCTCGCTGGACGCCAGCGGGCTGGTGCACACCACCGCCGTGGAGCAGACCGGCGGGGTGCGGGCGGAGACGAAGATCGTGCCGAACGCCCGTCGGGCCGCGCCCGCCCCGCCCCCGGCGACGCCCGCCGTCGACGACGACCCGGTTTCAATCAAACTCCCGCCCAAACCCGGAACGGAACCGGCGAAGCAGCCGGTGAAGGAGTCGTCGGCGGAGAAGCCGACGAAGGTCAACGCCTCCGGGGCCGCCCCGCCGCCGCCCGCCCCCGGCCGCACCGGCAAAGAGGCCGTGGAGGGCGAATCGGAGTTCTGGAACATCGTCGCCCCCGAGGTGAAGAAGCAGCGCCGCCGCCGACAGACGCGTTCCTGATCCGGCGCAAAACATAACGCCGAGGCCCCGCGGGGCCTCGGCGTTACGACGCTTGTCGAGGGAAGCGACTTACATCACCTGCAACACGCGTTGCAGGAACTCCTCGTTCGTTTCGAACTTCTGAATCGTCCGCGACAGGTCTTCCATCGCCTGCGTGCTGGGCAGGGAGATCAGGCTGCGGCGGAGCCGGTTGACGCTCTCGTGCGTCTCCCGGTCCAGCAGCAGTTCCTCGCGGCGCGTGGAGGACTGCGGGATGTCGATCGCCGGGAAGATCCGGCGGTCAGCCAGGGAGCGGGAAAGGACCAGCTCCATGTTGCCGGTCCCCTTGAACTCCTGGAAAATCACGTCGTCGCCGCGGCTGCCGGTTTCGACCAGCACCGTGCCGACGACCGTGACGCTGCCGCCCTCCTCGAACTTCCGGGCGGTGCCGAACAGCTTCTTGGGGATGTCCAGCGCCTTGATGTCGATGCCGCCCTGCGTGACGCGGCCGCTGTTCGTCCACTTGTTGAACGCCCGGGCCAGCCGGGTGATGGAGTCCAGCAGGACGACCACGTCCTTACCTTCTTCCGCCATCCGCTTGGCCCGCTCAATCACGAGTTGGGAGACGCGGATGTGGCTTTCGACGTCGTGGTCCAGGCTGCTGGCGATGACCTCGCCGTGGACCGACCGCTGCATCTCCGTGACCTCTTCGGGCCGCTCGTCGATCAGCAGGACGATGAGGTGCACCTCCGGGTGATTCGTGGCGATGCTGTCGGCCATTTCCCGCAGCAGGACGGTTTTGCCGCTGCGGGGCGGGGCGACGATCAGCGCCCGCTGACCCTTGCCCAGCGGGGTGAGCAGGTCCATCACGCGGGTGGAAACGACGTGCTGCCCGGTTTCGAGCACGATCTGCTCGGTCGGATTGACCGGGGTGAGCGTATCAAACTTCGGGACGTCGTCGTATTCCTCCGGCCGAACGCCGTCGACGGCGTTAATGAGCTTCAGCCGCGGTCCCTGCCCGCGGTTGCCGGGGCCGATCTCGCCGTCGATCTGGACCCCTTCCCGCAGGCGGAAGCGGTCGACCAGGGCGCCGGAGACGAAGGGGTCGGACTCCTGGGCGACGTAGTTGTTGGCGGCCTCCCGCAGGAAGCCGTAGCCCTTGGGGTGCATCTCCAGCACGCCGTTGACGGGCTCGCCGCCGCCCTTCTGCGGGGGCGGCTTGACGGCACTGCGGGGAGCCGGGGCGGGCGGAGCCTCGGCGGCGCCCTTCTTGCCGCGGCGACCGCGACGGGACTTCTTACCGTTCCCGGCGCCGACCGCCGAAACGTTCTTCGATTCCAGCGTCTCGGCCAGCTTTTCCGCGGCGAGGCTCTTGGCGACCGACGGCGGCAACCGCACGCCGTATTCGTCGCCGATCACGGACCGGCGGGGCTTCAACACCGCCGCGGCGGACGGGTTGATCGGCACCGGCGGGGCGTCGTCGTCGTTGCCGAAGTCGAACTCGGACAGGTCGATTTCGTCCTCCGCCGGCTCTGCCTTCTTCTTCGCCCGGCTGCGCTTGGGGGCGACCTTCTTCGTCTCCGACTTCTTGGCGGTCGTCTTCTTGGCGGCGGAGCGACGGCGGGCGGGGGTCTTCTTCTCCCCGTCCTCGTTCTCGCCCGGGGCCGCGTCGTCGCCGGCCTGCTCGGCCGCGGCGTCGTCCGCTTCGGACTTTCGAGTCTTGCGGCGGGTCGCCTTGCGGCGGGGCTTGGGTTCGGGTTCGTCGGCGAGACCGGACCCGAAGCCGTCTGCGTCTGCGTCGTCCATGGCCTCGGCGGAGTTGAGGGGTTCGCTGACGGAGTCGTCGTTGCGGCGAGCGGAGCGGGACCGCCGACGGGCGGCGCCGCGGCGGGTCGCGGGGGCGTCGGGGTCGGCGGCGATGTCCGTCTCCTGGGAGACGGCGGCGGTGGCGGACGGCATAGGGCCGAGATTCCTCACACGATCAAATAGAAACAGAAATTCGGCGTCGGCGCGCCGACGTCGCCCGAAGACGACGCCGCGGGCCGGCCAGCACGGCCGACCGGCAAGAACAGAGACCAACCGGGCCGAACGGCCCGAGCGATGACGGCGGCGAACAGGGCGAAACTCCCGGACGCCCGGAGCCGCGGAACTCGCGGCGACCGTACGAGGTCACCGCGAACGCCGCCCCGGGAGGGACGCGGGGCAGCCGATCGGGCCGAACCCCCGCCCGCCGAAGCGGATCGGGAACAGGACGGCGCAGGCCGGATGCTGATGCAGAACGGGCACCCCGAAGCCCGCCCGACGCTCTCGCCCGCAACGAAGAGGGTCGCGATCCGCGACGCTCGGGGCGGGGAGGGCTTGGCCGGCCGTCCGCGCTACCTGACGAACCCGACGTTCCCGGAGGAACTCCCGGTTCCTGAAAGAACCGGGGCGTCCTGTCGAACGTAACAGGCCGGGATCCGTCGACGCCGACGAAAAAAACCAGGCCGGTCAGGGCGGGGAGAGAGGCCGACGGGCTGAACCCGGGGCAGCGGTCGGGAGAAACGGGAACCCTCCGACGGCCCCGAGGCCCGACCTGCGGGAATCCTAGCCATCGACGCCGCTGTGTCAATCGCGGTCCCGGCTCTCCGCCGAAGCTGCGGCGATTCCCCGAGCCCACGGCGTCACGATCCACCCGGACCGCTCGACCGTGCCCCGCCGCCGCGACCGGGCGACATGGCGAACGCCGCCGCGGCGGCGGTAGGTTGCCGGCCTCGCTCGCCCGCCAAACACGCCCTTCCCGCATCCCGCTTCCCCGCCCTGCCCGATGTCGAGCGTTCTTTCCCCCCGCCCCGCGCCGGGGCAGCCGTCTCGCTTCGGCCGCCTGTTTTTCGCGGCTCTCCTCCCGCTCCTCTGGGCCGCGGCGCCCCCGGCGCCGGCCCAGGAACGGCCGGCGGGGTTGGCCCCCGCCGCCTACGCCCTGGTCGGCGGGACGGTCCGCACGGCTCCGGACGCGAAACCGTTCGTCGGCACCGTGGTCGCCCGGGACGGGCTGATCGTCGCCGTCGGCCCTACCGATCAGGTCGCCGTGCCCCCGGACGCGGAGAAGATCGACTGCACCGGCCTGTACCTCTACGCCGGGTTCCTCGACGCCGCGACGGATCGTCCGTTGGACGAAGGCCGCATCCCTGACCCGGCCGCCGGACGGGACGTGAACCAGACCCGCTATGTGCTCGCGGCGACGGAGACCGACAACCGTCGCGGCCTTGTCCCGGCGTTCCCCGCTCAGGAAGGGCTGTCCGAAGACGATAAGACCGCTAAATCCCTGCGGGAGGCCGGCTTCACCGCCGTGCACCTCGTCCCGCGGGGCCGCATCGCCGGGGGGAAGACGGCGCTGGTCACCACCGCCCAGGCGCCGCTGCGGGAAACGCTGCTGACCGAGGGGCTGTTCGCGGCGCTGGACCTCTCGCAGCTGTCGGGCCGGGAGTATCCGAACACGCTGATGGGCACGTTCGCCCACCTGCGGCAGGCCTTCGCGGACGCCGAACGTCACACGCTCCACCAGAAGTTATGGGCGGAGGGCGCCGCCGGCGTGCCCCGCCCGCCGGCCGACCCGACGCTGGAGGCCCTCGCGGCGGTCCTCGCCGGCGACCTGCCGCCGTTGTTCGAGGTCAGCAGCGCCGACGACGCCCGCCGGGCCGTGAACTTCGCCGCGGAATACGGCCTCGCCCCCGCCCTCGCCGCCGGCCCGCGGCTGCGGGAGGCTCCGTCCGTCTGGAACCCCGCCGCCCCCGGCTTCGCGGAGAACGCCCCGGAGGTGATCGTCCTCAGCCTCGACTTCGGCTCGGAACCGAAGCGGGAGGGCTACAAGAAGCCCAAGGGAGACAATTCCGACGAGAAGGAGTCCGAGGACAAGGCGGACGACGACGAGGAGGACGATGGCGACTCGAACGAGGACGACGACGAGACGGCCCCCGCGGATGTCCGCGTGCCGGAGCCGCTGCGGGCGCACCGGGCGCGGCTGGACCGCTGGCGGGACGCGGTCGCCGCCCCGGCCGCCCTGCACCGGGCCGGGCGCCGGTTCGCCCTCTCCTCCCGCGGCCTGAAGAGCCCCGGCGAACTGCTGACGAACCTGCGACTGGCCGTCAAAGCCGGGCTGCCGGAGGAGGCCGCCCTCGCCGCGCTGACCCGCGACGCCGCCGACCTGTTGGGCCAGGGCCGCCGGCTGGGCGTGCTGGAGGCGGGCCGGCAGGCGCACGTCGTCGCCCTCACCGGGCCCTTCACGGCGGGCGAGGCGAAGGTGCGTTACCTCCTCATCGACCGGGAGCAGTACGAGTACAACGACAGCGCCAAGCCGCTGGACCTCGCCAAGCAGAAACGCAAGGCCCTCGTCGCCCCCAAGCCGGTCCCGGCCGCCGACGCCGAGAGCCAGCCGACCGAAACGCACGCCGACCGCCTCGCCGCCCAACGGCGGACCGGCGGGAACCTCATTATCACCGGCGGCACGGTCCTCACCGGCACGGGGGAGACGATCCGGGGCTGCACCGTCGTGATCACCGACGGCAAGTTCGCCTTGGTTGAAGCGGGCGTCGATCTGAAGCCGCTGCCGGACCACACGCTCCTCGACGCGACCGGCAAGTACCTGATGCCGGGGATCATCGACACCCACTCCCACATCATGATCACCGAGGGGATCAACGAGGCGACGCGGTCCCTCACCCCGGAGGTCCGCATCGCGGACGTGATCGACACCGACGACGACAGCGAATATCGGGCGCTGGCCGGCGGCGTGACGACCGCCCGGCTATTCCACGGCAGCGCCAACGTCGTCGGCGGGCAGGACGCGGTCGTCAAGCTGCGCTACGGGGCGACCGCCGAGGAACACAAGCTGGACGGCGCCAAGCAGGGGGTGAAGTTCGCCCTCGGCGAGAACGTGAAGGACTCCAAAACGGCCTTCCCGAACACCCGCCTCGGGGTCGAGGCGACGCTGAAGCGGGCCTTCAGCGAAGCCGCCGACTACGCCCGCCGGCACGCCGCCTACAAGGACGCGATCGAGGCCGATCCGTCGAAGAAGGACTCCCTGCTGCCCCCCCGCCGCGACCTGCGGTTGGAGGCCCTCGCGGACATCCTCGGCGGCGAGAAGTTCATCCACTCGCACTGCTACCGGGCGGACGAAATCCTGATGCTGATGCGGGTCGCAGAGCGCTTCGACGTCCGCGTGGCCAGCCTCCAACACGTTTTAGAGGGCTATAAGATCGCCCCGGAGATCGCCGCCCACGGGGCCAGTGCCAGCACCTTCGCCGACTGGTGGGCCTATAAGGTCGAGGCGTACGACGCGACCCCCTACAACGCCGCGATCCTGCACGAAGCCGGCGTCAACACGGTGATCAAAAGCGACGACTGGGAACTGATCCGGCACCTCTACCTCGAGGCAGCCAAGCCGGTGAAGTACGGCAACGTGAGCCCGGACGACGTGATCGCCTTCGTGACCCTCAACCCGGCCAAGGAACTGGGGTTGGCGGACCGCATCGGCAGCATCGAAGTCGGCAAGGACGCCGACCTCGCCGTTTATAACGCCCACCCGCTGAACAGCTTCACCCGGGTCGAGACGACGATCGTCGACGGCGAGATCCGCTTCGACCGCTCCCGGGCCGTCACCGCCCTCTCGGCGGAGGCGCAGGAACGGACGCAGAACCCGCCGGCGTGGTCGTTCCCGAAGCCGGAACTCCGCAATCTCACGCTCGATCTGGAACCGGCCCGCGGCGGCACGTTCGCCCTGGCCGGGGCCACGATTCACACCTGCGACGACTCGCTGGGCGAGGACAGCGTGATCAAACAGGGCGTGATCGTCGTGCAGAACGGCGTCATCACCGCCGTGGGCCCGGTCGGCCAGACCGACGTGCCGGCGGGCGTGCCGCTGCTGAACGTCCGCGGGCTGACCGTCACCCCCGGCCTGTTCGACGCCGGCACGGAGCTGGGCCTGACGGAGATCGGCAAGGTGTCCGAGACGCAGGATTATCAGGAGAGCGGCGACCTTCAGCCGGACCTGCGGGCCGGCATCGCCCTGAACCGCGACTCGGAACTGATCCCCGTCGCCCGCGCCGGCGGGATCACGCACGCCCTGGTGCGCCCCGTCGGCGGGCTGATCGCCGGGCAGGCCAGCGTGACCCAGCTCTCCGGCTGGACGGCGCCGGAGATGGTGCTCGAACTGGAAGCCGGCCTGCAGATCAACTGGCCGCGGGAACGCGATTACAACCCCTTCGACGGCGACAGCACGGAGAGCGACGACCGCCTCAAGGAGCGGATTGAACAGCTCACGGAGTTCCTGGAAGAAGGCCAACGCTACCTCGCCGCGGTCGAGGCCGCCGAGGCGGGCGGCACTGATGCGTTCGGCCCCGTGCCGGACCCCCGGTTCGAGGCCCTCGCCCCGTACCTGTCGGGCGAGAAGCCAGTCTTCTTCGAGGCGAACACGACCCGGCAGATCGCCCAGAGCTTGGCGTTCGCGGAGAAGTTCGGCCTCAAACCGATCGTCACCGGCGCCGCGGACGCCTGGAAGCTGGCGGACGAACTGGCGGAGAAGGACGTGCCGGTGATCGTCGGCCCGGTGATGCGACGGCCGACGGAGGATCACGATCCCTACGACGCCCCCTACGCCAATCCCGGCCGGCTGTACGAGGCCGGCGTGACGTTCTGCCTGCACTCCGACGAGGCGAGCAACAGCCGGAACGTCCCGTTCGAGGCCGCCCAGGCGGTCGCCTACGGCCTGCCGGAGCAAGCGGCCCTGCGGGCGATCACCGCCGACGCCGCGGCGATCCTCGGGGTGGCGGATCAGGCGGGCACGATCAGCCCTGGCAAACGGGCCAGCCTGATCATCGCCGACGGCTCGCCGTTGCAGATCACCACCTCAATTAAGGGGGTGTTCGTCGACGGCGTCCCCTACGCCCCGGAGAGCCGCCAGACCCGGTTCTACGACCGCTACCTCCAACGCCTCCGCACCCCCCAAGCCAGCCCGGCGATGCGGTGAGGGCTTGGTGAAGGCGAGCGGTGGGCGTCAGCCCTCCGTGTCCTCCTACGTCCCCGCGAACACAAATCGCCGCCCCTGACCCACGATGTTCGGCTTTGACCGCGTCTGGCTGCTGACCTGGACGACGTACGGCAGTCGCCTCCCCGGCGACGAACGCGGCTTTGTCGGCCGGGTGCGGGAACGAAGGCCCGAGGACGTCCCCGGTCGCCGTCGCGTTCACAACCGACCGCAGACAGAGATCGACGCGGCGAAACCCTCGCTTGAGCGTGTGGCGCAACGCCGGATGACGCATCCGCCCACGCGACTGCACGCCGAATGCGTCCGCCCGTTGCTGAATCAGTTCGCTGAGACGGCGGGCGTCCGCGGGTGGCGATGTCTGGCAGCCGCGGTGATGGCCGATCATGTGCACCTCCTGATCGGCGTGAACGGCGATCCGGCTCCTGATGCGATCCTGCGGGATTTCAAGGCGTACGGGAGCAGGGCACTCAACCGGCGGCTCGGCGCCCGCCGCTGGTGGTCGGACGGCGGGTCGACGCGGCGGAAGACGACATCCGAAGCCGTTCTCGCCGCGGCTCGCTACGTCCGGGATCAGCCGCTCCCGCTGGGGGTGCGTCTGGCGGCGGAGGTCGCCGAAGCGGTGGACGTGTGGGAACGGGCGAACCCGGTCACGGACACGGAGGGCTGACGCCCACCGCTCGCCATCCTTACGCCTCGGCTCAGAACGTCCCCACGCCTTCGATCTCCTCGATCAACAGCACCTGGCGGCCGTTGGCGTAGCGGGAGGGGTCGGCGTGAAAGGCTTGGCGATTCGCGTCGCTGACGAACAGGAACAGGTCGTCCTTCCAGATCGCCGCGTGGGTCGTGCTGCCGGGGACGGCTCGGCCTTCGTCGCGGTAGAGCACGGGGTCGCAGCCCAGCAGCTTCGGGGCGTAGCGTTCGGCGTTCGTATAAAACTTGTCGAACGCCGCGTCGTCTGCCAGGAAGTACGTGATGCCCTGATGCTCCCACTGAAAGTCGCGTTTGCCGCGGACCCACTTCTTTTCGAGGTGCAACGTGACCGGGCAGTAGCCGCGCAGGCCCAGCAGCTTGCGGGTCGGCCGACGCACGACCCGGGGGGTGCCGGCGACCGGGCGACGGCTCTCGCGGTCGTCCGTGGTCGACGGCGCCGGGTTGTCGGTCGGATCGGTCGCGGTCGGATCGGCGGGGGAGCCGGGGCGGAACGGGTCCGGTCGGCCGCCGTACGGGTCCGGCGGGAAAGTTTTCGTCAGCGAGGAGCCGGAGGGGTCGGAGTCCCCGAAGGCTCCGCCGAACGCGGCGTCCGGCACGGCGGGGCCGAGGTCCGGTTCGTCCCCGTCCGACGGGGCGGCCAGCTTCGATTGCCACGACGGGTCCTGCCGGCCGATCCGCGTCGGATCAGGGCGGTCGAGGGCGATCCGCGGTCCGAGTTCCGGCTGCGGGAGCGTCTTGAGCGACACGTACTGCCCGGCGACCGCTTTGACGCGGCGGGCGTAGTCGGCGGGTTGTTTCATCCCGCTCATCTGGCCGAGCACCCGGCCGTCCGGGGTCAGCAGCACGTCCGCGGGGATGCCCCGCACGCCGTACTGCTGGGCGATCGCCTTGTGCTGATCGAAGTCCAGGTGCACGCCGACCGCGTCGTTGCGGAGCAGTTCCGCCACAGTGGCCGAGTGCAGCACCGGCTCCATCTCCCGGCAGGGCCCGCACCAGGCGGCACTGAAGTGCATCAGCACCGGCCGGTCGGCCTTTTTGGCGGCGGCGAGGGCGGAGGGGAGATCCTGGTGCCACTCCCCCGCCCCGCTGGCCGGACGGACGCTCCCCGCCGCGGCGACGCACAGCGCGACCGCCGTCACGATTTGGGGGGATAGACCGCTGCGCACCGCCGAACTCCAACCGGGACCCGGGAATCGGGTTCATCGGTCGTGCGGTCGGCGGAACTTCAGCCCGACGCGGCGCCCAGCCGCAAAAAATTCGCCAGCAGCGCGTCCCCCTCCGGGGTCAGCACGCTTTCGGGGTGAAACTGCACCCCCCGCACCGGCCGGGTGCGGTGGGCGAAGGCCATGATCGTGCCGGCCTCTGCCCCGTCCTCCTCCAGCGTCGCGGTGACGGCGAGTTCCTCCGGCAGCGTGGCCCGCTCGGAGACGAGGGAGTGGTACCGCCCGCAGGCGAGCGGGTTCGGCAGACCGGCGAACAGGTCGGAGCCGTCGTGTCGCACCGCCGCGGCGACGCCGTGGGCCGGCTCCCCCCGCACCACCCGCCCGCCCAGCGCCGCGGCGATCGCCTGATGTCCGAGGCAGACGCCCAACAACGGCACGTCCCAGTCCGTGCAGGCGGCTCGGGCCAGTTCCACGCAGACCCCCGCCTCCGCCGGCGTGCACGGGCCGGGCGAGAGGATCACCGCCTCCGGCCGCAGCGCCCGGGCCTCGGCGAGGGTGACGGCGTCGTTGCGGCGGACCGTCACCTCCCGGCCGAGTTCCGCGCACGACCGGGCGAGGTTGTGGGCGAACGAGTCGTAGTTGTCGACCAGCAGGATCACGCGGGGATGGTAGCCAGATCCGGTTCGCCGTCGCCGTGAGGCGGCGCGAACCCGTGCCTGCGCGCCGCCTCACGGCGACGGCGAACCGGGGGAGTCAGTGCGAGGGGCAGAGGGCCCGGAGGGTCGCGGAGGCTTTGTGGAGGGTTTCTTCGTACTCCGCGGCTGGGTCGCTCTGGGCGGTCACGCCGCCGCCGACCCAGGCGATCGCCCCCCAGTCCCGCAGCCAGGCGGTGCGGATGAGGATGTTGGAGTCCATCGCCCCGTCGAAGCCGATCCAGAACTGACTGCCGCAGTACAGCCCGCGGGCGAACGGCTCGAGTTCGTGAATGATCTCCATCGCCCGCACCTTCGGCGCCCCGGTGATCGACCCGCCCGGGAAGGCCGCGGCGAGCAGGTCCCAGGCGTCGCATTCCGGCCGCAGCGTGCCGCGGACCTCACTCACGAGGTGATGCACGCTGGCGTAGCTTTCCAATTCGCACAGCGCCGGCACGCGAACGCTGCCGGGCTCGCAGACCCGGGACAGGTCGTTGCGGAGCAGATCGACGATCATCACGTTCTCCGCACGGTCCTTGGCGGAGGCCTGCAACTCCGCGGCCGCGGCGGCGTCCCCGCCGGGATTGCTCCCCGGCGGGTTCGGCCGCGGCCGGGTGCCCTTGATCGGCCGGCTCTCGACCTGCATCCGCCCTTCTCTATCGGGCGTGACGGAGAGAAACCGCTCCGGCGAGGCGCTCAGCAACACGCCGTCCCCGCCGGCCCCGGCGTCGCCGAAGGCTCCCGCGGCGAAGACCCCGCCGAACGGCGCCGGGTTCTCCATGCGTAGCCGGTGATAGACAGTCCGCCAATGATCCGCCGAGGCTGCCGGCACGAGGAGCGGCTGGGCGAGGTTTACCTGGAACACGTCCCCGGCCCGTACGTACTCCACGGCCCGGGCGACCGTCGCTTCGTAACTCGGCCGGGTAAACGTCCCGAACGCCTCGCTCCACCCGGGCACGCGCGGCAAATCCGGCGTGACGGGGTCGTCCTGCATTGCCTCCAACGGCGGCGGCGACTCCGCCTCCAACCGGGCCAGCACGGCCGCCAGCCGGCGTTCCGCCAGCTGTTCTTGGCGAACGCCGTGCGGGGCGTGCGGGTCCGGGCCGCCCTGCGAGACGACCCACGCCCGCCCCGCCGCGTGGTCCCAGGCAAGGACCCAATCCGCCACCGCCGTGACGCTCCGCCCTGGCCCCAAGGTCACGCGGGGCTCCCGGCCCCGTTCGGGCACAGCGAACGTCTTCGGCTCCGGCAGGCGTTCGAACCGCCGGCCCTCCTCGTAACACCACAGCCCCACCGCCCCGCCCTGAAACGGCGGCAGGCCCTCGACCCGCTCCGTCTCGAACGCTTTGAGGGCGTACCGCACCGTCGGCGCCGACGCCGGCCGCACGTCGGCGGTCAGATAGGAGAAGCGGCCCCGCGGATCGTCCGTCGCGCTGCTGTCGAACAGCACGGGGCCGCAGTCGGCGAACGCCGAGAGCGCCGCCGGGACCGTCGGCGGGGGCGTCAGTTCGTGGACCAGCGGTCGCGTCGTCATTTCCGCACCGTACGGGCCGCGGCCCGGCGTTCCAGGGCGCTCTCCTCGGCCCGCGTCAGCAGGCCCCACCGCAGGGCCTCGTCCTGCACGTAGCCCTTCCCCAGCGTGAGGGCCGTCGCCGCCTTCGCCAACTCGTGCCCCAGATAGAAGGCGTGCGAGGCGGACAGCGGCCGCCCGACGGCATTCGCGGCCGCCTCGGCGGCGTCGAACAGCGCGAAGGGGTCTCGGCCAACGTGGCGGCCGTCCCGGTTGAAGAGGTGGATGTCCCGCCCGTCGATCAACACGCGGTAGTTCGGGTCGGTGACCGACGCCGCCAACTCCGCGATCTCCGCCGGCCTCGCCACTCGCGGCCGCGGGTCGCGGAGCATCACCAGGGCGTCGCTCAGATGCTTCGGCACAGTCCCCCGGTCCGCCGCGCACCGCATCAGCCGGCGGGCGGCGTCCAGTTCCCGCACGCTGCTTTGGGCCCACGGGATCACCTGAGTGGTCAGCACGCTGAAGATCCGCCGCTCCTGACAGAACCCCGCCAGCAACGCGTTTACCCCGGCGGAGTCCACCCCGGTCAGCTCCGTGAGGTTCCCGACGCCCATCAGCATCGCCGCGTCCGGACGGCGGCGGCGGACCTCGGAGTAGCGGTCCAGCGAGGCGGCGAAGCCGAAGTTGATCGGCTCCAGAATCGCGTCCAGCCGGTGGGCGACGCCGGCTTCGCCCAGCGCGTCGGCCGTGCGATACAGGCTGTCGAGGTCCGACGGCTCGTCGGGGATGACGACGAACTCCGCCCCCGTGTCCCGGCCCAGCGGGACGGCCCAATCGCGGTTCGTGCCGTTGCAGGAGAGCACCAGCTCGGCCCCGGCCGCCACGGAGGCCGTCACCTCGCCGCGGTCGAAACTGTCGACGCTCACCCGGTATCCCTCGCCGTGCAGCAATCGCACCAGCGCCGCGACGCGGGCCGTGGGGGCGCCGGGCGTGGCGCCGACGTCGATCACGTCCGCCCCGTCCGCCCGCAGGGCCGCGGCGGTCGCGACGATCTCCGCGTCGGGCAGGCGGGCGGCGTGGTTGATCTCCGCGACGATCTCGATGTCCCAACGCGACAGGTCCGGCGGTTCGTCCTCGTCGCCGAGAAACGCCGGCAGATCGTGCAGATCCTTCGGCCCGCGGACGAACGGCAGACCGAACCGCTCCGCCAGCGCCGCGGGGTCGGCGTCGCCCAAGCCGGGGAGCACGGCCCGGTCGAACCGCCCCCCCAACGCGTCCAGCAGCGGGCCGAGGCGGTTGAGGAGCAACTTGGTGTGCATCAGCGCCGCGACCTGCACGCCGGGGACGACGATCTCCCAGGCGAAGCCGTGCCGCTCCCCCAGCGGGGCGAGCGTCCGCCGCAGGGCCGGCTCCGCCAGCGTGCCGGTGACGAACAGGATCCGCTCTCCCCGCCAGCGGCCCCCGTCGTCGCCCGGCTCCGCGGGATCGGGATCGCTCACCGGACGGCCCCGCCGTTCACGTTCACGATCTGCCCGGTGACGAAGGACGCCGCGTCGCTGCACAGCCAGCGGGCACAGCGGGCGATGTCCTCCGGCGTGCCCCAGCGTTTTAGGGGCGTCTCCCGCATCACCCGGGCCTGCCATTCCTCGGGGGCGGTCTCTCCCCAGGCGGTGAGAATCCAGCCGGGGGCGACGCAGTTGACCCGCACCTCCGGCGCCAGGGAGACGGCCAGCGAGCGGGTGAAGGCCATCACGCCAGCCTTGGCGACGGCGAACAGTTCGCCGCTGTCGCCGTCCATGCCGGTTGCCGCCTGATCCCAGCCGACGTTGAGAATCGCCCCACGGCCCCGCTCCCGCATCGCCGCCCCGATGGACCGCGAGAGGGCGACGGTGGCGGTGACGTCCACCGCCAGCAGTGCCGCGAGCTTCTCCTCATACGCCAGCGAGCGGCCGGCGCCGGTCAGCAGGTCGACGCCGGCGTTGTTCACCCACACGTCCGGCGTGCCGAGCGCCGCAGTCGCCTCCGCGAGCAGCCGTTCCCGCTCCGCCGGCTCCGCGAGGTCCCCGACAAAGCGACCGGCCGCGGAGACCTCCGCCGCGACGGCCCCCAGTCGGTCCGCCGAGGCCCGGCAGGTGAGAAATAGTGTCACCCCGGCAGCGTGCAGTTCCCGGGCGATCGCGGCACCGATGCCGCTGCTCGCCCCGGTCACGACTGCCGTGCGATTCGGCAACGAAGCGAACCCCGCGGGCGGCTCCGGCGTCTGCTCCGGCATGGGAGGTTCGCGATGCATTGGGATGGGTGGATGATCGGAAGGCACGCATGCCCGCCAATTGGGCAGGCCACCGGGGCTGAGACCCTCGGTCATGACCTCAGCACGCGGGTGCGGCATATTTTCACACGATTCCCCGCTGATGCACACCCCGTTAAGGAACGGCCCCTGCAATCCCGCCGCAGCTCTGGGAAATCTCCGTGAAGAAGACGGTGGAACAGGAATCAGCAGTTGACTGCGAGTCCCGTCCTGCAAAGACTCGTGTGAACTGCCTGATGGGTTTGTCGACCAAGTCCCCGGCCAGCGGCCGGCACGAGGGAGATCGTGCCGCAGCCAGACGCGGGATTCCCCAAAGGCTGCTCACCCCGCCGGTGCCGGGCCAACCCCTTCCACCCTTTGGCACGCCGCTTGCGGACTCCTTCGATCGAACGTCGGCCCTCCGAGGGAGATTCGACGTGCGACCGTTTTGCCGACCTTGGGTCGGCCTCGATCTCACTACGATACCCGGCCGCTGCGCCGACCCGTACCCTGGACTCATCCAATGCTCGCCACGACCGTCGCCGAACCCGTTCAATCGGTTCGGCAAACCCCGTCCTCCCCGTCCATTCGCACCGCGGCCACGAACGTGACCGGTCGGGCCGGCGTGGCGCATCGCTCCGATGACGTGCTGGAGGACGACTTCGGCGCCGGTCTCGCCGAGGCGGAGCAGGAAGTTGAGGCCGACGGCCGGTTCCCGGTGCTGCCGGACGCCCTGGAGCAGGACCTCGTGCAGGTCTTCAAGCTGCTCTCCGACGAGACGCGGCTGCGGATCCTGCTGTACCTGGCCCGTGAAGGCGAACTGCACGTGACCGCCTTGTGCAAGCGGCTCTCCCAGAGCCAGCCGGCGGTCTCGCACCACCTCGCCCTGCTCCGCAACGCGGGCATCATCGAGCCCCGCCGCGACGGCAAGCACAACTTCTACAGCATCCGTCAGCAGCGGTTCGTCGGCCTGATCTCCGAGTTCTTCGCCACCGTCCGCGACCCGGAAACGGACGCGGTGGAGTTCGACGAGTTCGTGCTGAGCAAAAGCGAATAACCCGTCGTCCCGACGCGTCAGTTCGACCGCCTGCGACCCGGACGCATCCCGCGTCCGGGTCGTTTTGCGTAGGATGCCGCCCGATCGCTCCCTCGACCCGCCCCGGGGCCCCCGCCCCCGCCCGCCTGATGCCGCAACCGACGCCCCGCCCCGCCAAGCTCGCCCTCGCCGACGGCACCGTCTTCACCGGCGAACACTTCGGCGCGCCCGGCGAGGCGTACGGCGAAGCGGTCTTTAACACCAGCCTGACCGGCTACCAGGAGATCCTCACGGATCCCTCCTACGCCGGGCAGATCGTGGCGATGACCTACCCAGAGATCGGCAACTACGGCGTGAACGCGGACGACGTGGAATCCAAGGGCATCGCCGCCCGCGGGTTCGTCGTGCGGGAGCTGTGCCGCCGGCCGAGCAATTTTCGCAGCGAGAAGTCGCTGTCGGCCTATCTCGAAGAAGCCGGGGTCGTGGGCATCAGCGGGGTCGATACCCGGGCGCTGGTGCGAACGCTCCGCAGTGCCGGGGCGATGACGGCGGTGATCTCCACGGAGACGCTGGACGACGCCGCCCTCGTCGAGAAGGCCCGGAACAGCCCGGACCTCGTCGGCCAGGACCTCATCAAGACCGTCATGCCGGACGCCGCCCAGGAGTGGGCCGAACCGCTGCACGAGTTCGCCGCCCCCAGCTCCGCCGCGGCGACCCCGGGGCACGTGCCGCATGTGGTCGCGATCGACTACGGCATGAAATGGAACATTCCCCGCCACCTCGCCGCGATGGGCTGCAAGGTCACCGTCCTGCCTGGCACGGTGACGGCCGCCGAGGTGAAAGCCCACAAGCCGGACGGCATCTTTCTCTCCAATGGCCCCGGCGACCCGCGGCCGCTGGACTACGCCGTCGGCACGATCCGCGAGCTGCTGGAGGACGGCGTGCCGATCTTCGGCATCTGCCTCGGCCAGCAACTGCTCGGGCTGGCCTGCGGCGGGGAGATTGAAAAGCTGAAGTTCGGCCATCGCGGCGCCAATCAGCCGGTGCTGGAGAAGGCGACCGGCCGGGTGGAGATCACCAGCCAGAACCACGGCTTCGCCCTCAAGGCCGACACCCTGCCGGCCGACGTCGAAGTGACGCACGTGAATCTCAACGACGACACCGTCAGCGGCATCCGCCACAAGACGCGCCCGGCGTTCGCCGTGCAGTACCACCCCGAAGCCAGCGCCGGCCCGCACGACAGCGGCCACCTGTTCGCCCGCTTCCGCGAGATGATGACGAAGGCGTGAGGCTTAAGGCGGAAGGATGAGGGCGGAAGGCGGAAGGGCGGCGCTGATTGCGTTGAGGTGAGGCGGGACGGCGATACTCTCTCCTTCCGCCATCCGCCTTCACCCTTCTGCCTTACCAAATGGCCCTCGAACGCACCCTGATTCTCGTCAAGCCCGACGCCGTCCAGCGGCGCCTGACCGGGGAGATCCTTTCCCGGCTGGAACGGAAGGGGCTGAAAATCGTGGGTGCCAAGATGCTCCGCATCACGCCGGAGTTGTCCCGGCAGCACTACGCGGAGCACGTCGAGAAGCCGTTTTACCCGGACCTCGAAGGCTTCATCACCAGCGGCCCGGTCGTCGCGGTCTGTGCCGAGGGTCCCGGGGCGATCGCCGTCTGCCGGACGCTGATGGGCGCCACGAACGGCCGCGAGGCCGCCCCCGGCACGATCCGCGGCGACTACGGCCAGAGCCGCAGCATGAACCTGATCCACGGCAGCGACGGTCCCGACGCCGCCGCCCGCGAGTTGAAGCTGTACTTCAAGGACGAGGAACTGTTTGCGTTCGACAAGCTGATCGAACCGGTCCTCTACGAAGCCGCCGAGGCCTGAGCCGGGCCGGCGTCAGGCCGGAGCGGCGGCGAATGCCGGCCGGGCGGCGCCGCACACGCCGCAGCGAGCGTCGTCGGTGCGAAGCGGCTCCCCGCAGCTCTCGCACGCCGGCGCCGCCGACCGCGCGGCTGGACTGGCGGCCATGACGGCCTGCCGCGCCGCCAGATCGCGGAACATTAGAATCGCCGCGGCCGCCGAGGCGGCGCCGAGGGCGCAGTTCAGGAGGGAGACGATCTCCGCGTACCAGAAGAGATCGAGGTCGCCGGACCGACCCGCCGCGTTCGTCATCGCGGTGTAGGCCCGGCCGGCGATGCCGGCGAACACCCACCCGCACCACCAAAGGTTCGGCGTCGCCGGGACTCTTCCGTTCTTCGTCTCGGACAGATCGAAGTTCTGATTCATCACCTGGGCCGGTCGGACCAAGTTTAAAATGGGAATGAAGAAGTAGCCGACTGCCCAACCGGGCGAGTAGTCCGGCTTCTTCCCGCCCGCCTGGAACGACCACGCATTGGCCGTGAGCCGATGCACGAGCATCAGGAAAGGGATGACGGTGATCAGCAGCAAGGCCACCTGGGCGATGCCGGCGAATGCCGTCAGGGTCTCGTTGAGAATCAGATCCGCTGCGTCCGCCTCCGTCGGATCGAACAGGGCGGCGAACTCGGCGATCAGCCACATTTCCCGCAGCGAGAGAACCGCCCTGACGGCCAAGACAGCGAGCGACAGTCCCAGCAGCACGATCACTGCGTGCCGCAGGCCGTCGGCCGGCTTGTAGTGGTAGTCAGCGGGATCGGCCAAGGCGCCGCGGCGGGTTTGCGTGGAGGGACGCCAAAGTGTGGCCGCTCCTGTTGAGGGACGCCATCACCGGCCGCACGGTCCCCGCGATGCATCGCCGTTCAACGCAGGTCCGTGGGTTTCGAGCCCGGGCCGCCGGGGGCGCCGACTTCGTCCAGCAGCCAGCGCCACCGGCTCTCCTCAGGCGTGCCGAGGTCGCGGTAGACCTCCCAGGCCAGCTTTTTCGGCCCGTCCGGCTCCTCGGCGGTCGGTTGGCGACGCAGCCCCAACCGCAGCGGACCTTCGCCCGGGTGATCGATCCAGCGGTGATTGTGGAACGCCTCCACAACGGTCAGCTCGCGCAGGCGGTCCCAGGTGTAGAGGAAGGCGGCGGCCTGCACCCGTTCGTGCTCCGCCCGGGCGGCGGGATCGGTCGTTTCCGGCGTGTGGAACCCCTGCTCCGAGAGCAACACGCCCCGCACCCGGTCTTCGGTCCCCTGCGTTCGCTCCGCGGCCGAGGGGCGGAACCGCAGCTCCGGACGGTGCAGGAAGCGATCGAGGACGGCCAGATTGCGGGGGGTGATCATGGGCGTGTCGTCCCGGTCGGTCGGCAGCCGGTCGCTCCAGGGCGTGGGCCGCAGGAGACTCTCCGGATAGGGGTGATAGGCGACGCCCCACTCGAAATCCCCTTCCAGACGGGAGAGCGCCGCCAGGTCTTCGAGCAGCCGCTTCGGGGCGTAAGTTTCCCACGTCGGATCGGGCGGCTGGTCCCAGTGGTGTGTCAGCGAGACGAACGTGCGGGCGTGGGGATCGTTCCGCCGTGTCAGGGCGTGGACCAGACGCATCGCCCGGTAATAGGTCTCCAGATAGCGCAGCGGGGGCTGTTCGCCCATGTTCGTCCAGTGGGCGCCCTGGTCGATCTCGTTGTGCAGGATCCAGTTGACGATGCGACCGTGAGACTCGCCGGCCGAGCCGTCCGCGGGGCGGGCGTAGCGGTCGCTCAGCAGGGCGATCACGGCCCCGTAGGCCGCCACGCCGTCCGCCGTGGCGAGGTTCGGCATGGCGTAGGCGGCGCCGTCGTTGACCGCTTCCGGGTGGATCAACGTCCGGTTGAAATCGTTCTGAGCGAATGTGATCAGCAGGATCGCGGAGACGACGATCCCCTGCTCCGTCGCCGGTCCGATGAGCGCGTCGTAGCGGCGGAGGGCGCTGTCCTCGGCGTACCAGGTGCGGCCGGCGTGTGGAAACGGCGTGCGGTCCGGGCCGGGCGTGAGGCTCACGAACTGCCCCAGCGGGACGTTGATTGTGACGTTGTGCAGGCCGAGGTCCGTCCAGTCCGACCGCGGCCCGCGGTCGGAGATCCCGCCCAAACCTTTGATGGAACGCGGCGTCAAACGCTCCAACTCGTGACGGGCGGCGATGGTCGTCGAATAGATCGCTGCGGACTCCAACTCCCACGCCTCCCCCGTGCGCCGAGCGACCGCCCAGCGGGAGGTCACGGGGTCGGCGGCGTCGATCGTCCGCGGGAGCCGTACCTCGAAAGGTCCGGCCGGCACTTCACCGACGACTTGGGCGTTCGCCGCCTCGATCCGCAACGCCGTCGGCACCCACGGGAAGATCTCCAGCAGCGTCGCCGGCCGGTCGGCGTGGCCGGCGATGAGGATCTCGTCGGGCTCCGCAATCACCTCGCCGATCGATGAGGGGAGGTCGGCGTTCAGGACCGCCTGCACCGCGGCGGCGTCCCGCAGCTTGCGGTCCCGCTCTCGCTGCCGCGCCTCGGCGGACCGCCGTTCCGCCTCGTTCCGCGGCCGGAGCCGCAAACCACGAACGCTGATCTGCACACCCGCCCGCGCACCGAAATCCAGCCGCAGTTCTCGCGTCTCCGCAGTCCAACGCCCGGCGGACGCGTCACGAAGGTTCACCGCGAATCGAGCCCAGCCCTCCGCCTTCGTCAACGGACCGGCAGCGATCGACCGCGCCTCCGCGAACGGGCGGCCGTAGTAGACGTGCAGACCCTCGACGCCGTCCGGGCAGAGATACTCGAACTCCAGCACGGCCGCGTCCGGTCCGACCGCGGCGGGGTCGAACGGCCGGAGTTGGACGTACGGGTCGGCGCCCGTCGTCGTCAGCGTCGCCCCGCCGTCGATGGGGACGAGCGTCAGGTCGTGGGCCGTGGCGGCATCCAGCGTCAGCGGGACATCAGACGAACCGCACAGGATCAATAGGAGCGGAGCGAAGTTGAGCATCGCCCCACCCTAATCCTTTCCCGCTGCGTTCGCCGCGGTGCGGGCGAGCGGCGCCTACTTCATCGCCCGCTGGACGGCGGCGCCCATGTCGGCGGGACTTTCGGCGACTTCCACGCCGGCGGCCTTCAGGGCAGCGATCTTCTCCTCCGCGGTGCCGCTGCCGCCGGAGATGATCGCCCCGGCGTGGCCCATTCGCTTGCCCGGGGGAGCCGTGCGGCCGGCGATGAAGCCGGCGACCGGCTTCGTCACATGGTCCTTGATGTAGGCGGCGGCCTGCACCTCGGCGTCGCCGCCGATCTCGCCGATCATCAGGATCGCGTCGGTATCGGGATCGTTCTCGAACAGTTCCAGCAGGTCGATGAAGGTTGTCCCGATGATCGGGTCGCCGCCGATGCCGACCGCGGTGCTCTGGCCGAGCCCGACGTTGGAGAGCTGCCAGACGGCCTCGTAGGTGAGGGTGCCGCTCTTGGAGATCAGCCCGATGCGGCCCGGCGTGTGGATATAGCCGGGCATGATGCCGATCTTCGCCACGCCCGGGGTGATGATGCCAGGGCAGTTCGGGCCGATCAGGCGGGACTTCGTCTTCGCCACGTAGTCGTAGGCCTTCACCATGTCGAGGACGGGGATGCCCTCAGTGATGGCGACGATCAGCCCGCCGCCGCGGCTTTCGAATGCGTCGGCGGCCTCCATGATCGCGTCCGCGGCGAACGGCGGCGGGACGAAGATCAGGGAGCAGTTCGCCCCGGTCTCCTCGACACACTCTTCGACGGTGTTCCAGACCGGGAAGCCGTCGACCTCCGTGCCGCCCTTGCCGGGGGTCACGCCGCCGACCATGGGGGTGCCGTACTCCCGGCACTGCTGGGAGTGGAACAGGCCCGCCGACCCGGTGATGCCCTGCGTGAGGACCTTGGTGGCGGAGTCGACGAGAATGCTCATGCGGGCAGCGGTGCGGTTGGTTCGCCGGGCGGGCGGCGGGAGACGTACGGGGAGAGGCGGGGCGTCGGGCTCGGCGGGTTCAGGCGCCGGCCCCCTCAGGCGCTGAGGGAGGCGACGACCTTCTGGGCGGCGTCGGTGAGGTCGGCGGCGGTGGCGATGTCCTTGCCGCTGTCGGCGAGCATCGTGCGGGCCTTCTCCACGTTCGTGCCCTCCAGCCGGACGACCAGCGGCACGGTGATGCCGACCTTGTCGTAGGCCTCCAGCAGGGCCTCCACGACGTAGTCGCACCGCATGATCCCGCCGAAGATGTTGACGAGAATCGCTTTGACGTTCGGGTCCGCGAGGATGATCTCGAACGCCTCGGTGATCGCCTCGACGCTGGCGCCGCCGCCGACGTCCAAGAAGTTCGCCGGCTCCCCGCCGTGCAACTGGATCAGGTCCATCGTGCTCATCGCCAGCCCGGCCCCGTTGACCAGGCAGCCGATGTTGCCGTCGAGTTTGACGTAGGATAGGCCCGCCTTGCCGGCGCGGATTTCGCTGTCGTTCTCCTCGGTCAGGTCGCGGTAGGCGTCCAGATTTTTGTGACGGAACAGGGCGTTGCCGTCGAAGGAGACTTTCGCGTCCAGCGCCACCAGATCGCCGGCGCCGGTGACGACCAGCGGGTTGACCTCCGCCATGTCGCAGTCGGAGTCGAGGAAGAACCGCACCAGCGCCGGCAGGAACTTCGCGGCTTTGCGGACGGCCTTGCCTTCGAGGCCCAGCTTGAAGGCCAGCTCGGTCGCCTGGAAGGCGTGCAGACCGTAGCCGCCATCGACGGGCGTCTTGAGGATCTTCTCCGGCGTGTGCTCGGCGACGTGTTCAATGTCCATGCCGCCCTCGCTGGAGGCGATCAGGATCGGCGTGCGACGGTCGCGATCGACGGTGACGGCGACGTACAGCTCGTTGGCGATGTCGAGGCCCTCCTCGACGAACACCGTGTTGACCTTCTTGCCCTCCTCGCCGGTCTGGATCGTGACCAGCGTGGAGCCGAGCATCCGGGCGGCGTTCTGCTTCGCTTCGTCGGCGGAGCGGACGAGCACGACGCCGGCCTGATCCGGGTGCTCCTTGAAGTGCCCCTTGCCGCGGCCGCCGGCGTGGATCTGGCTCTTCACGACGGCCAGGCTGCCGCCGAGTTCGCCGAACGCCGCGGCGGCCTCCTCGGGCGACTTGCACACGATCCCGCGCGGCGTGGGCACGCCGGCGGCGCGGAACAGTTCCTTGGCCTGGTACTCGTGAATCTTCATGGCGGCAGGGTAAGCGGACGATGGCGGGGGCGGAAGCGAAGCGGAGCGGTCCGCCGCCGGCGATGGGGCGCCGTCCCGCCTTCCCCCCGGGTCGCGGTCGAGGTTCAATCGCCCGTCCGCCCCGCTCCGCCCGCAGTCTGCCGCCGTCGCCGCCCGTCCCGCCCCCGTCGTGCTCTTCAGCGTCGTCATCCCGACCTACAATTATGGCCGGTTCCTCCGTGCGGCGGTGGAGTCGGTCCTGGAACAGCCGGGCGACGACTACGAGACCATCGTCGTCGACGACGGCTCCACCGACGACACCCCGGCCGTCCTGGAGCAGTTCCTCGCCGAACTCCCTCAGCGCGTCCGCGACCGCGTGCGGTTCGTGCGGCAGGAGAACGCCGGGCCTTCCGCGGCGAGAAACCGAGGGGCGGCGGCGGCGAAGGGCGATTACCTGGTGTTCCTCGACGCCGACGACCGGCTGCTCCCCGGGGCGCTGGAGCGGCTCCGAAGCTACGCCGCCGACGGCGGGTTCGACCTGATCTTCGGCGGGTACGAGGCCGTCACCCCGGCAGGCCGTCGGACCCCGCGGCGGGCCAAACCGCTGCGCGACTCGAACCTGCGGAACTTCAAGCGATTCCTGCGGCGCCGGCTGGGCAGCGTGCGGCTGGGCGCCGCGGCGATTCGCCGGTCGCGGTTCATGGAACTCCGCTTTCCGGAGGGCGTGCACCATCACGAGGACGTCGTGCTCGTCGCCCAGTTGTTGGCGACCGGGCGATGCGTGTCGTTTCCGGAGATCACGCTGTCCGCCCTGAAGCACCCGGACAGCCTGCGGCACGATCTGAAGGGGCTGGAATCGGCCTCCACCGCTGCGGCCGAGGCCCTGTTCGACCCCGCGGTCCTGCCGGCGGAGATGATGGCGATGCGGCGGGAATATCAGAGCGATTTCTTCCTCACGCAGTTCGGGGCGCTGGCCCGGGCGGGCCGATACGCCGAGGCCCGGGCCGTCTACCGCCGGGCGGTCCGCGAGTACCCCCGCCACCTGCTCCGCTGGCCGAAGCTGCGGCGGTATTTGCGAATTGTCTTCAAGTGAATCGGCAGAACCTCTAGAACGCGAACTTCCTGCCCAGCGAGGGGCGGCCGAACCCCGGACGATCCGCCCCGTTCCCGCCCCGCCGCGATGTCGTTCACGACGCTGAGCTTCGCCCTGTTCTACCCGGCGACGTTCTGCCTCTATTGGGCGCTGGGCGCCCGGCGGGCCCAGAACCTCCTGCTGTTGGCGGCCAGCTACCTGTTCTACACCTGGTGGGATTGGCGGTTCTGCGGACTGCTGTTCGCCACCAGCCTGACCGACTACCTGATCGCCCGCCGCCTCGCCCCGGAGAGGCGGCCCCGCGTCCGCCGCGCCTGGCTGTGGTTGAGCGTGACGACGAACCTGAGCGTGCTGGGGTTCTTCAAATACTACGGCTTCTTCGCCGACTCCGTCCGGGACGGGTTTGCGACGCTGGGGATGGAGGCGTCGCTGCCGACGCTGTCCGTCGTGCTGCCGGTGGGGATCAGCTTCTATACGTTCCAGTCCCTCAGCTATGTGGTCGACGTGTACCGCGGACGGCTGCCGCCGGCCGAGCGGGCGGACGAGTATCTGGTGTACGTCGCCTTCTTCCCGCAGCTCGTCGCCGGGCCGATCGAGCGGGGCAGCCATCTGCTCCCGCAGTTCCTCCGCCCCCGTCGGTTCGATCCGACCTGGGCCGCGGAGGGGGGGCGGCTGATCCTGTGGGGGTTGGTGCAGAAACTCGTGCTGGCGGACAACCTCGGCCGGCTGTTCGTCGACCTGGTGTACGACGCACCGGAGAACCACGGGGCGTTCGTGTTGGCCTTCGCCACGGTCTGCTTCGCCTTTCAGATCTACTGCGACTTCGCCGGGTACTCGAACATCGCCATCGGGCTGGCTCGGACGCTGGGGTTCGACCTGATGCGGAACTTCGCCTACCCCTATTTCTCCCGCAGCCCGGCGGAGTTCTGGCGGCGGTGGCACATCTCGCTGTCCACCTGGTTCCGGGACTACCTCTACATCCCCCTGGGCGGGAACCGCTGCGGACGCGGGCGGCAGGCGTTCAACCTGCTGTTCACGTTCCTCGTCAGCGGGTTGTGGCACGGGCCGGCCTGGACGTTCCTGATCTGGGGCGGGCTGAACGGCCTCGGCGTGCTGCCGGCGCTGTTCCTACCGCAGCGGGGCGGCGGACCGCAGGAACCCCCGGCCGGCCGCGGCTGGTTGCCGTCGCTGCGTGACGTGCTGCAGATGGGCGGCACCTTCGCGTTCCTCTGCCTGACGTGGGTCTTCTTCCGCAGCGCCTCCTTGGAGCAGGCCGTCACGGTGCTAACCGGACTGACCCGGCCGGAGAGCGGCATCCTGCCCCTCAAGCGTTTAGGCACCTCCGAGGGGTACTGGTCGTTGCTCGCGGCGGCGCTGCTGGCCGGCTACCTGCTGTGGGAGTGGGCCGCCCGGGACCGGCCGTTCCCGCTGTCCATCGGCGACTGGCCCGCCTGGGTGCGGTGGCCGGTCTACACGCTGCTGGGATGGACGATCGTCCTGATGTATCCGCCCGTCACCGGCGCGTTCATCTACTTCCAGTTTTGACCCGCTGTTCCGACCCGCAGTTCCGACCTGTTTTTCGGTCTGACCTCCCCGCATGGACGCCCCGCCTCCCCTGCCAGACGACGCGCCCGACGGTCGCCCGGCCCCCCGGGCGATCGCCGGGTTCCTGCTGAAGGTCGGCCTGTTCGTCGCCGTGCAGGCCGCCACCGCCGCGGCGCTGATTGAGGTCAGCCCGCGGCCCGACCCCTACATGCGAGCCTATGCGGCGAAGCAGGCGCTGAGCGAAACGGCGCCCAGCCCGCGGGTGCTCCTCGTCGGCGGATCGAACGTCGCCTTCGGGGTGGACAGCCG